>NZ_JBFEFW010000032.1:0-63184 GCF_047229145.1 Brevibacillus jepli
GAGTGTGATCAAGGCAATGAAGGAGAGGAAGATTTTGTTGCGTAAGCTCATTTAAAGCTTCTCCCCGATAAATACGTAGCCTGTCCCCCATTGTGTTTTAATGAATTGCCGCTCTGTTTCCAGCTTTTCACGGAGGTTTTTGATATGGACGGTCACTGTATTGAGTGAGCCATAGCCATATCCCCAGACACGGTCATAAATTTGCTCTCGCGTAAAGACGATACCCGCATTTTCTGCGAGGAACGTGAGTAGTTGAAATTCTTTGGTAGAGAGCTCGATCTTTTGATTGCATACATAAACGGAATACGTTTCTTTATGAATTTCCAAGTCCTTGAATTTCAAAACGGTAATTGGAGAAGTGGCCGTTTCCTTTTCTGGCTGCTCTTCGGTATGCTTGCGAATGCGCTCGTAGCGACGAAGGTGGGCGCGAATACGAGCGAGCAGCTCTTCCGTATCAAAAGGCTTCGTGATGTAATCGTCTGCGCCAATTTCGAAGCCAACTACCTTATCTACAGCTTTTCCTTTTGCACTGAGAAACAGTATAGGCAAATCCCACTCACGGCGAATCTGCGAACAGAGCTCGTAGCCACTCATGTTGGGCATCATTATATCCAAAAGGATCAGGTTGGGTCGCTCTCCTTGACTGAGCAGTGCAAGTGCATCTTCGCCGCTCTCCGCTGAAGAGACGGTAAAGCCTTCATTCTCCAAAATGTCTTCTAGCAGTTCAATAATCTCCAGATTGTCATCGACAATTAAAATGTGATCTTTCACCGGAACAACCCCCAGTTACTTCTATTAATAAGGAAACACCATTCAAAGAATGTTCTTGTCTATCATAACATGGTTTGACCGAATCAGGGGAAGAAACCCCGTAAGTTATTAGGTTTCACTAATAAGTGAGGGTACCTCTTTAGACCAGGTACTAAACTTCGTCAGAAAAAGCCAGAGACGCTATGTCCCTGGCTTTTATTATTTTGCCGAACGACTATTTTTTAGCTGGTTTTTCCGGCAACGATGCAGCTTGCACCGCTTTTTCTTTTTTCGGAGTCTCTGCTTTTGCTAGAACAGGTACGCTGAGACGCTTGGCGCCTACATAACGCTTGCTCCAGTAGTATGGATCGTTCAACTTGGTGTTGACGACTCCACGACCAGATTCCGAGTGCACGAATGTGCCGTCTCCAATGTAGATACCCACGTGTGAAATGCTGCGACCGTTCGTATTGAAGAACACGAGATCGCCTGGCTGCAAATCTTTCTTGGCTACCTCTGTACCTAATTCGTACTGGGAAGCAGAATTGTGAGGTAGGTCTACACCTAACGCATCAAATACGTAGCGCGTGAAACCGGAGCAGTCAAAGCCCTTTTTGGACGTGCCGGAAGATTTGTAAGGGGTACCGTACAAGCCGCTGACTACTTCATTAAGAGATTTCTCCTCAGCAGCATGTGCAGCGCCTGCCCCCATAGCAAGCAATCCAGCCATAAATAAAGATAAAACCACCTTGCGCAAAAGAAACTGCTCCCTTCGTGAGCCTACGAGGTTAGCTGAAGGGTTCGGTCGAAAGGAC
Source organism: Brevibacillus jepli (assembly GCF_047229145.1). Lineage (NCBI taxonomy): Bacteria > Bacillati > Bacillota > Bacilli > Caryophanales > Paenibacillaceae > Brevibacillus > Brevibacillus jepli. The sequence continues at coordinate 1,566 of NZ_JBFEFW010000032.1, forward strand.
GCCCTAGGCTGCTGTAAGTAGCAACCATTCACCCCAAAAACGTGGTTCCCCCGTTTCCGCCAAGCGGAATTCGGCTATTTTTCGATGTTTTTTTACACGCACTCTTACGAAGATTCTACGTCAGTCCCTTTTTTCCTTCTTTTTCATCTGTCAGTTCACATATTCGTCACAAAAATACCGTCAAATGCTGTAACGTTTTCGTTCGACAGTGCAAGTCCCCTTTCGACGCTAGCTTGTGCAGCCTTGCGGGACAGCTCGTCCGATTAGGGCAGGAAATTGTCTCCGTCCAAGGACGGAGGGAAAAACCAACCGCACGCCCGTTATGGGAAGCCTATGCCGAGGGCTACAATAAGGGCATAACGTTCCACAAGCACCACATGCAAAAACGAATGGAGGTAAGCGAGTAATGAGCGAACGGTCTGGCAAAGTTCTACTCGGGCTGGTTCTGCTGCTAGTCGGTGGGTTGGTTCTCCTGGATCTGGTGGGTATCGATATCGGAGACTTGATCGGGTTCATCATTCCCGGTGTGATCATGATATACGGTGCCAAAAAGATACTGGGACAAACCGGTTCACGCTTTTGGGGAGTCCTGGTCTTCCTATTCGGGCTCCTGATGTTGATTGGCAAGCTTGACCTGCTGTTTCACGCGCTTCTGGCCATTGGGGTGATTTATCTGGGATATCGCTTACTGCGTCCCAGCCATCAACCCAAACAAGCGCCACCTGTTTGGGAGCGTGAATGGGCCCAAAAAGTATTAAAGGAAGATACGCTGGACGCTTGGGAGAAAAACGTAAGAAGACGCCCACAATAACGCTGTGTCGCAAGAGTCTTTTGGATGAACAATATGATGTGATATGATGAGGAGGAAATAATAATGAGTATCTTTAAACGTTTGCGTGATCTGACAGTAGCTTCGGTGAATGATGCATTGGATTCGATGGAAGACCCAGTAGTAATGCTGAATCAATATATGCGTGACATGGAAGTAGAAATCGGACAAGTAGAAGTAGCCGTTGCCCGCCAGGTAGCACTGGAAAAGAAATTCCGTCAGCAATTGGATGAGGCGAACGCATTGATTGAAAAACGCGATCGTCAAGTTAAGCTGGCATTAACTGAAGGTGAAGACGAGCTGGCTCGTCGAGCACTCGCTGACAAGAAGCAGTACGAGGGTCGTGCAGCGGAATATGAAGCTCTCTACCTGTCTGCATCAGAGGCAGCTACGCAAATGCGTGAAAAGCTGGCTGAACTGAAGGAAGAGTTCTATAAAATGCGTGCGAAAAAGTTCACACTGATGGCACGTGCACAAGTGGCTCGTACACAAAAGCAAGTCAATCATGCAGTTGTCGGTATCGGTAATCAGTCTGCAGGCCGTGGCTTCGCTCGCATGGAAGAAAAAGTACTGCGCATGGAAGCTGAAGCGCAAATGAGCGGACAATGGAGCCAAACAAACCGCGCTTGGGAGAGTGCTTTGTCTGATCTGGAAAAGGACGATCTCGATGCAGAGCTTGCTAGCATTAAAGCATCCATTCAAGAGGTAAAAACACCAGTGGCGAAACCAGTACAATCCTAATTCGACAGGAACTGGGGGACTGGGTGTAGAATAGATTGTGTCAATTCGGCAGCCTGTTACCATCAGGCTGCTTTTCCCCTAGGAGGTACGATTCTGTTGGACTTCTTGGTCTTTTTGCGAAGGTTTATCGCTGAGCCTGGACGCGTCGGTAGTATCATCCCTAGCTCGCGTTTTTTATGTGAGCGTATGTTGAAAAGCGTCGATTGGGCTTCAACCGATGTGATCCTGGAGCTGGGACCTGGTACAGGGGCATTTACCCAAACGATTTATCAGAGCTTGCGTCCCAATACACATTACGTGCTTGTGGAACGAGATTCCCATTTTCGCTCTATGCTTCAATCACGTTTTCCCGATCTGCTTATCAGAGAGGAAGCGACTCAACTTAGGACTTACTTGGAGGAGTTGAACCTTGGGAATGCAGATGTCATTATTTCAGGTCTGCCATTCGCCAATTTCCCACCAGAGCTACGGGCAGCTATTCTGGAAGAAGTTCAGTCTGTACTGAAGCCAGGCGGCCTTTTTATTACATTCCAATATTCGCTACAACTCCAAGCTGAGTTGCAGGATCGTTTTCCCTGGGTGGAGACCGACTTTACCCTGCTGAACATTCCGCCTGCATTCATCTATACATGTCGCAATGGTCAAAATGAAAACGATCGGCATGGGGCGTGAGAGAGGAGACTTTTGTGAAACTGTCCCGTTTGCACAAAATGTTGGCTGGTATCCTGATTATTTTCACGGGTATTGGTCTTTTGTTAGACAGTGTGGGTATGATATCGTTCGGTCTGTTTGATTTGTGGCCGATGGTGCTTATTTATTTCGGTCTCCGTTTGTGGGGACAGAAAAAACGCATTGGCGGAGGGATTCTATTTTCCCTGGGAACCATCATTGCAATGGACATGTGGTTTGGCATCGGGGTTGATGATTTGTTCCAGATAGCAGTGCCAATCGTGTTTATTTATTTCGGCTTTCAGTTGATTCGTGGGAAGAACAGCACACGAAATCACCGTGTGAATCCACCGCCATTTGACGATATGGTAACGCCATCGGATATGGTGACGCCATCGGTTGCTGAGCCGATTGTGACGAGTGATCCGAAGTTTACGAGTGATGGGAAGGTTTCAGTTAGGTCCCGTCACTGGACGGACAGCTGGAACAAATGGAAGCATTTTGGTGGGAAAGCTCCTCATCACGAAGGAATGTCTTCTTCACATGACGACATGTTGCCAAAAGATTCCCGCAGCTCACTCATTGGAGACTATCATTTGACCTCGGGCCGTTTTGAACTGAATCACTTGCATGTTTGGCATGGAATCGGGGATGTTGTCATCGATCTTTCCCGGGCAATGCTGATGCGGGACGAGGCAATTCTTGTCGTAGAGGGCTGGGTAGGCGATGTGACAATATACGTGCCTGTAGACCTTCCCGTATCGGTTACGGCAGGGCTGAGCATTGGTGACCTGGAGGTGCTAAGCCACCGACAGGGGGGGATTAATCGTAGCGTAAAGATTCGTTCTGATCACTATGATAAAGCATTGCAAAAAGTAAACTTGCATATCTCGCTGCTTGTCGGCGATATAAAAGTCAAGTACATCTAGGAGGTACTGGCGAATGCGTCGACAGCGATTGGCAAGTATTCAGTGGCATTATGTGCGCTATGGCGTGTTATTGGCCGTCAGTGCAGTAACTGTCGCGTTTATTTGTTTCTTTTGGCTATACTTTTTATGGAGAGATCACCCCGGTATTCATCGGTGGTACAACAAGATGATTAGCGACCGCCAATTCGTTTGGTGGCTGGAAGAATATATGGGCATTAATCTGCCTAACGAGCCAGAGGGCTTGATTCAGCTGGCCGCTTTTGTAGTTTCTTTGCCGGCCGGTGTCTTAGTTGCATTAATCATTTCCTATATACTCGGCAACTTGTTGAAAAAGCGTCTCAACGTGCTTTGGGAAGCGGCGATGAAGCTAGGACGCGGGATGCTTTCGTATCGGGTTGCCGATTTGGGTGTCGATGAGATCGGCGAATTAGGCTGGCAGATTAATCGCTTGGCTTCGCAATGGGAAGAGCAAGTAGTATCTTTGCAACGGCTATCGAACCACAATGCGGCTTTGGCCGAACAATTAAAGCATGCGGCTGTAACAGAAGAGCGACAGAGACTGGCAAGAGAACTGCATGATGCCGTCAGTCAGCAATTATTTGCGATTGCGATGACGACCGCGGCGATGAAGCGGCTCGTCGAAAAAAATCCGCAACGTGCAGCACAACAGATTGAATTGGTCGAAGAAATGGCAGCAGCTGCACAAGCCGAGATGAGGGCATTGTTATTGCACCTTCGTCCAGCTACGTTACAAAACAAATCGTTGAAGGAAGCAATTCTGGAACTTTTAGATGAGCTGACGCGTAAAAATAGCATGCAGCTGACTTGGGAGATCGAAGACGTCGAAGGATTGCCGAGTGGAATCGAGGATCATTTGTTCCGCATTTTACAGGAGTCCTTGTCTAATACATTGCGTCATGCAAGAGCTACGCTGATTACAGTGAAGCTGTTTACGCTCCAGGAGCAGGTTCGCCTGCGGGTATCGGATGACGGCGTTGGTTTTGATCCGGATGGGGAAAAGTTAACGTCCTACGGCTTGCGCAGTATGAAAGAGCGCGTGACAGAGGTCGGAGGCTCCATGGAGATTTATTCGGCGATCGGGAAGGGGACGCAAATCGAGGTGCGTATTCCTCTGATGTCACAGACGGAACGGGAAGGGTGAGGGCTGAGTGATTCGGGTACTACTGGTTGATGATCACGAAATGGTTCGAATGGGGCTGGCTGCTTATTTGTCGACTGAGGATGATATTGAAGTCGTAGCAGAAGCAGGCAGTGGAGAAGAAGGGGTTCGCATGACGCAGGAGCTGCGCCCGGATGTCGTTCTGATGGATTTAGTTATGGAGGGCATCGGTGGTGTAGAAGCGACTCGCCGCATTCGTGACACTTGTCCATCCAGTAAGGTTATTGTCCTGACCAGCTTTATTGATGACGAAAAGGTATATCCAGTTATTGAAGCGGGGGCATTCAGCTACCTGTTGAAGACATCGCGTGCGGCCGAGATTGCAAAGGCAATCCGCTCTGCTGCAGCGGGAGAGCCTGTCTTGGAATCGAGAGTGGCAGGAAAAATCATGGCCCGTTTCCGTCACGGTCAAGAGTCTCACCCTCACGAGCAACTGACACCACGCGAGTTGGAGGTTTTGAAGCTGATCGGTCAGGGCAAGTCCAACCAGGAGATTGCGGATGAGCTGATCATTGGTATCAAAACGGTCAAGACGCATGTCAGCAACATTCTTGCCAAACTGAACGTTGAGGATCGCACGCAGGCGGCCATTTACGTGCATACGCATAGCTTGGGATAATGATAGGGGTTCACTTATAGATAGACGCGCCAAAAGCTCCTTGGTAAACTAGGGGCTCTTTCGCGTGTTTTTTTCGCGGATGTGGTAAAGATAGTAAGTAACTAATATCGTGTGAAAAACAGAGAGTTCAAAAAGTCGTCTTTTCATCACCAAGATAGTGACGAGAACCTGCTAACTTCGTGATCAAAAGACGACCTTTTGAATACCTTTAACGAAAGGAGGGACGGGCTATGAGGCACAAACCTCAAACACGCTCAAAAGTGCTTTCGGCTGACAATGGCGTAGATCTTATAGGCGATGTTCACGGCTGCTACGACGAGTTTATTGAATTACTCCAACGCTTGGGGTATCAGCAAAGTAAAGACGGTACGTATCGCCATCCCCAAGGCCGAAAGCTCCTTTCCCTCGGTGATATCACAAGTCGTGGACCTTACTCAATCAAGATGCTGCAATTTTTTCACCATCACGTCACGTTAGGCTTGGCAGAGATGGTAGATAGCAATCACGGGTGGAAGGTAGCCCGCTGGTTGGATGGCAGGCCTGTGACATTGGCTCACGGGGATGAAAAGGTAGAAGAGGAGCTCCGGCTTTATCAGCAAGAATATGGGCCGAAAAAGGCATCCTTGCTACGGGAGCAGAGCCGCAGATTGCTGTTTTCTTCTCCTTCACACATGATCATCAAACGGAATGAAAAAATAGTAGCGGTCGCCGTTCACGCGGGGATTCGAGATGATTACATAGGGATGGATTCACCTGCGGTCTATACGTTTTGCCGATATGGCGATGTCGCAGGGACGGGACCGGATGGGCGTCCGATTCGAAAAGAGTGGGCAAAAGAGCGAAAGGTTACTTCGCCCATTATCGTTTGGGGACATGAGCCGCATCCAGAACCCAAACGAAAAAATGGCACCATCAACATCGACCAAGGATGTGTGTTCGGCGGAATGCTAACCGCCTATCGCTATCCAGAGGACGAATTGGTGAGTGTGCCAGCAAAAAGAAACTATTCGGGTTTAACGGACACGCCGCTGACCCGCTTTAAGGCAGACGATTAAGCAAAAGACGCTACATTTTCAGCTTATCGAATAAGCGCTTCAGGATGACGGCCTGTGCCCAGAGTGGCAGAGGTTTGTCAGGTTGATTGCGCCATGCTTCGTCCGTTAATAAACCTTGATCATACAACCAGTTGATGGCGTCCTGTTTCCAATCAGGCGTGTTTCCTCCGCCGTTTCCAGGAGAGGTTGTGGGAGCAAGCGTTGGTGCAGCGGTAGGCTTTGGAGTTGAAGTAGGGGGAAGAGTAGGCGTAGTTGGAGGTTGGTAAGGAAGTTTAGCGTACGTGCAAAATGCCCGAACTACGGCTTCCGCGAGATCCCGCCAATCCTGCTGTAGTTTATTTGCATCCAAAGTATTGTCGGCAAAGCCATATTCGACGATCACCGTCTCTACGCTACCAGTCTCCCGGTGCATGAAGTAGTAATCGAGACGCGGATTATCAGGCAGTGTCCGCGTAAAAATTCGTCGATTCGGCATTCCTTGCGCTGCCAGGCCATCCTGGATCAAGCTGGGAAAGGTTGGGGCGCCATAGATGGAATAGATGACTTCCGAGCCTCGACCGCCACCTGAGTTAATATGGTTCGAGATGCAGTAGCGAGCGCCGCTGTTTCGAACCAGAGCCGTCCGGGCATCACTGGTAAGAGTCGCATCGGTAGTTCGAGTTATCGCGACAGGAATATTTAGAGCCAAGAAACGATTATATTGGTACAACGATATTTGTAGATTCATATTTTTCTCGGTAAACTGCGCGTTGTTTCCTCCGCCTGGATCGCTGCCACCGTGCCCAGCGTCCAGAATGACAATTGGAGCCATTTTGTTTCACCTCTTGCTCTTAGAATATGCTTGGAACAAAGATAATGTTGAGGGCAGTGTTCTCATTTTCCAAGTTTTCTAATCACAATTTACAGATAGCCCAACTATGGTACAATAAAAAAAGAGTTCATAATTACGTATAGAGGAAGGTAATGTATTGATGGCTTGGTACAACTGGGTAATTCCAATTGTTACATTGTTAATCGGTCTCGCTGGTGGATTTTATGGAGGGACTTATTTACTGAAAAAACAAATGTCCAACATGCAAATGGACGACAAGCAGCTGCAAGCCATGGCCCGTTCAATGGGAATGAATCTTAACCAAAAGCAGCTCAAACAGATGAGCCGTACGATGAAAAACATGAAAATGCCAAATAAATTCGGAAAGTAGCGTGAAAGGGAGTGTCGTGATGGGGCCTACCCGGCTGCGCTACACGATGATCGGTTTTATTGTCGGTGTATTTATCGTGTATTTGAAAGACCTGCCGCTTGCAGAGGGAACTCGGTTTGCGGCACCTTTTTACGGAGCGGGTATTGGACTGCTCATTGACGGCATTATTTTACGCGTGAAACAACGAAAAGGAAAGCAATAGTAGGGGAAGAGCCTGGCGAGTTGATGCCAGGCTTTTTTCTGTTTTACTCAGCAAAATACTGGACGATAAAATCACAAAATTTGCGAGCGGCCAAGGAGAGGTATCTTTTTTCATGCCGGATCATTTGAAAATGACGTTGGCAGATCGGGTGCTTGATCGGAAGCATGACAAGATCAGGATCTTCTTCTCTATTGATACAGCCATAGAGGGCAATGCCTAGACCAGCACGGACCAGTTTTTTGATAGAGCCTGGATCATCTACACGACAAGCGAATTTGGGGGTAATCCCTGCTTTTTGAAAGAACTGATCGTACAGCATTTGGATGGGAAAGTCCTCTCGGTAGCCGATAAATGACTCATCAGCCAGCTCGCTTAGTCGAATACTCGTTTGCGTGGCTAAGCGATGCGTACGAGGGACAGCTACATGAATGTCCTCTTTCAGTACGGGTGTGATCAAAAAATTCGCCTGCTTGATCGGCAAATGTGTGAAGCAAATATCCACTTCACCAGACTCCATGAGGGTTGCCATTTCTTCTATGGTCGCTTGGGTGATCTGAAAATGAACATCGGGATGAAGCGCGAGAAACTTACCTAACGGTTCTGATAAAAGATCCAAGGTCGATGTCGCCAGATGTATCCCGCCATGCTCCAGACCTGCCAGATCGGACACGACCCTTTGACCTTCGTCCAGCAGATTGAGTGCTTTTTCTACACGCTCCAAATACGCCTTCCCAAATGTATTCAGCCGAATGCGTCCCCGCTCGCGATCAAATAACGGAACCCCGACATCGTCCTCCAGCCGGGAAATGGTCTTACTGAGAGCCGGTTGGGCGATCCGCAGCTCTTGGGCGGCCTTCGTCATATGCTGCCACTTGGCGACTGTTCGGAAATAGTGCAGCTGCAACAATTCCATTCGATTCAACTCCATATACTCAGGTATATCAACTGTATATAATAAGATATATTTTCGTTTATTTTAAAATCATTATAAACTACAACAAGCAAGGCAAACAATCACCTTCCCGGGAAGAAATCGGTGATAACGAGAGGTGTCTTTCATACATGCAAACTCAAGCACAGCAACAATCTGCTGACAAAGTTCTTCGCATACTCGTGTTTACTCTAATGATTACGGTGATGAGTGCTACGATGTTTAATATCGTTTTGCCGCAAATCAGGGCAGATTTTGATTTATCCTTTAGCCAAGTAAGCTGGGTGACATCCGCTTTTTTGTTAATCTATGCCGTTGGAACCGTGATGTACGGAAAGCTAGCCGATTCTTACAAACTCAAAAATCTGCTTACGTTCGGACTGATTCTGTTTGCAATCGGCTCCCTTATCGGGTTTTTTGCTCACAATTATGCCATGGTGCTCTTGGGGAGAATTGTGCAGGCTGCAGGAGCTGCTGTTATTCCGGCTACCTCTTCAATCATACCGGTGCGTTATTTTCCACAGGAGAGAAGGGGGCGAGCTCTAGGGATATCGATGACCGGGCTGGCAATCGGCAGTGCATTAGGTCCCGTGCTTTCCTCCCTGTTGGTCAGTCTGCTCGACTGGAGATGGCTGTTCTGTATGCCGCTGTTCACTCTGTTCGCCTTGCCTTATTTCCGTAAGTATTTGGAGGAGGAGGAGAGAGCATCCGTCAAAATGGACTGGATCGGCGGTGGGCTGCTTGCAGTAACGATTGCGCTGCTTCTGCTTGCTATTTCGAATCAGAGCTTGCTGCTCGCACTGGGGTGCATCATCTCATTCCTTTTGTTCTTGGTGAGAATTCGTACGACGAGCGAACCGTTCATTCGCCCTGGCTTATTCCGGAGAAACGCTATTCGCTTGGACTGGTCATTGCCTTTTTGATGATCGGGAGTGGCTATTCGTTCGCTTTCCTTAGTCCGCAGTTGTTGGCCAATGTGAATCATCTGGCACCGGGGCTAATTGGCTTTGTCATGGTACCGGGAGCCATTGTGACCGCAATCTTGGGGAAAAAAGCCGGGATTCTAGCAGACAAGAAAGGGAATTCATATTTATTCTACACAGCGTCCGTGCTTCTTTTGAGCAGCTTCGCCCTTTTCTCGTCCTTTGCGGGAGTGTCTCCATTTCTCATTGCTATCTTTCTGATATTTGGCAATGTCGGGCTATCGTTTATGATGATTTCGATGTCAAACGCAATCTCGCAGACGCTGCCAAAAGAACAGATCGGTGTTGGTATGGGAATGCTGGCGATGCTGAACTTTATTGCAGGAGCACTAGCTGCTACCTTGTACGGCAAAACGATTGATGAAGGAGCTGCTATGAGCTGGAATCTGCTCAATAGTTATCCAGGCGCGTCCGTCTATAGCAATATTTACTCTGCTTTAGTGATCGTAATTCTGTGTCTCGCCTGCCTTTATTACAAGCAGTTCGGCCGCAGCTCGGTGAGAGGGTTGAATTAAATATTGACAACCGGATATAAACCGAATAAAATTTCAAACAATAACAAAAATAACGCGAAGAACGGGAACAGTAAGTGGTCTGATCTGTTTAGAGAGCTGCGGGATGGTGCAACGCAGTCAGAGAAGCCAGTGAAGCTCGCCCGGGAGCGGCAGGACTGAACAAGATGTAGCGCTGCATCAAGCAGTAAGTTCTGACGGTTAACCTCCGTGATCGGGTTGTGCTGATCGACTGGGATCAGTACGTGAGGTGGACTTCCGGTGAACAGCTGGGGTCAACGAGAGTGGTACCGCGATAGACATGGTCTGTCGTCTCTTCGATAGAGACGGCAGGCCTTTTTGTTTTGAACACGAGAAACTACAAACTACATACAACAAACGCGAAGAACGGGAGCTAGTAAAGCGAATTTCTTGTCCAGAGAGCTGCGGGTAGGTGCGACGCAGTCAAGAAATGCTTGAATCTCACCCGGGAGCGGCAAGGTTGAAAAACGACACAGTAGACCTTGACGGATCGTCCCACGTCATCGGGACAGCGAGGTGGGTTCCCTTTTTCAAAAGAGGAGTCAACGAGAGTGGTACCGCGGCAGCCAAAGGCCTGTCGTCTCTTGTAAAGGAGACGGTGGGCTTTTTTTATTGGAGAAAACAATTAAAAATTGAGGAGGCAATACCCATGACAAAAAGAATCCATATTTTTGATACGACACTGCGTGACGGAGAACAAGCACCAGGAGCATCTCTTTCTCCCGAGCAAAAAATCGTCATCGCGAAGCAATTGGCAGACCTCGGCGTGGATGTCATTGAGCCAGGCTTCCCAATCTCCAGCCCTGGAGACTTCATGGCAGTGCAGCGCATTTCACAAGAGGTGCACGGTGTGGAGATCTGTGGCTTTGCTCGTGCAGTGAAGGAAGACATCGACGCTGCCGTTCGAGCTACACAAGCAGCAGAGCGTCGCAGACTGCATATGTTCCTGTCATCCTCCAACATTCATCTGGACTTCCAGCTGCGCAAGTCGAGAGAGCAGGTGATTAAAATCGCCCGCGAGATGATTGCGTACGGCAAACAGTTTGTAGACCGGATTGAATTTTCTCCGATGGATGCGACGCGTACAGGCGATGAGTTCCTTTTTGAGATGATCGAGGCGGCAATTGAAGAAGGGGCGACAATTATCAACATCCCGGATACGGTCGGATATGCGCTACCGGAAGAGTACGGGGCCATGTTCACTCGCGTCATGAAAAACGTTCGTGGCAGTGACAAGGTAGAGTTTAGTGCACATTGCCATAATGACCTGGGGCTGGCAGTTGCAAACAGTCTTGCAGCGATTCGTGCTGGGGTTACGCAAGTGGAGGTCACAGTCAACGGTGTCGGTGAGCGTGCAGGCAATTGCTCCTTGGAAGAGCTGGTGATGGCAATTGAGACGCGCAAAGAAGCGCTGGATGCCGAGACAGGAATCAGACCGGAGCACATTTACACCACTTCGCAAAAGGTGAGCCGTGCCATGAGCTTCCCGATTGCATTCAACAAACCGATCGTTGGTCGCAATGCCTTTCAGCATGAAGCGGGTATCCATCAGGATGGCTTGTTGAAAGAGCGCAGTACGTACGAAATCATGGACCCAGAGAGTCTGGGCGTGCCGCGCAACATGATCATTCTCGGAAAACACTCCGGACGCCATGCTATCAAGCACCGGGTAAATGAGTTCGGGGTACAGCTGACCGATGAGCAGATGGAGACATTGTACGTCGAATTTAAAGAGCTGGCTGACAAGCAAAAGGTCGTACAGGATCATCAGCTGCTTGAGCTGGTGGGACATACCGTGAATGCGGTACTGGAGCCGTTCACCCTCGTAAATGCTCAGGTACTCACGGGTACTTCCGGACATCGCATGGCTTCCTGCACGATTACGAACAATGTGACGGGTGAAGAACAAGCATACTCTGGCACCGGAGAAGGACCTGTGGAGGCATTGGTGGCTGGCATCAAGCAGGCATTGCCGTTCGACGTGGAGTTTACGGACATGGAGCTGTATTCGTTGTCGTCAGGAGAGCATGCGACAGGAGAAGCGATCGTGACGGTTAGCGCCAACGGCAGTCATTTCAAAGGTGTTGCCGAGCATCGTGATGTACTGATGGCGGTCGCGCAGGCGTTTATGGCGGCGAGCAATCAGGCGGTGCGTGATCATCAGGCCAAAGCTGTAACCGCCGGAGCTAACTAAGAGCCAAACATAAAAAGTCAGCCTGTAGATGTTTGCAGGCTGACTCTTTATGTACTTATGGCTGTAGTGGAGAGAAGAATATTTCCAGACTAGGCTCAGTGCTCCGTCCCTCTGGGAGATTGGACTGCCCGCTCCGAAGGGATTAGCGGGGAAACGCAAAAGTGGTAGCCGCTACGTAGCATGGGCACGGTTGCGTTTCTGTTGCCCGCTAATCCCTTCTCCGCTGGGTAGGACTCCACAAGTCGCTACGTCTGGAAATATTCTTCTCTAGCGTAACTGATTACGTTCTTCAATCTTTTAAGGCTTTGAAAACACCGTGAGGATTAAAGGCTTGTAGAGGAAACAGGAGAAAAAAGCGAAGATCTTTGGGACGCCGACCGAGACGCAATGAAAAAAAGAGAAACAAGCCTTTAGCGTCCACCTCTGAGACACCTACTGAATGGACGACTTTGGACGCGGGTTTCGCTTTTTTTCATGGAGTCGGGCAGTCAATCCCCCAGGGGGTGGCCCAAGAAGCTGAGCGTTTTCTCCTGTTTCCTCCCCACCACAACAGCAACGTAATCAACCTGTAAAAATCAATTCATAAACCATCTTCACAATTAAGGTGATAGATACGACCAAGAACAACGGGCGGACATAGCGCACCCCGGTTTTAATGGCCATTTTGGCACCGAGATTTGCGCCCAACAGCATCGCGATCCCCATGATGAGACCAGTCATAAAGACGACCTTGCCCTCCATTGTGAAAACAAAAAGCGCAGAGATGTTACTGGCCAGATTCAATATTCGGCCATTTCCCGCCGCAATCACAAAATCATAGCCAAACAAAAGCACCATCAGAAAAACAAAGAACGAACCGGTCCCAGGCCCGAAAAATCCATCGTAAAATCCGATCAAAAAGGTAAATGGAATCCCGATGCCGAGGGTGAATTTGGTCAGACCCTTGTAGTTGGAATCTTGACCGAATCGTTTGTTAAAAAGGGTGTAAACAAAAATGAGTGCCATCATAATAACGACCAGAATCTTCAAGAACTCCTGGGGAACGAACAAAACCGTTTTCGCTCCGAAATAGGCGCCGATCAATGAGACGGGAAATAAAATCAGCATGAGCTTCTTGTCAAATTTACCGCTCTTGATAAAGGTGTAGGAGCTGGTGGCAGATGAAATGGTACCAGCCAATTTATTGGTGCCAAGAGCAAGGTACGGAGGCATCCCTAGACCGAGCAGGGCGGGGAGGGAGATGAGTCCGCCTCCACCGACGGTACTGTCGATGAATGCTGCAACAAATCCAAAGACGGCGAGAAGTACGATCGTTGATAAGTCCATTTCCACTAGTAATCACCTGATTTTCTTCGTTTGTAATAATCCAAGTCTAGCACTCTCCGTTTTGTTTGCAAGATGGAAATCTTTGAAATAATACATAGATTAATATACTTTGCATACCGATTTGTTGCAAAAGTGGCTGCCTTGAAGTATAATGAAGGCGTAAGCTTGACCTACATAATTTGAGGAGGAATGTTAAAATGGCACATCAACTTCCTGCATTGCCTTATGCACACAACGCTCTGGAACCACATATCGACGCACAAACCATGGAGATCCATCACGGACGCCACCATGCTACGTATGTTAATAACCTGAACGCAGCTCTGGAAGCACACGCTGACCTACAAGGTAAAAGCATTGAAGAGCTCATCAGCAATCTGGATGCTCTGCCTGAGTCCATCCGCACTGCTGTTCGCAACAACGGTGGAGGACATGCTAACCACACACTGTTCTGGGAAATCATGAGCCCGAATGGCGGCGGCGCACCAACTGGCGAACTGGCTGACGCAATCAACGCGGCTTTCGGAAGCTTTGACAACTTCAAAGCAGAATTCGCAAAAGCAGCTACTACTCGCTTTGGCTCCGGCTGGGCTTGGCTGACTGCAGAAGGCGGTAAAGTAGCGATCAGCTCTACTCCTAACCAAGACAGCCCGATCATGGAAGGTAAAACACCTATCCTCGGTCTGGACGTTTGGGAGCATGCTTACTACCTGAACTACCAAAACAAACGCCCTGACTACATCGGTGCGTTCTGGAACGTTGTAAACTGGGATGAAGTTAGCAAGCGTTTCGCAGCAGCGAAGTAATTGCACTTTTCCTTTCAAAGGCTTGTCGTTCTTATGGAGCGGCAAGCCTTTTTTGTTCAGAAGAAAGAAGCGGCATCGATTCAGTATACACTTGTAACCGGGATGAATATGAGATATGATACTTACTAAAAGTAACTGAGTTTAAAAAGTATAGAGGAGAGTGTGCTGCAAATGATGCCGTCTTTTTTCATCGCACATGGTGCCCCGTTGCTTGCCATAGAAAACAATGATTATACAGAAGCACTGAACCAATTGCCTAAGCTGCTCCCGCGAAAGCCGCGAGCGATTGTCATGTTTTCGGCCCACTGGGAAGCTTTTGAGCAAATGGTGGGAACGATGGATACCTTCCCGACGATTCACGATTTTGGCGGATTCCCCCAGGAGCTGTACGAGATTGAGTATCCAGCAAAAGGAGAGCGAGAAATTGCGGAGGAAACAGTCCGACTTCTTCAGGAAGCGGGTGTGCCAGTTGCTCTCAACACGACACGCGGACTTGATCATGGACATTGGGTCATCCTGCGCCATATGTATCCGGCTGCAGATATTCCTGTTGTTGCCTTATCGGTCAATCCGAACCTGACAGTGACTGAGCAATATCAGATCGGCAAAGCACTCAGTCCGCTCCGTGAAAAGGACGTTCTGATCCTCGGCAGTGGCGGAACCGTCCATAATTTTTCCTATATGAACCTGAGAGAGTCCGACAGTGCTGCTTTTGAGTGGGCCGTACAATTCGAAGACTGGCTGCAATCAACATTGACTGACTGGAATGTCGAGGATCTCGCCAACTATCGCGAGCTTGCTCCACATGCAGAAAAAGCTGTTCCTGCGTATGGAACCGAGCATTTTGTTCCGCTTGTGTACGTCATGGGAGCTGCCGACGATGAACGTACAGCGAAGCGCCTGCATATGAGCATCCGCTATGGCAGTCTCAGTCACACCATTTGGCAGTTTGGTGAGATGAAATAATGACAGTGCACATGGAGGATGTTTATCGGGAGTATAAATCATTACTGTTTTCCCTTGCGTACCGGATGACTGGCTCGGTAACGGAAGCGGAAGACATTGTTCAGGATACGTTTCTTGCGTTGGCAGGTACCGACTTCCAAGACATTCACCATGTAAAAAGCTATCTGTGCAAAGCTGTGACCAATCGCTGTTTGGATTTATTAAAATCAGCCCGTTGGAAGCGGGAGCAGTATGTAGGCGAATGGTTGCCGGAGCCGATCGTAGACGCTTCGGCAACGAATGATCCGTTGCACACTGTGATTGCCGAAGAATCGGTCTCGTATGGCTTGCTTGTTTTGCTCGAGAATTTGTCTCCGCCGGAGAGGGCTGTCTATGTACTGCGTACGGCTCTCGACTACGAATACAGTGAGATTGCTGCGATGCTGGAAAAGACGGAAGCGGGTTGTCGCAAGCTGCTTAGCCGCGCCGGACAAAAGCTGAAAGAAGCAGGGTATCAGGGGGAAGCTCCTCAGTCGAATCGTTCCACACGCTTGGTAGAGCAACTGATACATGCGATCTCTCAGTCAGATGCAAGGGCTTTGATAGGGTTGTTAACTAACGATTCCGTACTTGTTAGTGATGGGGGTGGAAAAGTCAGAGCTGCGATTCGTCCGATTTTCACGAACGAACGTATTGCTGCATTCTGGATGGGAGTATGGCCGAGGTGGGCTTCGCGTGCTACGATACAGATTCGCTCGATAAATGGTCAGGATGGAATTGCCGTCTTTTCCGAAGGCGAGCTGAAAATGATCATCCAGATCACGATGAATGAGGAAGAAGACCGCATCAAGCAAATGTACATGATGGTCAATCCAGAAAAGTTAGCGCATCTGCAAAAATAAGATGGATTCTTTGTCACAAGAACAAAACTTCACTCGTCTTTGAGGTTGAAAGCCAAATTCGAGTGGAGAGGAAAGATGAATCATGAAAGCTAGATTGAATCATCATCAAGTAAATCCCGAAGCGTATCAAACCATGCTCAAGCTGGAAAAATTCGTGAATGAAAGTGGCTTGGACAAAAAACTGATTGAGCTGATCAAAATTCGTGCTTCGCAAATCAACGGCTGCGCGTTTTGCTTGGATATGCATACACAGGATGCTCGCAAGCTTGGCGAGACAGAGCAACGTATTTATTTGCTCAGCGTTTGGAGAGAATCCGCGGTTTACACAGACGCAGAGCGGGCTGTCCTTGCCCTCACTGAGGCTGTCACTGTCATTACGGCTAACGGTGTTTCCGAAGAGCTCTACCAGCAGGTACGCGAGCATTTTGACGAGAACCAGTATGTCGCATTGATTATGGCGATCAATACCATCAACAGCTGGAACCGACTCGCGATTTCGGCAGGAATGAGCGCTCCGTACTCTCTGTAAGGAATAGGCTCGCCCAACAAAAAGACACGCCCTTTGACAAACGGAGCGTGTCTTTTTTCTGCTTTTGGCTTCTATACATCCATCTCGACTTTTCTGCCGGGATAGAACTGCTTCTCTTCGGAAAGTGGATTGCCTTTGGCGGTCAGCACAGTAGGCGTAATCCTGAAAATGGCGGTTGTACTGCCCATCGAAGAACGATACTTGATGACATGCTGCAAAGGCAGCGGCTCAGAATAGTAGCCGGGCACGTATTTGTCGATCATGGATTGCATCGCATCGCGCATCTCCTCAGGGTCAGCCACTCGCTCAATGGTCCCGGATAAAAACACGCTCATGTACGCTGTATCGATATGGGCAGGCACTGGAGAGGCGATTGTGCCGTACTCCTCGCACACACTGAAACATACGCGATTATTGCCATTGATCATCTCGATTTTTCTGCCAGAATCGGCGCCGTGAAAATAAATACAGCCATTCCACCAAGAAAAATTCAAAGGCAGGATGTACGGCTCGATTTCATTGGACAAGCCGAGATGGCCGACCTTTGCCACTTGCAAAAATTGGTCAATTTGCGCCTGATCGGTAATCGTACGCTTGGAATAACGAATTGGTATCATGTCGAGTCCCCCAGTCTGACTGTTTGCGGTTGAACAAAACGATCTTTGTTATTCTGATCGTAGTTGGTATTTGACTAGGTGAAAAGGTGCAATTTTCGCAAAAATGAACGGGTCAGATAGCAACAAAAATAACCGCCCTCTACTGACAGGGGCGGCAGTCTGATTGATTATGAGCGATTGGAATCCAATTTTTTGGTGAGCTGTTCTTCTCCTCGATGAATCCAGCCGACAAAGGAATCGCGGATAGTCAGATCAAAGTCGAGGTAGACCACGGCGACGAACATATAGTGACTTTTCCCTTGAAAACGGGAGCGGTAGCGCAGATCAATCCATTTAACCTCATAGCCAAAGGAGCGTTCCTTTGTTTCCACATGCACATGATGGGTAAAGGCGAGGAAGGATTGGACTTTGTAACTTTTTTTGGCTGCTGCAATCCGTTCATTTTCCGGTTTGATGGAGAAGGTGTCCAGGATGACGACGTCCCCCGAAATGACTTCACCTACATACCAATGCTGCTCTGTCTTGGCGACGAAGGTCCAATACGTCCACGAAAGAGTAGGGATGATGGTGTAAGTCCCAGCCTTGCCGATCCGCTTGCGAACCAGCTCGGTCGTTCGTTTTTGCGCCTGACAACGCCAGTAGTAGTATCCGGCGATGATCACGTATATCCACAGAAAGACGTGTCCAGGATGCGCGCCTGCCGCCCATAGCATAAAACCAAGAAGATGAGCGACGAAAATAAATGGATCAAAAATGAAAATGGCGTTGAGTGCCACCCATTTATCACGAAACGGGTAAAGGCCCTTAGTGCCATAGGAATTGAACAAGTCAACGAATACGTGTAAGCAAACGGCCAGGAATATCCAGCCGAGCAAATGCAGCCAATGGGGCTGTGGCATCATGGCCTGGATGAGAACGAAAATGGCTCCAGTCCATAAAAACAAAGCGGGAACCGAGTGAGAAACGCCTCGGTGGTTGCGTATATAGGCAGCGGTACCACGAAGGCGGACAAAACCATCCAAATCAGGCGCCTGCGAGCCAATGACCGTACCAATCATGACGGCCACTGCAAGTGACGGAGTAGAAGCTACAACAGGATCAAGGTAGGCGAGCCCGGCCAATCCAAAGCCCATGGCAAAATGTGTGGCTGTATCCATGGAATCGTTGTCTTCCTCCCTTCCACTTTTATTATTAATTATAGCGTTTGCCTAAGGTTATTTCCCGCCCCTTCTGAAAATATTTGTGAGCTTGTTCGCACTCCAGGGGAAGGGTATGATGAAAACGTTGAATCGTAAAAGGAGGAACATGTCGCATGCTAACGGTTTTCATTGAATACAAGCTGGATTCTGAAAAACGGAGTCACGCTCTGCGATTGCTCACCTCGATGGCTGAGCGAATGGAAGCGATGGGTGCACGTCAGTACCGCTCAATGGAGGGCTTGGATCAGCCTGGTCTGTTTGTCGAAGCATTTGATGTCGAGACCGTTCAGGAATATGAGCAAATCAAGGCTTACCGCTTGGCAGACGAAGACTTTTGCGACTGTATTTCCGGCGGAGCTGCGAAACTGCATGTGTGGGCGTTTCGTCCTGCTGAACTGGGATGAAAAGGAGAAGAATAAAGAGAAATGGCAAGAAAAAAAGAAAGCTTGAAATATACACTGCCTGAACAATTTCATGTGTTTGGCTTTGCCCAGGATTTGCTGGCCTGGTACGACTCTCAAAAGCGTGATTTGCCTTGGCGGATCAACAAAGACCCGTATCGAATATGGGTGTCGGAGATCATGCTTCAGCAAACGCGAGTAGAGACCGTTAAACCTTATTATGCGAATTTCATGGAAAAATTTCCGACAGTGGGTGATTTAGCGAAAGCGCCCGAGGAAGATGTCTTAAAAGCGTGGGAAGGACTCGGTTATTACTCCCGTGCCCGCAATCTTCAAGCCGCAGCTCGTGAGGTAACGGTTCGCTATGGAGGAGTTGTGCCGGATACTCCAGAGGAGATCGCTACACTAAAAGGTGTCGGTCCATATACAGCAGGTGCCATTCTTAGTATTGCTTATGAAAAGACAGAGCCAGCTGTAGATGGAAATGTCATGCGTGTCTTTTCCCGGCTGCTGTATTTGACTGACGACATCGCCAAGCCTGCTACAAGAATCAAAATCGAGCATCTCGTACGTCAGGTCATTCCTGCAGGAAGAGCGGGTGATTTCAACCAGGCTTTAATGGAGCTGGGAGCGATGGTCTGTGTCCCACGCACTCCGCAATGCTTGACCTGTCCGGTGTTTGATTACTGTATGGCGCGTCAGGAGGGAGTGGCCGAAGAGCTGCCAGTCAAGGGAAAAGCCAAACCGCCACGTCCTGTTGATTTGCAAGTAGGCATTATCATTCGCGATGGCAAAGTGTTGATCAACAAGCGGCCAGATCAAGGACTTCTCGCCGGCATGTGGGAATTCCCTACCGTTGAGACTGAACAGGAAAGAAATACCGCCAAGCAGGAGGCACTTGCCATCGGTTTGCGCGAACGATTCGGAATCGATGTAGAAGTCGTGCAGCCGCTAGGGACTGTTCAGCATGTTTTCTCACATTTACAGTGGAACATGCAAATATGGTCCTGTGACTGGATCGAAGGAGACGAGCTCCCTGCTCATGCAAGATACGCAGCTTGGGAGGAATTAGATGCATACACCATCCCGATGGCGCACCAAAAAATTCGCGAGCTGTTGGGACAAAAATAACGATTAGGCAAAGCTGTCGAGCATTTCTCGGCAGCTTTTATTATTTCATCAGACCGATGTGACGCAAGCCGTGAGATATCCCGCCATCATCGACATGTCGCGTGACGTAATTGGCATGCGGCAACAACGCTTCATGTGCATTGCCCATTGCGATCCCCATCCCGACGTAAGAGAGCATTTCTTTGTCATTCAGACCGTCTCCAAATGCAACTGCCTTGCTTGGCGCAAGCCCGATATGGGAGAGGAGAGCTTCAATACCGAGCGCTTTTGAACCGCCTTTCGCAAAAACATCCATACAATACTCATGCCAGCGTATAAACGAGAGAGCGGGAATCTCTTCTTTGTATTGTTGTTCGTGTGCATCTGGTGTAAACAACAGCGCTTGATAAATCTTTTCAGACTGGGCGAAATCCGCATTGTGATCGGGGGAATCAAGCTTCAATTGCTGAAAGGTCCAATCCAAAAAAGGATGCTGCTTATGGGTAGAAAAGCCTGCCGTACTGCCTTGAAACACGATCGGATGGTCGTGCTGGGCCGCAATTTGCTGCAATTGTTCGAGTGTTTTTGTCGGGATAGGGCGGTCATAAATGGTTTTTCCTTGATAGACGACATATGCGCCATTGCAACTGACATACGAGTCGATGCCGCACTGCTGGGCAAGCTCGTCAAAATAATAATTGGCTCTGCCTGTTGCTAAGACGACCTCGATCTTGTTTCTTTGCAGCTCTTGAATGGCTTCGAGTGTATCCGATGGTATGATTTTCTCTTCGTTGACGAGTGTTCCATCAATGTCTAAAAAGACGATTTGATACTCCATGATTTCACTCCCCACTTTTCTCTTTTGCATTCATTATAAAGCTTCGAGAGGGGGGAAGAGCAGTGAAAAGTAAAAAGATCATGCCCCCGCAGACATGATCTTTCTTGTTCACCTGTTTCTTTTTATCGAATCAAAAACTCTGGAAATTGTGTCACGATTTGATGCTTTTGCTCTTCCATGCGTTTCAGCGCTTGCTGTTGCATGTATTTCGCTTCGATTTGCTTCGGTGTCAATTTCCGTTTCTCAATAATGATTGTGAAGAAAATCATTGGAATGTACATGAGTGTATCCCTCCCATCCCGTTAGTTTGGTGCAGTCAGCTGCCATCTATCGATTTGACTCCTGTAAACCTCATCATCTGACGCCGTTGTTTGTTTTTCATAGTAAATTCCTCCTGTAGCCAAGTAGTAGTTTCTCGTCATTAAATGCGACTCACAAATTGTGCTGCTTGAAAAGCGTGTGCTTCAGCTCGTTCTTCGAGATAGCGACAGCGAGCAGATTCCGCGAAAAGTTTCTCCGCTTGTTCCTTATTGCGTTCAATCTTGACTGTGAAAAGCAAGAAGTTCAGTACCATTACCAATCACCCCCTTTCAAGGTGGAAAATGTTAATTGTTGAGAAAGAAAAAGACCACGGGCGAAAGCCTGCGGTCTTCTGGCAAAAAAACGGACATGCCGTTTTAAAGGGCATAGAAAGACCACAAGCAACAACGCCTGTGGTCGGTATTAGACGAAATGGAAATGTTGAAGATACGAATGCTACTACAATTCGTCGACCCAGGAGGCGCTGCTATATTCAGTTGGTACAACCATAAGACGATCATTAAGTACAAGATTCGGGTTCATTGCAATCATCATCATGGTGCTGCCTCCTTTCGTTTCGTAGTAGTGTGTGGAACGTACTCTTAGAATATGGCATTTTTTTCTGGTTGTAAAGCAATTTTTTACCTATTTTCTGAAAAAAGTATATTCTGAATATAATAAAAAATAATAAATAATAAACGTTTGTGCAGTTTCGATAACAAATAAAGGTTTACTCTCAAGCATATAGCGGGTATTAATATAGGACAACTACGACACGCAGAAAGGGGATGCTTGCGAATGAAAACACCCAGACTCACTGTGAAGTCCAAGCTAATCGCTACATTTTCCACGATATTAGTGATCCCGATGCTTTTGCTTGGGTTGCTCTCGTATCAGAGTGCCAAGTCCGAGCTGTCAGATGAGCTGCTAATTACTGCTTCTGAAAATGTTCGCTTGGTAGACGAGCTTTTGAATCACACATTGCTGGAGCAATCAAGGAATGTGGAATGGATCGCTGCTGATATTGTACGCAAAGATATCACGGAAGAGACCAGGCTGGAAACAAAAAAGCAATTACAGCGCTTTCTCACTATGAACCCGGAAATCAGTGAAGCGTATATCGGTGCGGAGGATGGCGCAATGCTGACCGCGAGTGATTCCAAGCTTCCGGACGGATATGACCCACGAAAAAGGGATTGGTACATAGCAGCCATGAAGCAGCCTGGGAAGAATATCATTGTGGACCCGTACATTGATGCCATTACCGGCAAAATTGTGGTTGGGATGGCAATGGCATTGCCTGATATGTCCGGAGTTTTTGGGATTGATATTCAACTGACAACGTTGGACGCAACGGTCAAGCAAGCGAAGATCGGTACCCAAGGATATATGGTCATTATCGATAAAAATCGCAAAATGCTGGTTAATCCGAATGGAGAATCGGGCGTTGAAGTTAAAGAGCCATGGGCAGATGTCGTATATGCAGAAGAATCAGGACGTTTACAGTTTAATCACGGAGGAAATCCCGTCCAAGCAGTGTTTACTACAAATGAAAATACGGGCTGGAAGCTGGTAGGTGTGATGTATGAGAGTGAGGCAGCGGAAGCAGCGAGTCCGATTTTTTATACGATGCTTGTCATCATGATTGGTGCGCTGGTGGTAGCTGGCGGAGTCATTTACCTGATTTTGCGCTCCTTACTCCGACCTTTGCGACTGTTGACAGAAGCAGCCGAAAAAATGAGCCAAGGTGACGTGACACAGCGAGTAGATGTGCGAAGTGACGATGAGTTGGGTACGTTGGGCAAAGCCTTCAACCATATGGCGGAATCTCTTCGTTCCTTGCTCTATTCTGTCAATGATTCCGTCCAGCAGCTGGCTTCATCGGCAGAACAGCTCTCAGCCAGTGCGGATCAGACGAGTAAAGCGACAGAACAGATCGCAGAGACCATACAAGAAATGGCGGAGGGAACAGAGCAGCAGGTCTCCCACGCGCAGGAGGGTGCCGCAGCGGTCGAACAAATGTCAGCAAGAATCGATCAGATCGCGGAGTATACGCAAAATGTATTCACCGCAGCACAGCAATCGTCGGGCTTGGCATCGACAGGAAACAATTCCATCCGATCCGCCGTCCAGCAAATGAACGCATCCAGCGAGTCGATTCTTAGTTTGGCAGAAGTAGTGGACAATCTGGATGCCCGCTCTCAAGAGATCGGAAACATTGTCGATGTGATTACGGCGATCGCCAACCAAACCAATTTACTTGCACTAAACGCAGCTATCGAAGCGGCCCGAGCAGGGGAATATGGTCGCGGCTTTGCGGTGGTGGCTGATGAAGTGCGAAAGCTGGCAGAGCAATCCGCAAGCTCAGCGCAGCAAATTAGTCAGCTGATTACTTCGATTCAAGCAGAGACAGCCAATGCTGTACTTGTCATGGACAAGAGCAAGCGAGAAGTAACAGAAGGCATAGAAAAAGTGAATGAAGCTGGACAGTCCTTCGAACAAATTCAAGCAGCCGTAGATGATGTTGCCGAAAAAATCGGCAAGGTATCTGATGCGACTCATGATTTTTCCACAAGGGCACAGCAAGTAGTAGAAATCATTAGCCATATTTCCGAAGTGACACAGCAAGCGGCCGATGGAACACAGAGTGTATCCGCAGCAGCAGAAGAACAGCTGGCCTCCATGGAAGAGATCGCCTCTTCAGCCGTTTCTCTCGAACAGCTAGCAGAGGAATTGCAAAACCAGATCGGCAAATTCCGTATGTAAAAAGAAGCCCGGCGCCGTGCATGAAGACACGAGCAGCCGGGTTTTTCCATTTAATCGTAAATAGGTGTCGAGGAATGATCCCATCCCCCGCTGTCTCCATTCACAGGCCCACGGGATTCAAGCTCGTGAATGACTTTGACGTGAAGGGAGGCTCCTTCTGTACTGAGGTAAGCAGCCAGCTGTGAAAAAGCGTGATGATAATAGAGCAGCTCATTCATTTCCCAATCGTCCAGTGGCACCATGGTTAATTCGGATAATTCCCGACCTATGTACACCCTGCCATTCCTCCTTTGTGATGGTGGTTTCCCCGATACCGCGAGTTTAGTATGGCTATAGATAAGGGGAACGAGTCATCCATAGATTTTTTCCTCAGGTAGAAAAAGCGCAAGGGGAGTTGTATAATGAATAAGTGATTTTTACTTATTAGTACCTGCTATTAATAGTTGGTCAGGTTGGGAGGTAATCATTTTATGAATACAACGAAAAAAGTAGCGCTGGTTACTGGCGGAACGCGAGGGATCGGAAAAGCGATTGCGCTTCAATTGGCGGAACAGGGCTATGACCTGGTGCTGAACTATTTGCGTAACCGTACAGCGGCAAGAGAAGCGGCAGCAGAACTGGAAGCAAAGGGTGCTCGTGTCCATCTGATCAAAGCCAATGTAGGCGATGTAGCAAAAATCAAAGATTTGTTCGCAGAAATTGACCAGGAATTCGGTCGTCTGGACGTGTTTGTAAACAATGCAGCATCTGGTGTATTGCGTCCATTGATGGAGCTGGAAGAAAGCCATTGGGACTGGACTATGGAAATTAACAGCAAAGCGCTGTTGTTCTGTGCGCAAGAAGCGGCAAAACTAATGATCAAAGGTGGCAACGGCGGAAAAATCGTGAGCCTGTCCAGCCTTGGATCGATTCGTGTTCTGGACAACTATACAGCTGTTGGCGTGTCGAAGGCAGCAGTAGAAGCCATTACACGTTATTTGGCAGTAGAGCTCGCACCGCATAATATTGTGGTTAACGCAGTTTCTGGCGGAGCAGTTGATACGGACGCCCTCAAGCATTTCCCGAATCGTGAAGAATTGCTCGGCAGCTCCGCAGAGCGTACGCCAGCAGGACGTATCGTGGAGCCGGAAGATTTGGCTAACGCTGTGATGTTCCTGATCTCCGACAAAGCGTCAATGGTTCGTGGACAAACGCTGATTGTAGACGGCGGTATTTCTCTTTTGACATAATCATTTCATGTAAATGGAGTATGGAGTTGGAGACTTTGTGGTGCTGCGACACAAGACAAAGTTGTCCATGTGTTGTACAATAGAGGAAGAAGGTTACGAAGGAGGCAACACATGCTGATTCGTCCGTTTCGACTCGGTGACTATTCGGCTATCACACGTATTTGGCAGGAGACGGGGTTGGACCAATCGGACAAGGAGTCATTGAACGATTTGGCCCAGCATTTGGCTTGGGACAGCGATCTGGTAATGGTTGCGGAAAAAGAAGGTAGTGTCGTTGGCGTCGTGGTTGGTACGATCGACGGAGCGCGTGCCTATTTTTACCGATTGGCTGTACTTCCAGAGATGCAAGGCTCAGGTATTGGTCGCGAACTCGTTGAAGCTATTGAAAAGCGCTTCAAGCAACGAGGTGTCAATAACGTCTTGATCATGGTTAATCAATCAAATCCGGAAGTCCTTCCGTTTTACCTTTCACTTGGCTATGAAGTACAAAAATATGTTACACTTTCCAAAAAGCTCTCTTCTTAAAGGAGGCTTGTCCCCATTCAAATAGAGAAGAGAAGAAAGGGGAGAGTCATGTCACCAACTCCGGGCTCCAATATCCGCATAGAAAGTTATAAACATGACCATTCGTTGCACCGCATATGGGACAAATCTACGTTGATTCATACCAGTGATGCGGTGGTGATTGGGGGAAATGATCGGGTCAAGGTGACAGAAGCAGACGGGCGGGAATGGCGTACGCGAGAACCGGCCATTTGTACATTTGGTAGAGGCCAGTGGTTCAATACCATTGCCATGATTCGTGATGACGGTATTTATTATTATTGCAACATTGGTTCGCCCTTTAGCATGAAGGGACAATTGCTAAGCTACATAGACTATGATCTCGACGTAAAAGTGTTTCCCGATATGACGTACTCCATTCTCGACGAAGAGGAGTTTCTGTTGCATAGCAAACAGATGAACTACCCACCGTTTGTTGTAGAGAGAGTGCAGACAGCATTGCGAGAGGTGCTGGATTGGGTAAGTGCACGCCGTGGGCCTTTTCAAAACGGCTTCGTCCAACGTTGGTACGAGCGTTATCTTTTAGTGAGAGATGATGAGGAATAATCCCTTTCCCGAATGACCGGGGGAGGGATTTCCTTGTTTGCAAAGGAGGTATGATGCTTGAGCATACGCCGTTACTTGGCATATGTTTTGCCCTATTGGAAACAAATCCTGGGCACCATATTCATTGGCATTATAAAATTTGCGATTCCACTCGCTCTGCCGCTTCTCATCAAATACGTCATTGATGATCTGCTGCCGAGCCCGATTCCTCAAGAGGAAAAGCTCACACAGCTATTTTGGCTGATGCTCGGAGCCTTTTTGTTATTTACAGTCGTTCGCGCTCCTGTGGAATACATCCGGCAATACTATGCACAGTGGGTATCCAGTCGCATCCTGTTTGACATTCGCAATCAATTGTTTTCTCATTTGCAGCGACTGTCGATGCGTTACTACAACAATACCAAGACGGGTGAGGTCATTTCCCGCGTCATTAACGACGTGGAATCAACCAAAAGCTTCGTAGAAACAGGATTGATGAATCTTTGGCTGGACCTGATTACGATCATCCTGACGCTGGGGATCATGCTCTACATGGATGTGGAGCTGACGATTGTGTCGATTGTTGTTTTCCCGTTGTACAGTATTTCCGTCAAATTTTTCTACAAGCGCTTGCGTCAATTGACCAAGGATCGTTCTGCGGCATTGGCGCGTTTGCAAGGATATTTGTACGAACGTGTGAATGGAATGTCGCTTATCCGCAGCTTTGCCTTGGAGAAGCAGGAGAGCAAAGAGTTCGCTAAGGAGAACAATCAGTTTTTGGATAAAGCGCTGGCGCAAACTCGCTGGAATGCGCGAACCTTCGCGGTAGTCAATACGATTACCGATATTGCACCGCTTTTGGTTATTGCCTACGCAGGCTACCAAGTGATTGGCGGGAGTATGACCGTTGGGACACTGGTTGCATTTTACGTGTATTTGGAACGCCTGTACACGCCGCTGCGGCGATTGGTTAATTCCAGTACGGTCCTTACCCAGGCAATTGCCTCGATGGACCGCATGTTTGAATTTATCGATGAAGCGTACGACATCGTTGACAAGCCAAACGCAGGAGAGCTGCCTGTAGACCCTGTAACCAAACGAATTCGCGGGGAAATCCGTTTTGAGAACGTATCCTTCCGCTATCGGGAGGAAGGCCCTCTCGTATTGAACAATGTGAATCTCTGCATCTCTTCTGGAGAAACGGTTGCGATTGTCGGGATGTCAGGCGGAGGAAAATCTTCGCTGATCAGCTTGCTACCCCGTTTTTGGGACGTAACAGAAGGGAAAATTACGATTGATGGCATCGATATCCGCGATGTGAAACAACAAAATTTGCGTCATCACATCGGGATGGTTCAACAAGATAATATTTTGTTTAGTGAATCGGCAAAAGTGAATATTTTAATGGGCAATCCTGACGCAGATAACAATGCTGTGCAAGAAGCTGCGAAGGCGGCAAATGCCCATGACTTTATTGCCGAATTGCCAAATGGATACGATACGGAGCTGGGAGAGCGCGGCGTAAAGCTCTCAGGAGGGCAAAAGCAGCGAATTGCAATTGCGCGTGTTTTCCTGCGTGATCCGGGTATTCTGATTCTGGATGAGGCGACGTCTGCACTCGACCTGGAGTCCGAGCACACCATTCAGGAATCGTTGTCCAGATTGACAAAAGGAAGAACCACTCTCATCGTGGCGCATCGACTGTCGACGATTACGCATGCAGACAAAATCATCGTGATGAAAGAGGGTCAGATCGTCGAAGAAGGGACGCATGAACAATTACTGGAGAGCAGGGGTGTATACTATGGCCTGTGGAGTGTGCAAGATTTAGGGAATGCATCTGATCCGCAACCGGATTGAGTGGATGGAACTGGAGGAAATCCGATGGAGATATGGCGTCGTAACTTATATGTGCTTTGCGGATCATTGTTCTTCGTCATGGTGGCGATGAGTATGATCATGCCTTTTTTACCGCTTTACATTCAGCAGGATTTCGGAATTGAAGACCCTCATGAGGTCACGGCTTGGGCGGGAATTATATTTGGGGCCAACTTTTTGACGGCTGGCCTTGTCTCGCCCATCTGGGGCAACCTGGCGGATAAGCACGGGCGCAAGATCATGATTTTGCGCTCGGGATTTTTCATGTCCATTACCATGGCGCTGACCGGTTTTGCCGGGAGTCTGTGGCAGCTTTTGGCTCTTCGTCTGCTCAATGGACTCGTAGGCGGAATCATTCCCGCCAGTACCGCATTAGTAGCGTCATCTGTACCAAAAGAACGAATTGGCTGGGCAACGGGGTTGCTACAGTCTTTTATTACGGCCGGAACCATTATGGGACCGCTATTTGGCGGCGTTCTCGCGGAGAAGATCGGCTTTCGGATGATTTTCGTTATTACCGGTTGCGTATTATTACTGGCTACCTTGGTCATTACGTTTATGGTGAAAGAGAATTTTGTTCCACCTGAAAAAAAGGAACGGTCGAGTCTACGGGAAGATTTTCAGATGATCTTCTCTTCCAAAGAACTCCCGGCGCTCTTTTTTGTAACCGTAATGATCCAGTTTGCGCTGTTCAGCATTATCCCAGTGCTGCCGATCTACATTTCACAATTAGTTGGATCAGAAGGGGCAAGGGTAGCGCTGTGGGCAGGTATAGTCCAGGCATGCATGGGGGTAGCAAATGTTTTTGCCTCACCGCAGCTGGGGCGTCTAGGAGATCGGTTCGGTTCGCAAAAGGTGCTGCTGTTCTCGCTATTGGCTGCTGCCATCATCTTTATTCCACAAGGGCTAGTGCATACGGTATGGCAATTGGTCGCGCTCCGGTTCTTGTTAGGCTTGTCGCTGGGAGGCTTGCTTCCATCTGTCAATGCTTTGCTGCGACGAGCGACACCGGTCCATATGGTCAGCCGAGTATATGGTTATAACAACAGCTTCGTCAGTATCGGCAGCATGCTCGGCCCGATGATTGGCGGCTTTTTGGCAGGCTATGTGAGCATTAGCGGCGTGTTTTACATGACGAGTGCTTTCCTGTTTATTAACGCAGGCTGGGTGTACTACAGCTTTTTCCGAAACAAATCTGTACAAGAGACAGATGCTGGAATAGAATAAAAGGTAATTTTCGCGAAAAGAGGTGCACCTCCATTGTGATGGCGAGTCGGTGTGAATAACTTCATATTCCATCAGGACGTATAGGCTGGTCCTGAACCGACAGGAGGGTGTGCATCGTGTGGCATCGACGCTTTATTTGCCTCTGGGCGGGTCAGACATTGGCCAACCTTGGGGATGTATTTTATATTGTCGCGTTTATTTCGATCATCTACGCTGCAACTGGCTCCGTCATGTACACGGCGTTTATACCGGTTGTCATCGTAGCTTCGCAGTCTGTGAGTAGCTTGTTGGCTCCACTGGTTTTTCAGCGATTGTCGTTGACGGGCATGCTCGTGCTGTCGCAAGGCTTGAAGACGATACTTTTGGCTGCAGCCTCATTAGCTGTCAGCAGCGGTGTAGGAGAGCAGGGAGAGTGGATCTGGCTATTGTTCGGATTGGGGTCAACCATCGCCTTTATGGATGGCTGGGCAAACCCTGCGCGCAATGCCATGGTGCCGCAGTTGGTCGGACGAGAAGACCTCATGCGAGCGAATGGTTTGCTTGCCACCTCGGATCAAACCGTTCATTTTGCTGGCTGGGCCGCAGGGGGATTACTCGTTTCTTGGCTGGGAGCAGGTGTTGTTCTGTGGGGAACGGTTGGTGCCTATGTTGTGGCAACGATCGCGATGACAGGCATTGCACCGGCAAGCGAAAAGCTGCGTGAAGAACAGTCAGCTAAGGCGACAACAAACTGGCTCACTGGATGGAAAACAATTCGCGATGTACCTGTACTGCGACTGCTGGTCACGATGGATGTCTTGATCGGCTTGTCCGGGGGAGTGTGGATCGCTGCGATTATGCTGCCGTTTGTCATCGATGTACTTGGACAGGGCGAAGAATGGTGGGGCTACATCAATGCCGGTTACATGCTTGGAGCCATTGCAGGTGGGACGCTGCTATTGATGTATGCGGAGCGGATGCGTCGCCATTTATTTCGCTGGATCATTTGCGGTACGATTGGCGTCGGATTCTTTACCTTTTGTTTTGGCAGCAGTACGAACGCTCTTGTAGCACTGTTGTTTTCCTTTGCACTGGGCCCGTTTTTGGAAATGGTGCATGTAAGCAAGCAGACGCTTTTGCAGCAAGAGACTGAAGAATCAGCATTACCTTATGTCATGTCAGCAAAGGGGACGATTGATTTACTCGTCTTTGGCGCTTCTGCCTTGGTGATGGGGGTTATCGCTGAATGGCAGGGAGTCCGGGCTGTTTATTATGTATCTGCTGGATTGTTACTTATCGCTTTCCTTTTTGCGTTGCGCTTGCAAAAAAAGCAGACGGAACATGCTGGTGGGGTTTCTGTAAATTAAATCACGAACAGGCTGTCTTATCCGTAGACTTTTCTACTGGTAAGGCAGCCTTTTTTGATTGGAGGTGGTGGTCCGACAGTTAAAGACTCATACCAGCATCCGGTTGCGAGAGAAGACGATCCAACCGATTTACGACCAAAGGCATGACGAGAGAGGCTTCGATGCAGTCGCGGATGATTACGATCCAGTGACAGAAGCGGTGCTCGCCCATGATTTTCTGATTTTCTCTACGCCGATCTATTGGTACGGCATGTCGGGGCATATGAAAAACTATGTGGATCGCTGGTCGCAGAGCTTGCGTGACAAGCGTTATTCCTTCAAAGAATCTCTCGGGCAAAAGCAGGCATACGTCATTACGACTGGCGGAGACCAGCCCAGATTGAAGGGGCTGCCACTAATCCAGCAGTTTCAGTATGTTTTTTCTTTTGTCGGAATGCCATTTGCGGGCTATATGATCGGGGAAGGTAACAAACCCGGTGATGTATTGTCAGATCAACGGGCAGTAGAAGAAGCAAAGATTTTTAATGTGTGGCTGAAGGCCAAACAATAGCGTATGAGGGGAGGCTATCAAAGTTCGGTTATGGTACCGGAATGGAACAGACTTTTTCGAACGCCTTGTGCATCATAGGTATAATGCGTATAGACCAGCATCCTATTAAAATCAGCAACTTGGCTGACCGTGTAGACTTCTTCCAACCAATACATAAAGTATACGCAAGGAGCTATCTCAATGTAGTTGAATGTATAGTAACCATTAAATCCTTTATGCGGTCCAGCAATTCCTTCATCATGCCGATGAGTAGCGTCAAAGAAATGAATGATAAATACATTGCCATCTTCATAATCATAGCGAAAGGTCTTACCAGCGTATACAGGGAGTCGATGACTGTATTGTACATATCGAAAATTTGGATGCATAGCATACTCCTCCTTTTGTAAGCAATATATGTCATGCATAGGTGATTGCTCTGCGTGGAATTCAAAAAACAGCGGCCAGTCTAAGACGTTCTTTTCAGGTCTTAGCTAGCCGCTGTTTCATTTATGTAGGGTCAGTCTAAACTAGAAGCCTATTTTCCACCGAGGTGACGCAGGATCGCCATCAAATCGAGCTCCTCATTCATTTAATAAAAGCTCTGTTAGTAATTTGTCAAATTTGTTTTAAACACCCCAAAGGTTGTCCATATAGTCGGTGCGTTTTGTGCTTCTTCTTGTAGCCCAGCTACCTATGTGTTATTGGACATTTCCAAAAACAGGGTAAAAAGCACTAGGTTGAAAATGAAAAAAGGACTTTCTGCTTATTTATGGTAATGGAAACAACTACTACCATTAATTCATCTATCAAAAATGGTCTATTTTGGTATAGGAGATAGAACATTGGATATATCTGCGGAGGGAGTAGTCTAGGTGAGTAATCGGGTTTTAACCTATGGAAATATTCAAGTGACACCTTACAAATTCACGCATTTGCAATCACTAAAAGTGGTTAAAAAGATGAACGAACACGCGAAGGTAACAATCACGGGCATTATTCCAGATGAGCTGAAAGACAGCTATGTGAATCTAACAAATGAACAAACGCATATCAAAATAGCGTTGACGGACGAGAAGGGGCAGCCGAAGCCATGGTTTCAAGGCATCGTGACGAATGTAAACATCCAATCTGTCAGGGGCATTTATTACCTAACAGTGAAGGCTGTTTCACATAGCTACTTATTGGATGTCAAACCGAGAAAACGCTCATTCCAAAATCCAGTGATGACTTATGCGGCACTAGTCAAAATGGTGCTGTCCGCATATGGGAAAGCCGATTTTATTGATTCGGTCACGAACGGCAAGGCGATCAATACGTTTGTGATGCAATATGAAGAAACCGACTGGCAATTTCTCAAGCGGATGGCTTCGCGATTCTATACGGGCTTGGTGCCTGCAACGGCTTTTGATCTACCCAAATTTTATTTCGGTCTGCCCAAAGGGAAGGACAAAGGCAAGCTAGAGGTCGCGCATTATACGGTACAAAAGAGGGTGGGGGAATATCAGAGCGCTGCGGAAAACCGAGTGCCAGGAATTGATGATCAAGATTTTACGGTATATGAAGTGGAAAGCCCGCAGATCCTCGAAGTCGGTGATGAAGTGAGCTTCAAGTCCAAGAAGCTTGTCGTCGGAGAAGCCGTCACTGAAATGAAGGAAGGAATACTGACGCATACCTACAAGCTCTTTCCACATAAGGGACTCTCGCGCAAGAAAATGTATAACAATGCGATCATCGGTGCCTCTATCCAAGGGCGCGTTCTTCAGATTCAAAAAGATAATATCAGAGCCAAGCTAGACATGGATGATCAACAGGATGAGAGTACCGCTTACTGGTTCCCTTATTCGACGATCTATACGTCCGAGAACAATACAGGTTGGTATGTCATGCCGGAAATAGGCGACCAGATACGAATCTACTTCCCGAGCAAAAAGGAAGAGGACGGTATTGCCATCAGCTCGGTGCTCCGAGATAACCCAGATGCCAAATCTCCGGCTCCTCAAAAGTCCTCCGCTCCAAGTAGTTCAAGACCGAGCGCGGGCGCGGGTCCCGATCGGATGAAAGATCCGGCTGTGAAGACCTTCCGCACGAAATACGGCAAGGAGATCATGCTGGCGCCAGATAAGATCGTGATATCAGCAGGCGGTATGTCTATCACAATCAGCGATGATACCGGAATCGAGATCGTGAGTGATAAAAATGTGAGCATTAGTGCTAGTCAAGAGGCGTATCTGAGCGGGCAAACGCTACGCGTCAAAGCCGATAAGATCGAGCTGATTGGAAAAGGAAACACCATTTCATTAAATGAAAAGATCGAGATCAAGGGATCAGAGATAAAAATGAACTAATGGGAGGAACACACGGTCATGATGAAAGAAGAAGCACTCCAGCATCTGCACGACCAGGTGTTTTTGCCTGCTTTGGCAGAACGGGTAGCGGCAGTCGAGCTATTTTTCCATCAACATCAAGCCCAGCTCGTCGATGAGTTTGTGGAGTCGTTTCGACAGATCGCAAGTCGGATCAAAGTCATGCAGGATCGTGAGGAGCTAGCACCTGTTGGATTTATTCATTACTCCATGCTGAGGACATCTATTCTGGAGGGTACTTATACCTACCTCATCGAGGCTTATACAGATCAGTGGTATTGGGAGCCTGTCGAATGCTATGCCAGATACGACGCCAATTGGGCTTTTCAAGAGATTTCATCGTTGATTCGTCTTCTAGATGAGCAGCGTAAAAAGTACATCGGTGTTCTACACACAGCGGATGTAGAGCATATGGTATGGAAGCGTTTGGATTGTTTTAGTCAAATGGTGACGGATCTGATCCGGATAGCGATCCAAGAAGCCATAAAACTCCCAGAGTATTCGGAGATAAGTAAGGCGAAATGTTTGCGCATCAGAGTCGGGGAGTTTAAAGACTTTAGCGAAGATGTGTATATCGATGAGGGTTCCACACGAGATCAAATCAAGGGGGTGGGATGACATGAGAGATTACTACCAACTCATGGATGACAGTCGAATCGCTCAAAAGGTGAAACCGCAGGGTCTACGAAAGGAAGACAGCTTCGCACAGCTCCCGCCTGTCTCGATTTTAGATGTCGCTGAACATAGCTTCAATGAGTACACAGACTGGCTGGAAAAGCCTGTGCCTATGATGTCACAACAGATGAAGTCGATTATCGAGAAATACAATCCGAGAATTCAGTGGAAATGTGTCCATTTGATAGACAAGCGATCTGGCTCACAAAATGTGTACTGGGTCATGCAAATACCTACCTTGAATTGTCTTTCACAGGATAGCGAGTTTTATCTAAATGGAACCGTAAAGAGACTTGTGTTAGACCACGAAAAGGTCAAGGCGCATCATTTTTTTGCCATTGAAGGAATTTTGGAGCCGTATATCGTGGTGAGTCTCGATGCAGCAGAAAGCTTACTGCGTAGAAGCTATACGGGCTTCGTTTTGCAAAAAGTAGAGCAGGCGTAACGGAGGGAGTCATGACCGTCTACTGGGATGAGAAGATCTTGGATGTCTGGAATGACATCCAGAAACGACGTGAAATCAAGGAAGTAGAAGAGAAGATGGCACAAATGTCACCTGAAGAATGGCTGGCAGGAGTGCAGCTTGGTGTCATTGAGTACGAAGGGCAAACGATTTATTGTGAAGAGAAGCTATTTTTCGACGAGCAGATGGCGATTCATCTCCCAACGTCTATGTGGCTGATTCCTAGAGGGATCGAATCAAAAGGAAATACAACTCACCAGCATGATCAGATGACTTACAAAAATGAAAAAGGCACAGTCATGTTTGGTCTGACACATATGACGCACCTCATACAGATGTGCGATGTAGAGCAATTTTTGAGTAAAATGACGATTCAGTTGAAAAAAAAGCAAGCGGGCTTGCAAGTCGTACATAACGAAGTGATTGAGCTCAGTGAAGTGAAGGTGGCGAGTAGCGAATTCGTCATACCGCTAAAGGACGGGAAGTATTATCAAATCTTGTTTGTTACTGCACTAGAGGAGAGATTGCTGCTCGGTAGCTTCCATTTCGCAGCTGACGAAGTGATTGTATGGCAGCCATTAGCTAGAGCCTTGATTCGAACGATGCGACTGGTATGAGTGATTGCAACGTTATGTAACGAAAGGGGAGTAGGGAGATGCTTTTGCCTTTGCTTCAACTTCTGGCTCCGAAGGCACACGGTGAGTATTCCTATGTTGTACGTGGGGCAACCGTAAAATGCAGTGAGGGAACAGACACCAGCTTTTTAAATTTGCCGCAATGCCACGGAGTATACGCGCGTGGTAAACCGGTCATGAATATTGCCGATAACGTTGTCGGTGCCAATATTGGATGTTTTGGTATTTGCAGGGACACAGGAACCGTATGTACACCAATGATAGCTAACAAGTGGACGGATGGAAAGCACGATGTACTCGTAGAAAACGAGCCAGCATTACTCAGTAAGTCGGAGCTGATTTGTACTGTCAAAGGGATTATTACGATTGAAAAGGATGGGCAGGATTGAGTGTTATTTTCATGCGGGTGTCTTGGTGTAAACCATGATTGTTTCTTTTGAAGGAGAGGAGTTTATGCAGGGAACTGATGGAGTCATGACCTACCAGGATATACAGATTGTCTGGTCCTATGGAACGATCCGACTTGATCAGTTGGAATTTGTCCATCAAACTGGCGAACACGCAAAATTACGCTTTACAGGTATTGTTCCCGAAGAAAAAGAAGATGAGATTATAAATAGAGCGGGCAGCCATGACGTAATTGAGCTGTGTCAGAAGGTAGGAAAGCAGAAGAAGTCGATATTTATCGGACGACTCCATCATGTGGAGATCAAGGTTGTCCGTGATGTCCACTATTTGACGGTGGAAGCTGTATCGCATACCTATGCCATGGATATGAGCGTGAAGATGTGTTCTTTTCAAGACGAGAGCCGAATGTACTCAAGTATTGTAGATGAGCTTGTGTCGAAGTATCCTGGTGGAGATATGATCGATAACGCCTTTGATGATCTCAAACAGGGCAAATACATCATGCAGTACGAAGAGACGGACTGGGTGTTTTTAAAACGAATTGCCTCTCACGTAGGGGCTGTCCTCGTACCAGATGTGAGTGCGAATAAGGTGCGCTTCTGGGTCGGTCTACCAGAGGGAAGAAAGCAGATCAAGCTGAAAGACAGGCCATACGAGGTTAACCAGTCCATCGCACCATATAGAACCTACACGTTTGAACACGACGATATTTTAGAGCTTGGGGATGAAGTGTTGCGAGAGGGGCAGACCTTCGCTATTACCAAGCGAATAGCAAGCATGGCAGATGGTCTATTCAGATGGACGTATGTTTGCGCAGCTCGCAAAAGTGTGAAACAAAAGAAGATCTATAACAAAGCCATCATCGGTGCCGCTATCGACGGAAAGATCATTCAAATCGGACGAAACCAAGTCAAAATCCATCTTTCTATCGATAAAACGCAAGATAAGAGCAAGGCACAGTGGTTCCCGTATGGGGCGGAAGGTAACCAAATCCTATACCTCATGCCGGAGATCGGCTCTAAAGTAAAATTGTATTTCCCAGGTGCCGATGAGGACGATGCGATGGTCATCAACTCCGTCCGTCATGCGCCACAGGGAAGCTTTGTCGAGAAGAACGATAAGCGAATGGTGGACCCGGGAGTCAAATCGTTTGGCATCCCACAAGGAAAAGAATTCACCATGGGAGACACCGAACTGAGGATGACCGCCAAAGAAGGTGCGTTGGAAATCTCGATGAGTAGCCTCTGGGGTGTGAGCCTGAACAGTACCACGAATGTAAACATTCAAGCGTCAGGAGAGCTGAATGTAAATGGTGCTGCTGTCTACATGGTGGGTTCGGAAGGGATGTACCTCGATACAGCTACGGATACGATCGCATTAGTAGAAGAGAACGACACGAGTAGCGATCAGATTCTTCTGGATGCGGAGAAGAGTCAAACGTTTAAACCGATATTAAGTCCATTTGAACAAGATTTGCAGACGTTAGGCGAGGCTGTAACGATAGCTAAACGGCTCATCGAACATGAAGTAGCGGAAGTCAAAGGGGGGTTTGAAGTTATTGGTGATAGCCTTTCAAACCTATGGAACACAGGGGTAGATGCTGTTGATGTACTGTATACAGGCGGTCAACTGTTATTCGCTGACGAAGGTGAGAAGGTTACGAGCATCAGGGGGAATGAAGTTAGCTCGCTAACTGAAGACAACAATCTGGCTAGAGGAACAGCAGAACTCGCGGGTGATGCATCAGATTACGCTAGCGCTGTATACCACGGCGAGAAGTCGATTGCGGATATCGGGTCAGATCTATGGACAGCCGGTGGAAAAGCCGTAGATGGGTTCACGGATAACTACTTAGCTCCAATTGGGACGAATCTCGTACACAAGTTTGAGGATGCGGTTGGAGGACCACAAGCTAAGCTGAAACGAACGTTAGATGAGAGCTATCAAAGGGGTCGAGTCGCAGGACAGGTGACGACGATTGCTGGAGAGGTAGCCGTGAATGTGTTTACAGCAGGAGTTGGTGGAGCTGCGATAAAAGTATCGACGATGACGGCGAAGCTAGCACCAGATGGGGATCGTACGCCAGATGGTAACGGCAGCGATGGAAGCGACGGAAATGGTATTCCTTTCTTCGGGTTTTTTGATTCTATTAAAAAAGATATGGAAACGCTGGATGGAAAGTTCAAAACGAAGGCGAAGACTGTTGAAGAATCGTTGAAAGAAATGCATGATATGATTAATAGTCTTTTAGCTAGAATGAAAGATATGTCGGGTAAAAGGCCATTCCTTCGTCAGGAAGCGAATACGGGTACGTGGTTCATATCGTGGGAACGAGTGGACGGTGGTGGCGGGGACAGCAATAATAACAATAATAATGATGATAACAATAATAACCGAGATGCTGAGAGGACGGGAAATGTTAATCTAACAGAACCTTCTCTACCTAAAGGTGGGAAACCTAAAGGAAACTATACAAAAGGTGACTCACACGGTATTAAGAAAGAGAGCGAAACAGCCGATCTAATGGCAGATCAAGGATATGACATTGAAATGCTGGATGAAGTAAGCGGTGGTAATGGATACGGAATAAAAGAGTCGTCAAATCCAGATTTCGTTATTGAAGGTAAAGTATTTGACTGTTATGCACCAACAATAGAAACAAATGTTGATAACATTCTTAGAAACATAACAAAAAAGACTAAAACACAAGCAGAAAGAATAGTTCTTAATGTAGATCAGTTCCCCTCTGAAAAAGTGACCGAAATTATTCAAGGGATTTTAAGAAAAGCTAATCCAAATGGTGATTTAAAGAACTTAAAAGAACTATTTATTGTGAAAGACGGGGAAATTACACGGGGATTTGGGGGATAGAAATGAATGGACTATGAATTGTTTTTACGATCTAATTTAGGTAATAATTCATTAGGAGAGATGATAGAAAGATTTACCACCGAGTTTGCGAACAAGAAGGCGTCTTTTAGCTGTAAAGATGATGAAATAGTCATTGGGTCTGAGTTATTTTCATTGGCTCTTGAAATTGAAGATATTTCTGATATCGTTTTTGTTAGAAATCATTATAACTTAGATGTTAATGTATGCATCAGAATTCAATTGTTTGGTAATACGTTTTATCAAGGATTAGAGCTTTTGTTTAAAATTATGGGAAGGCTTATAAGACATATTGATGGAAATCTATTATTTCTAGAAGATGGTTCAGCTCAGTTGCTTAGACTTGAGAATGGTCAGCTAATTGTCAATAACGCTTTAGATCAGTATCAGACAAAATATTTAACTACAAGTTTACTTAGTTTACTTGACTGTCCTTACATTGAAAAAGAATTGTCAAACTAAGATGTAAATATGAATCAATCCGTGTGGCTGGGTCTGCCAAGAATTTTGTGTAAGCTCATATACAACCCCAACAACAAGATCGTACAATACAACCAACAATGCCACAATGCGAGCTAGCCGCCCGTGTTGTGGTCTTTTTCATTCGCTGATATAAATGGTGGCGGCTGTTCAATAAGCCCCTACCCAGTGCGAGGCCACTGAAAAAGGTTAGTGGGCAACACGATATTGCAGATTTGGAAAACGCTGTAAATCAATTGAAAGCAGTTGATGCTGCAGGTGGGGACTATGATGATATTGTTGAAATACTAGAAGATCTAGGAAAACTAGCTGCTTCAAGAAGATGAGAGTTATTGGGGGGATAAAAAATGGAAAATACTCAAATTGCAAAAGAAATTAGAGCTGCAATAAAAATTGTTCAACTAGATACGTTAAGAAACTTACTTGAGAAAAATTCAGAAATGTTAGAATGGATGACACCCTTTGGTACATGGTTGCATGTAGCATCAGCTCACGGGCATTTAGAAATAGTAGAATATCTTATTAATGCTGGGATAGATATTAATGCACAGGGTGGAACTTTTTCTACAAATTCCCTTGAAAGAGCAGCTGCAAAAGGACATTTAGATATTGCACAATATCTTATTAACCATAATGTTGAGATTGATACTAGTGAACCAGAGAGAAATCCTCTGTTTGCTGCAATATATGGTGGGCATTTTGAGATTGTTAGATTGTTAGTTGAGAATAATATAGACATATCTATAAAGTATTCTGGTGAAAACATGAAAGATATGGATGCTTATGCATTCGCCATTGAGAGAGGAGAAACAGGGATTGCAAAATATTTAAAGCAAAAACTGGATGATCAAGATACAGTACACAAACCATAGTAAGAGTCTGTTAATATTTTTGTGTAGGTCCATTTACAATCCCAACAACAAGATCCTATACAACCAACAAACCAAACACTAAACAATTCAAACACTTGATAAACTTCCAAAAGCTCATTCCAACTTGTTTTATGAGTAGGAATGAGCTTTTTTTTGCATGCCCAAAATCAAGGGAGGAAAAGGAAAATGGCAAAACGTGAACAGGTAGTTGCAGAAGAGTTAAGAACCAGCAACTAGCACAGGAAGCAGATAAAGAAGTGAGGTCTATGCCCAGGCTCGCGCAGCATACGAACAGCTTATGGATGAAATTCGTGGTTACTGTCAGCAAGCAAGGGAATTACGAAAAGAAGTTCCAACGGCATTTACCGCCAGTGGAAGAGGGGGTGGACAGCTTGAAAGCTGTCGCAGTGTCAACTCCACTTGTGTTAAGCGTCCGGTAACGACGACACATAAGAAACCCCCACTTCAACCGGTAGGTAAGTGGCGGGAGTATTCATTTTCCCTCGAGATGACGCAGGATCGCCATCAAATCCAGCTCGCCCAAGCCTTCTTCCAATGCATGACGATAGGTAGCATTTACGGATTCAGCCAATGGGGTAGAGACGCCTGCTTCATTCGCAAGGCGAAGGTCCTTGGCCATATGCTTTAGGGCAAAGGCAGCCGGATAGTCGTCAGCGAGGATGGAAGCCGCTTTTCCGCGAATGAGTGGTGTTCCTACGGCGCTCTCGGAAATGATGTCCAGCATTTGCTCCGTACCAATGCCGAGGGATCGTGCGAATAGTAATGTTTCAGACACACCTTGTACTGTAATGCCGAGCAGCAGGTTGATCGCCAGCTTCGCAGATGTACCCGCTCCGTTTGGTCCCAAATAAAACGCGGCTTTGCCCAGCTTGTCCAGCATAGGCTTGGCTACCTCAAAATCAGCCTGCTCTCCGCCTACCATGATGACGAGCTTGCCTTCTTTGGCAGGCCCTACGCTACCGGACACAGGTGCATCGAGAAAGCGCAGTCCAGCTTCCTGGGCTTGCTCTGCGATATAACGGGATGTATCCGGTGAAATCGTGCTCATATCTACTGCAAGCTTGCCTTGAATGGACAGGCTCAAGAGACCGTCTGTGCCAGTATAGATTGCTTTTACTGCATCATCATCGCTTACCATCGTGAACAGTACATCGCATTGTGCTACCAAATCTGACAGAGTGGCTGTCTCCTTCGCTCCGAGAGCCACTAATGGCGCGGCTTTTCCCGGTGTACGATTCCAAACCCGCACGTCGTAGCCAGCAGCCAGCAGATTGCTAGCCATTGGAATGCCCATATTCCCCAAACCAATCCAACCGATGATCATTATTTTCGTTCTCCCATCCGCAATTATTGTTTGATTTGATTTTGCACGAGTGTCTTCAATGCAGCGTGCTTGGATTCAGTCATGACAAACAGCTCGTCAAAGCCAGCAGGAAGTGTTTTGTCGAGAACCCGCAAGCCTTCTTCGGTGATGCCGCCTTTGGTTGCGACTCGCTCAATTAATTGGTCAAAGCGAAGCTGTTCATTTTTGAGTAAGAGAGCTGTTCCCAGCATCGTTTCTACCAGCATGCTTCTCGCTGTATCCAGATCGAGCTCAGGCGTCTTGCGAACCGCCGCCTGTGCGAATGAATCCAAAATGCCTGCCAAGAGCCCCGGTGCGCTGCTGGTGAGGATCGTTGCTGTTTCGATCTCGCCCTCCGTTACTTCCTGCGGTTGGCTAATGGCAGACAGGAGGGTGAGGAGCTCTTCGCGATCCTC
Organism: Brevibacillus jepli; assembly: GCF_047229145.1. Lineage (NCBI taxonomy): Bacteria > Bacillati > Bacillota > Bacilli > Caryophanales > Paenibacillaceae > Brevibacillus > Brevibacillus jepli. The sequence goes on from NZ_JBFEFW010000032.1 coordinate 43,237, forward strand.
CATACCTGCTCGGCTGCTGCATGTAAACAAGGATACACCTTGCAGCTCTTGCGAAGTGACAGTAGGAATGACTTTGCTTACGGCACCAGTATGGACCGTTTCCAAATCAGCAATGCTGACACCTGCTGCCACAGACACGATATGTACGCTTGCAGGGATAGACAGCACCCGAAGAACAGGCAGGATATCCAGTGGTTTTGTGCAGATAAAGACCAGATCTGCCTTGTCGCAAACCTCTTGCGCACTCTCCGCTATGCAAATGCCATGTGATGCGCGCAGATTTTGTGCCTTTTCTCGTGTTCGATTGAATACCGTTATATGTTCTGGCTGGAGGACTCCGCTTTTACAGAGTGATTTCACCAGCATTTGTCCCATACTGCCTAATCCAATGATTCCGATTCGCATGTGCAAAACCCCCCGTCCTATTGTAACGTAGCGAAACGAAAAAAGGTACAGCCTCCCATGTAGGATAGCTGTACCTTTCATATTTTAAACGTAAATTAGTCGTCAGAGCTTCTGAAGATCATGATGTATTTCGCCAGCTCCAGAACAGAGATCAGAGCCGCAGCTACATAGGTCAGAGCGGCTGCGCCCAACACTTTGCTTGCGCCTCGCTCTTCTTCATTGCGGATGAAGCCCATTTTGAGCATCAGTTGTTTTGCACGGCTGCTCGCATTAAACTCGACTGGCAGCGTGACGAGCTGGAAGGCAACTGCCCCGGAGAAGAAGATAATCCCGACGAGCAAGAGTCCTGCCATTTTAAAGAAGAAACCAGCCAACAGCAACAGTGGTGCAACACCGGACACGAGGTTGACTACTGGGAAAATACGATGGCGTGCTACCAGCATTGGGTACGAGACCTTGTGCTGAATCGCATGTCCGACCTCGTGACAAGCAACGGACAGAGAAGCAATCGAGTTGCCGAAATATACAGGATCAGACAAGCGCACGACACGAGCTGTTGGGTCGTAGTGGTCTGTCAATGTGCCAGGGATATGTTGAACAGGAACGTTAGTCAAGCCATTGGCATCCAGCATGCGGCGGGCTGCCTCTGCACCGGTAAGACCGGAAGAGGTAGGAACTTCGGCATATTTGTTAAAAGTCCCTTTCACTCGAAACTGTGCCCAGAGCGACAGTCCGAATGCAATCAGAATCAGGAAATCCATAGGATGGAAAAACATTCAACACTCACTCCTCGTAGTAATCTATGAAAACAAAACTTTGCTAAACCATTCATGCGACCTTACTACTTTCATTCTGTCCCATATTCATGTATACGAATAAGTACCATGACAGTTGCACTATTTTATTGTACAATCTCTGACCTTTATTGACAATGTTGCTGCATGCGAAAAAAACAGACACATTCCCCGTCATTCGGAGTGGAATGTGTCTGTTTTCATGTTTATCTGTCGTGATTTTGCGTTTTGTGATGTTCGGTTTTTCGCGGGTTTTGAAAACCAGTCACTTCTAGCATTTTACTGCTCATTTTGGAATCCAACGTCTTTTCAGGAGCCTGCGGATATGATTTTTCACCTTTGGACACCAGAATATCCTCCTCGAAAGCATAATCGTGAACAGGCTTATTATTTCCTCGGGAGGATGTGAATGGACGTGGGAATGGTTTACAGTTGCGAGAATGCACGGTCTACAGCAGCGATGGTGTCTTGAATATCTTCTTCCGTATGAGCTGTGGTAACAAACCAGGCTTCATATTTGGACGGAGCCAGGCATACACCTTCATTCAGCATCAGCTGGAAGAAGCGGGCAAATATTTCTCCGTTCGCTTTCTGAGCTGCATCATAATCGTGAACAGGCTCGTCTGTGAAGTAAACAGCCAATGCCCCTTTTACGCGGTTGAGCTGAATGGTTACACCGTGTTTGCTTGCCGCTTCGCTGATTCCGTTTGCAAGCATTCCGCCCAGTCGTTCGAATTCGTCGTATACGCCTGGTTGCTTCAATACTTCAAGGCAGGCAATTCCGGCGCGGATAGAGGCAGGATTACCAGCCATTGTTCCTGCTTGATACGCAGGTCCGAGTGGTGCGACTTGCTCCATGATTTCACGGCGACCGCCATAGGCACCGATTGGCAGACCGCCACCGATGATTTTGCCCAGTGCAGTCAGGTCAGGCTCGACTCCGAGCAGGTTTTGTGCTCCACCATAGCAGAAGCGGAAGGCTGTGATGACTTCATCATAGACGACGAGTGCGCCTGCTTCGTGGGTGATACGGTTTACCTCTTCCAGGAATCCTGGCTCAGGTGACACGATACCGAAGTTGCCGACAATCGGTTCAACGAGAACGCAAGCCGTTTCACTTCCCCATTTGCTCATGGCTTTGGCGAATGCTTCGCTATCATTGAAAGGTACGGTAATCACTTCGCTGGCGATGCTTTGTGGAATACCCGCACTGTCCGGAATCCCCAAGGTAGACGGCCCGGAGCCTGCAGCAACGAGCACCAAGTCAGAGTGACCGTGGTAGCAGCCCGCGAATTTGATGATTTTTACACGAGCGGTATAGGCGCGAGCTACACGGATGCATGTCATGACTGCTTCTGTACCGGAATTGTTAAAACGAATGCGTTCCATCGATGGGATCGCTTCGCGGATCATGTTCGCAAAGGTGATTTCCCATGGAGTAGGAGTACCATATAAGGTTCCGTTGGCAGCGGCTTCGCAAATCGCTTTGGTCACATGTGGATGTGCATGGCCGGTAATGATTGGTCCGTATGCTGCCAAATAATCAATATATCGATTGCCGTCCACGTCCCAGAAATACGCGCCCTGGGCACGTTCCATCGTTACTGGCGCTCCCCCGCCTACAGCCTTGAAAGAACGGGAAGGGCTGTTTACCCCGCCTAGAATGACGTCGAGTGCTTGCTCGTGCAGTTGCGCGGATCGTTCACGTTTCATGCATAGTCCCTCTTTTCTTAACAACCTCTTTTGGAAAAAGTCCTTCATTATCTTACCACAGCTTTTCCACAACTGGATATGAACGGAGAGCTATAGATGATGAAAAGGAAAAATGATACAATTTTCAAGCAAATCACTCCATAGAAAAAGGCGGGAGTCATCATGAAACTTGAGTGCATCTCCATGAAGGGTAGCGGCAAAAGCAATGAGGACGCCTATTTGATTCAGCAGGCAAGGCATGTGTATGCGGTCATCGATGGCATTACGTCGTTGATCCCGTATGAGAACCCAGCAGGACAGACAGGCGGAGCTATCGCGGCTGAGCTCGTCAAGAAGCAGCTTGAGTCAATGCCAGAGGATGCAGCTTTGCACGATTATTTGGAGACGATAAACGTGGCGCTGCGGGAGCACATGCTTAAAAGTGGTATCCAGCTTGAGCAGAAGGAAGCTTTGTGGGGGGCTGCCTGTGCAGTTGTCCGTGTAGGAGATGCCCATATCGATTACGCGCAGTTGGGAGATTGCATGATATTTGCCGTTTATGAGGATGATACGGTACGTCCACTGACGCACACGCAGGTCAGTCATTTGGAGCAGGCCGCATTGGGGAAGTGGGAAGAAGGAATTAACGACGGCTTGTGTACCCGAGCCGAGCTGCACGAACGATGTATGCACATCCTGATTCATAACCGCTATCAGGCGAATGGACCAGGAGGCTACGGTGTGTTGAACGGCGATCCAGCCTGCCGGAATTTTATGGAGTATGGACGAATAAATCGAGTAGACATGAAGGCACTGGTGCTTGTGACGGACGGTCTTTTTATGCCGCGAGCTTTAGGGGGAGCACAGCCGAAGTGGGAAGAGACGGTGCTGCCGATTGTACATAAAGGGCTGCAACGTTATACAGACGAGCTCGTCGCTCTGGAAAACAGTGATCCCGAATGCATTCGCTATGTCCGCTTCAAAAAGTCCGACGACAAAACGGGAATGATCCTTACTCTTCATTAACAGTTTGGTGCAGTTTGCCTTTTGCACAATTCGATTGGCTCATATACACTACAAATGGAAATCAAGCGAAGAAAAAAGGACGGTATTCCATGATTCAGGTAAATCATTTACAAAAGGATTTCCGCATCCATCAGTCCAGACCGGGCCTTGGTGGTGCTTTTCGTGATTTGTTCAGCCGGGAGTACAAGACGGTAAACGCCGTGGATGGCCTTTCCTTTACAGTAGAGGAAGGAGAAATGTTCGCGCTGATTGGGGAAAATGGTGCCGGAAAATCGACCACGATCAAGATGCTGACAGGCATTTTGACCCCGAGCGACGGCGAAATCGTCATTAATGGCTATGTGCCTTTCAAGCAGCGGGAGGAGTACGTTCGCTCCATCGGAGTTGTTTTCGGACAGCGCTCTCAGCTTTGGTGGGATCTATCTCCGCTAGAGTCTTTCCGTCTGTTGAAAAGTGTTTATAAGGTAGACGATGTAGAGGGAGAAAAGTGGCTGGAGCGCTTGATCGAGGAGCTGGAAATTTCTCCGTTCGTCAGCCAGCCGGTACGCAAGCTAAGTCTCGGACAGCGGATGCGCTGTGAGGTAGCCGCTTCTTTAATCCATAAGCCGCGCCTGCTGTTCCTCGATGAACCGACAGTTGGACTCGATGTACTCGTTAAGCAAAAAATCCGTGAGTTTCTGCGCAATCTGAACGAAACGGAAAATATGACGATCTTGTTGACCACTCACGATGTGTCTGACATCGAAGCACTCTGTAAACGCGTGCTTGTCATGGACAAAGGTAAGCTGATCTTCGATGGCTTATTGAGTAACCTCAAGGAAAAATGGGGAAATGGCACAAAGGTGTCATTCCAGATGAAAAAGCGCACTCCAGCGGCGGCCCTCCGTCAGGCATTGGGCGAGATGCCTTGTGAGATTGAGCAAATCAATGATTTTACTCTCAGTGTAAAAGTAGCGCGGAGTCAGGAAATGCTCCCATTTGTTCTGTCAACAGTCATGTCCTCCTTTGAAGTCAGCGACGTAAAAATCGAGGAGACGAGTACAGAGGATATCGTTCGCAACATTTATTCCTCCGATCAAGAGGTAGCCAGCCATGCGTAAGCTCTATATGGAACTCATCCGTATGAGGTTTTTGACGATGCTTGCCTATCGTGTCAACTACTACAGCGGGATTATTATCTACGCGATCAACATCGGGGCGTACTACTTTTTGTGGGGAGCGATCTACGGGGGACAGCAGCAGCTGGGCGGGCTTACGGTCGAGCAGATGACTTCCTACGTTGCAATTGCCTGGATGTCGCGGGCGTTTTATTTTAACAACATCGATACAGAGATAGCGCAGGACGTCCGGGAAGGCAAGGTCGCGATCGAAATGATACGCCCTTATAATTACTTGTCCGTGAAAACGGCGCAGGCGTTCGGGGAAGGGATCTTTCGTTTTCTCTTTTTCGCGGGTCCGGGGATTTTCCTCATTAGCTTGATTATTCCGTTCAGCTTCCCAGCGACAGCGACTGGATGGGGATTGTATTTGATCAGCTTGATGTGTGCGTTTTTGATCAATACACAAATCAACCTGGTGACAGGCTTGTTGACTTTCTTCCTGTTCCGCAACGATGGAATGATGCGAGCCAAGCGGGTCGTAGTAGATCTGTTGTCTGGTCTCGTGCTGCCGATCAGCTTTTTCCCGGGCTGGGCGCAAACGGTCATGGGCTACCTTCCTTTTCAGGCTGTCAACTATTATCCGAGCCTGATTTTCACAGGTGCCATCACCACTGAACGCTCGTGGGAATTAATCGGTTTTCAGGTCATTTGGATGTTTGTCATACTGGTTCCCATCTTGGTGATGTGGCGTCTCGCCCGTAACAAGCTGGTCGTGCAAGGAGGGTAGAGCATGCATAACATGAGACATATTTTCGGGATTTTTGCCGACTACCTGAGCCAGTACTTCAAGACGAGGCTTGCCTATCGAACGGATTTTATCGGAGATTTTGTGTCTAATCTCATTTCTGAGTTGATCAATCTCGTCTTTATCATTGTCGTATTCACGCATGTCCCGCTTATGGGGGATTGGACGCGTGACGAGATTATCTTTATTTATGGTTTCTTTTTGGTTCCGTACGCATTGTTCTCAATGTTCTTCGGTTTTTGGGACTTCAATGAGCGTTATATCATTCGCGGTGAGATGGATCGCATCTTGACGAGACCGATCCACAATTTGGCACAGGTGTGTCTCGAGTCGATTGCGCCGGATCGAATCTTTGGGGTTATTACCGGGATCATCATCATGGGATATGCAGCGATTCAGCTTGATTTGACGTTTTATTGGTATGACGTGTTCATCTTTATCGGGCTCTCAATTAGCGGGGCACTGATTTACGGTGGCGTGTATACTGCGATTGCTGCGGTTAGCTTCTTTTCCGACTCGCGGACAGGGATTGCCCCGATGATTTACAACATCCAGCAATATGGGCGCTATCCGGTAGACGTGTACAACAAGGCTATTCGCTTTGTGCTCACCTACGTGCTGCCGTTTGCTTTTGTAGGGGTCTATCCTGCGGCTTACTTTTTGCGCAAGGAAGTTTGGTACACCTATGCGGCAATGACTCCGGTAGTGGCTGTCATTTTCTTCGGGATTGGGCTGTTAGTCTGGAACTGGGGTGTCACGAAGTATCGGGGAGCGGGTTCTTGATGATTTATAATCTGAAGTCGTTGTGGTAATATTGGATGTAACGAGATGTAGAAGCATAAAGTAAAAAAGGACCGTCCCGGCTGCAACCGGAACGGTCGGTACAATAGGCGCTTCCCGTAAAGGGGTGCGGCTCAATTCTTGGTTGTGAAATAGACCGCTGAGTGTGGACTCAAGGGCGGTCTATTTCTTTTTGGTCAAGGTAACGACCAAGCCGATTAAAGCGACCAGGAACAACCCAAACTGGAAAAGCAGTGAGAGTTTCGTTCGTTACCATAGGCCTCACCCCCTTCCATACGGGGATGAGCCGCGACCACCCTTGAGGAGCCGATTCTATTGTACAAGCGAATTATAGTATGAAGCGCTCTCAGGTCAGGAAGAGTCTTTTTTTAATCATTATTCCAACTAAACAAATCGGATAAATAAACAAAAAGTGTCGCTTTGGCAGTTTCCTCTATTGTCAAATCAAAAAACAGCAGTATAATATGCTGTATACAACTACACATTCCTTCGGGGCAGGGTGAAATTCCCGACCGGCGGTGATCATGCCTTGTGCATGTTAAGCCCGCGAGCCTCCCGAGCTGCAACTAGCGACGGAGTGCAGGATCTGGTGTGATTCCAGAGCCGACAGTACAGTCTGGATGGGAGAAGGATGACGACAGTACGTTAACACACGTGCTTGTTTGCCTGTGCAAACGGGATGAGAACGTAGAGGCTAGACCTCTTGTTTCTTGTACCTTTTATTTGCGCATGGTTTTGTCATACGCCTGCATATGCCCTGTGGAACATATATCCACAGGGTTTGTTGTGTTTGCGTGAGTAAAAGGCTTCAAGACGTGTGGATTCACAACGACTGTTGCCATTCCTCAAGAAGGAGTAGAAAAATGAGGAGATGGTAAACATGAAAGAAACAGCGCTGCATTCTTCGCGCACACGTGCAACCCAAAAGCTGGTGACGATTCCGATGCTTTCGGCCGTTGCATTTATTCTGCAGTATCTTGAGATTCCCGTTCCGCTGATGCCAAGCTTTTTGAAGCTCGACTTCAGTACACTCCCGGCATTGATCGGGGGACTCATGTACGGACCGGTAGCTGGAATCATTATTGAGGTACTGAAAAATACACTGCACATGCTCTTTAAAAATACAGACGGTCTGTTAATCGGCGAGCTCGCAAACGTCGTAGCAGGTGGAAGCTTTATTTTTGCGGCTGTTTACATGCAGCGACTGGGACAAGGTAAAAAGGGCTTCCTGACTGGCCTTGCTTTGGGAACGCTTTTGATGACGCTTGTCATGGCTGTGGCAAATGCTTATGTGCTGTTGCCTGCGTACGCTGTGCTGTATCAAATGCCGATTGAACAGCTCTTGACCATGTTTAATGCGACAAGTATTTGGTCATTGGTTTTGTACGGAATCGTGCCATTCAATCTCTTCAAAGGTGTTATGATTTCAGTGGTTGCGTATCCGATCTACGTGAAGCTCGGCTCCAGAATCGCTGTACGTACCAACAATTGACAACCTCGATGTGACTCGCTAATATGTTTAGTTAATAGAGAGTCATAAAAGGCTATGAAAGGACCCGCAGTTATTTCCCTCGTGACAGAGAGTCGGCCCTTGTCTGGAAGGCTGATACGCAAGGATAATTGCACCCCATCCTGAAGCCGCTGGTGAAGAACTTAGCCGGATGCCCGCCGTTATCGGGTTTTTGAGAGGACTATGGCGTATGCTATGGTCAATCAGGGTGGTACCGCGGAAGTTGATCCTCCGTCCCTTTTTTGGGATGGGGGATTTTTTGCATTTTACGTAAGATAAAAAGGAGCGTAGACGGATGAAAGAGGACAAAGCGTTTGTAAAAGAAATTACACCGCAATCGGAGGATTTTTCGCGTTGGTACATCGATGCCATTAAAAAGGCAGATTTGATGGACTACACACCGGTACGCGGCTGCATCGTGTTCAAGCCGGATGGCTTCGAGCTATGGGAGCGAATTCAAGAGGCGATGAATAAACGCTTCAAGGAGACGGGGCATCGCAATGCCTATTTCCCGATGCTGATTCCCGAGTCCTTCTTTCAAAAAGAAAAGGAGCATATCGAGGGCTTCAATCCAGAGCTGCCTTGGGTAACAGAGGCTGGGGGCGAGCCGCTAGAGGAAAAACTCGCGCTACGTCCAACCTCCGAGACAATTATCGGACATATGTACAGCCAATGGATTCAGAGCTATCGTGATCTACCTGTACTGATCAACCAATGGGCAAACGTGTTTCGCTGGGAGAAGCGGACGATGCCTTTCTTGCGTACATCTGAATTCCTCTGGCAGGAAGGCCACACGGCACATGCGACAGAGGAGGAAGCTCGCCAGGAAACGATGCAAATGCTCGAGATTTACCGAGAGGTCGTCGAGCAGGAGCTGGCGATTCCAGTCTGGAAGGGACAAAAAACACCGAGTGAACGCTTCGCCGGTGCTGTCGATACGTACTCCATTGAAGCGATGATGAAGGATGGCAAAGCAGTGCAAGCGGGCACCTCGCACTATTTGGGAGATAAATTCGCGCGCGGCTTCGAGATCAAGTTCTTGGATCGCGACAATCAGTTTAAGTACGCTCACACCACATCATGGGGTACCTCCACGCGATTGATCGGGTCGATGATCATGGTGCATGGCGATGACCGAGGTCTCGTGCTGCCGCCTCGCATGGCTGCGACGCAGGTTATTATGATCCCCGTCGGTCCGATGAAGCTGCGCTACAAAGTGATGGAGGCGTTCGATCCACTTTTCGATGAGATCAAGGCGGCGGGCGTACGTGTCCGTGCTGACGTTCGTGAAGAGACACCAGGCTGGAAGTTCAATGAATGGGAAATGCGCGGTGTGCCTCTGCGTCTGGAGCTCGGCCCGCGTGACGTGGAGAATGGTCAAGTCATTCTGGCTCGACGTGATACAGGGGAGAAAGTGACGGTTTCGCTTGAAGGAATTGCGCAGACGGTGGTTCAACTGCTGGAGGAGATTCAGCAAAATATGTTCCAAAAAGCTTTGGCTTTCCGTGATGAGAACTCCCATTTAGAAATCGACACACTGGAGCAACTGTCTTCTCATATCGCAAAATGCGAGAGCGAGAACAAGACAAGCGGCTGGGTGCTAGGTGGCTGGTGTGGAGACGATGCATGCGAGTCCAAAGTGAAGGAAGAAACCAAGTTCACTTCTCGCAACATTCCGTTTGAGCCTCCTGTACAAAAGAAAACCTGCATTTGCTGCGGCAAAGAATCACAGCATAGCGTCTGGTTCGGACGTTCGTATTAATGAGAGAAGGGTGTATCCAGGCTTCGGCGCAAGGACACACCCTTTTTCTTTGCCATGCTAGCTGTGACCTCATCTCCTGTGATCACGACGGGAAAATACGTGTCTAATCCCCATTCGCGAAGGGAGATGTCAGCGCTTTTGCGACCTTTGCCTGTCACGATCCCCATCTGGATACCTGTGGCGTTGTCGTACGCATGGGAGTCCTCCTTTGATTGGAAATAGCAAGAAAACCATCGGAGGTGATGGTTTTCTTGGTGACTTATTCATCTGAATCGTCAAAAGGATCTTCTGAATCATCAGTAGGGTCAGCTGGGGTTAAAGGGAACAGGATGTCGAAAAATTTGAATTTTCGGCGTCCAGATTCCTTTTTGAACCCTTTGTACTTTTGCAGCAGCTCAGAGATGTCTTCAACGAATTGATTGCGTTCATCTTGACTCAAATAAAATTCAGTCAAATTATAAGCGAACGTATTTTGGTATTCCTTACGAACATCCTGGTCGCTGGCGACGAAGCGGTTGAGCGTCCGCATGAGGTCTTTTTCCGTCGTACGAAACGGCGTAAACATGACATCACTTAATTGCTGTGCGTTTTCTTCAATCATTAATTGAAGCTTTACCTGAATAACCTTGGCAACTGGCTCATAATATTTTTCCACGATGGAGCCTTTTACCCGTGTATCTACTTGTTCGAGCAACCCAACACGCACGAGCTCCTTTACATGATAGTGCAGCCGTGCAGCATTTTCGCCTAGTTCCGTAGCGATTTGTTTAGCCGTTCTGGGCTCCAAATCTTCAAAGAGTTCCAAAATTTTAACCCGTTCCGCTATAGCAAGCGATTTAAGCGCTTCTGGATCTGTTACTTCAAAAAACTCTTTCATGAGAATTCACCATCCAACTGACTAGGCCAAATTTTATATTTTATCTATTAATTCTATCCTTTTCTGAATCAAAGCGCAACTTGTATGCGGATGAAGTGGCTACTAGATTGTGGTAAAATGAGACCAGCGAAAACAGGATATTATCGAGAGGAGGAAAAAGCTTGACCGCAGTAGGACAAGCAGCACCTGCGTTTACCTTGCAGGCGAGCGATAATCAGACGATCTCTCTTTCTCAATTTCATGGGAAAAATGTAGTGCTATATTTTTATCCGAAGGACCAGACACCGACATGCACGACAGAAGCATGCGACTTTCGTGACTTCCATTCGGGCTTTGCAGAACTGAATACGGTAGTTCTCGGGATCAGTCCGGATTCTGTAAAATCGCATGACAAATTCATTGCGAAGCACGAATTGCCGTTTCCTCTTCTGGCAGATCCGGAGCACGAGATAGCAGAGTCTTACGGTGTGTGGGTGTTAAAGAAAATGTACGGACGAGAGTACATGGGCATTGAGCGCACTACCTTCGTCATTGACAAAGAAGGAAACATCGCAAAAGTATGGCCAAAAGTAAAGGTCAAAGGACACGTGCAGGAAGTGCTCCAATTTATTAAGGAAGAGCTTCAATCCTAACGTTTATTTCGCATGGGGCGAATGGAGGAATATACAGATGAGCGTATCCACGGAATATGTCGTGCAAAGCTTTTGCCAATTGGCGAACATCCCAAGTCCATCCGGCAATACCGAAAAAGTAATGGCTTGGGTTGCACAAGAGCTTGAAAAGCTTGGCGTTTCCTATAAACGGACAAACAAAGGGGCAATCGTTGCAACGGTAGCGGGTGCCAATGACGAAAACGCAAGACTCTTGACAGCTCACGTTGATACGTTGGGCGCGATGGTAAAAGAGATTAAGGGCAACGGTCGCTTGAAGCTGACCTTGATTGGAGGATTTGCTTTCAATGCGATTGAAGGAGAGCACTGCGTTGTAGAGACAAGCAGCGGTCGTCTTGTAACCGGTACCATTTTGTCCACCAAAGCTTCCGTGCATGTCTATAGCTCTGAAGCGGGGAAAACCGAGCGTAGTGAGGCGAATATGGAAGTCCGCTTGGATGAAAAGGTAACGAACAAGGAGCAAGTACTGGAGCTTGGGATTTCTGTGGGAGATTTCGTCTCCTTTGATCCGCGGGTCACTGTAACCGATAGTGGCTTCATCAAGTCCCGTCATATTGACGACAAGGCAAGTGTAGCTGTACTGCTGGGTGTCCTTAAGGAATTGAGTGAATCTGGCTTGAAGCTGCCTTATACCACGCACTTTTTTATCAGCAATAATGAAGAGATCGGCTACGGTGGCAATTCCAGCATCCCTGACAACGTTGTCGAGTATCTGGCTGTTGACATGGGAGCGATCGGTGACGGACAGACGACAGATGAGTATTGCGTATCCATTTGTGCGAAGGATTCTTCTGGACCATATCACTACGGATTACGCAGCCATCTTACCAAGCTCGCACAAGCGAATGGATTGAATTACCAGGTAGATATTTATCCGTATTATGGTTCGGACGCAAGTGCGGCACTCAGAGCGGGGTATGATGTTGTACATGGCTTGATTGGACCGGGAGTAGATGCTTCTCACTCACATGAACGTACACATAAAGAAGCGCTCGACAACACAGCAAAGCTCGTTATGGCATACCTTCAATCAGAAGAAATGCAAGCATAGGAGGACCATATGGGCAATATGTATCAATGGGCTGACTATTACGATCTCACACAACGTGGTCTTGCGGGTGATGTTGAGTTCTATATGGAACAAGCCAAGCTGGCAGGAGGGAGGGTACTTGATCTCGCTTGCGGTACCGGAAGAATTAGCATTCCAATGGCGCAGGCAGGAATCGATGTTACCGGAATAGACCTTTCCCAGGAAATGCTGGCAAGGGCCCAGGAAAAAGCACAGGAGCAAGGTGTGACATCCGGCTTGAAGCTTTTGCAGGGCGATATGCGCGCCTTTGATCTGCAAGAGTCTTTTTCGCTGATTATGATTCCTTTTCGTTCGTTTTTGCACCTGTTGCATATTCAAGAACAAATGAAGGCATTGACGTGCATTCGCAAGCATTTGGCTCCCGGTGGGAAGTTCATCATGAACGTGTTTGTGCCCAAGATCAATCATTTTTACGAGGAAAATGAAAAGATGTCCTTGCGCGGCACCTATCCGCTCCCGTCCGGGGAAGAGGTTGCGATGTGGGATTACACCCGCTATGACCATTTTCAGCAACTGGCAGAAGTGACACGCATATACGAGCGTTGGGATACTAATGGTGTCATGAGTGAACGAGTGCAGGGGCGGTTTACTCTGCGCTACATATTCCCGGCGGAGCTTCATCACCTGCTTCGCTTAAACGGGTTGAAGGTGACACAAAGATACGGTTCTTTTGCAAAGACACCTTTTGACGCGAATAGCTCGGAAATGATTCTCGTTGCAGAGGCTTTGTAGACGCAAACCTGTGGAGGGATAATGGATGAAGATTTATACAAAGTCAGGGGATAAAGGTGAGACGTCATTGGTTGCAGGCGTCCGCGTGCCCAAGTTTGCGGACCGAGTAGAGGCTTACGGTACGTGTGATGAAGCCAACTCGCAGATTGGATTGGCACTGGCCCTGTTGCCTGCAACGGAAGAATGGAAGGAATTACAGGATGTCTTCCATGTCATTCAGACAAAGCTATTCCATGTAGGAGCGGAGCTGGCGACGCCAGAAGGCAAAAAAGTAGGCTGGCCGATTGCAGAAGAGGACGTTACTTTTCTGGAAGAGCAAATTGACAAGCTAGATGCGGATTTGCCGCCACTCACCAACTTTATTTTGCCTGGCGGACATCCCGCTGCGGCTGCCTTCCATGTTTCGCGTACGGTCGTCAGACGTGCAGAGCGCAAGGCTGTCCATGTAGCACAGCAGGAGCAGGTAAACCCTTCTGTGGTCAAATACCTCAACCGATTGTCAGATTACCTTTTCGTTGTAGCTCGTCATATTAATAAAGAGACAAATGCAGTAGAAAAAACATTGCATGAATAGGCAAAAGCCCCCTGGGATCAATCAGGGGGCTTCACTTTTTTATTTGGCACGCAGGTAAGTGCTGATTCCCGGGAGAAAGTCGATTTTCTCGGTGTGAAAAGTATCGTAGAGAAGCTTTTCGTCCTTGCATGCGTTTCCTTCTAGCAGCATAGTGAGCTGCGTGTTGGTAAGAGGAAAGAATGGAAATCTCTCCATCATATTTACTACAGGCTTCATCAAGGCAAGGGGAATGTAAATTTTATTGACCTTCCGCTTACCGAGGGCCTCGCCAATCGCATCTAGGATTTGGCCGAAGGAGAGTGGCTCGGGTCCACCTGTTTCATAGGTTTGATTAGTTGTTTCAGGCCTGCTCAAGGCTTGGACGAATACATCGGCAACCGTTTTGCGAGCGACAGGCTGCAAAGGAAAGGAGCCATCGCCAATGACCGGTGTGACAGGTAACCTTACCAGATCAGCGAGCATGTTCACGAATTCATCCCCGGGACCAAAAATAACAGATGGACGGAAAATGACGTACGGAATACCGCTTGCTTGCACCAGCTGTTCCGCTTCGTATTTGGTACGGTGATAGGCGCTCGTTGCGTTTTCGCGTGCGCCAAGGGCACTCATATGGACAAAGCGCTTGATTCCGGCTTGCTTGGCGGCCTCCAGTACATTTTTTGTGCCTTCTACATGAATACGAGAAAAGAGAATGCCTTTTCCCGGTTGTTCGCGAATAATTCCGACGAGGTGGATGACAGCATCGCAGCCTTGCATGGCTCTTATCAACGATTCTTTATCAAATAGATCGCCAGTAGCTTCCGTAATATGTGTATTTGCGGTTTCGCTGTAGGGAAGTTTACCTGTTGAACTAGCCCTGGTGAGGCAAACGATCTCATGCCCTTCTTCCTGCAAGCGTTCGAGTATACCCCGTCCAACAAAACCTGTGGCACCAGTCAGGAATACTTTCATGGAATACCTCCTCCAGTTAAATGCTTCCAGAATCATTGTACAACATGTGCAGTCTGCGGTGCTATCGATCGCTCTGTTGACCAAGGCGGTATAATGTAGGGAAAAGGGGGATATATTTATGGCACAACGCAAAGTACCTGTTGCCGACATTTTGGATAACCTGCAACAGCTTTATCCGGATGCGCACTGCGAGTTGAATTATACAACCCCATTTGAACTTCTCATTGCGACTATTCTTTCTGCACAATGTACAGATAAACGGGTGAACGAGATCACGGCACCCATGTTCCAACAGTTGAATCAGCCGGAGCATTATCTTCATTTGACACAGGAAGAAATGGAAGAGCATATAAAAGGGCTCGGGTTGTATAAGAATAAGAGTAAAAACATTTTAGAGACCTGTAGAATCTTGTACGAAAAATACAATAGCGAAGTACCGCAAACGCATGCCGAGCTGGAAGCATTGCCTGGGGTAGGGAGAAAGACCGCAAATGTCGTTTTGTCTAATGCGTTCGGAATTCCTGCGATTGCGGTCGATACCCACGTATTTCGCGTCGGTAATCGGTTAGGACTCGCGAACAGCGACAATGTGGACGAAGTGGAGCGTCAGCTCATGAAGCGCATTCCGAAAGAGCAGTGGACAGATGCGCATCACTGGCTGATTTGGCACGGCAGACGTGTATGTTCTTCGCGCAATCCACAGTGTGGCAGCTGTACACTTCAATCCATGTGTAAGTTTGCACTGGCGGAAGCAAAAAAAGTAAAAAAACCTACTACCAAAAAGCCTGCAAAAGCAAAGCAAATAACTTGATTTTCCACTTCTTTCTGTCCAAATCCGATGAATGGATATTGACAGTTTTCGCTGACTAGACGTACACTTATTTATAGTAATTCTAATCAATGACATTAGAGAAGCTAGTTCTTTTGTCTTGCGAAAGACTGTGGGGTGTAACAATATGGTACAACGTGTGGAGAAAGCTGTTGAAATCCTCAAGAATACCGGGGTTCGTATGACACCTCAGCGCCATGCCATTTTGACCTATTTGCTGGAGACGATGACTCACCCGACGGCTGACGAAATATATAAAGCCCTTGAAGGCAAATTCCCGAATATGAGCGTTGCAACGATTTACAACAATCTACGAGTCTTTAAAGATGCTGGATTGGTTACAGAGCTCACATACGGGGATGCGTCCAGCCGATTTGATGCCAATGTGGAAGAAGATCATTATCACGCGATTTGTTCCACTTGTGGGGCAATCAGTGACTTCCATTTTCCGTATTTACGGGATGCAGAAGAAGCTGCCTCCAAAGACATCGGTTTCAAAGTTACCGGACATCGTATGGAAGTTTATGGCGTTTGTGATTCCTGTCAAAAGAATCCCCACTAAGAATGTGTATGATGGATGAACACCTCCTGCTTAAATCGGATAATCCCGGTGATGCAGGGGGTGTTTGTTTTTGGTGGACATAACCCTTTCTGTCGATATCTGTAACCTTTTGGCTGCTCGTACGTCTTCTTTTTGGTAGGAAGCTTGTCCGTGATTTACCAGAATACAAAAGGTTGTGAATGGATTGAACCAACGATATGATCGAAATAATGAGTCAAATCATACAGCCCAAGTTAGAAGAAGGGCTTATGTACCGGGAAGTGGGTGGAGAGCATGAACAGGGAGTCGGGTAGAACTCTGCGACCAAGACGAAGGAAAAGAAGGGTGTTTCGCACTCTGTTTTTGTTAAGCTTTTTCTTGCTTGCCATCTTCGGCAGCATTTACTGGTTTTTTGTGCTCCGTGCATCGACTGAGCATGTGCAACCGTACGATGGGGACAAAAATGTGATTGTATACGAGGGCTCGCGTAAAGAGGACAATTATTTAGTGGAATCTGAGCAAATATTGCTGCCCTTTGATTTCATTAAAGAATACATTGATCCCGCGATATTTTGGGATGAGCCTACACGTTCCGTTATCGTTACGACGAAGGATAAGGTGCTTCGGATGGAGAGCGGCGAAGTGGTCGCTTATCTGAACAAAAAACCTGTGGATTTACTCGTTCCTGTCAAAGAAGTCGACGGAACACGCTATGTACCGTTGGATCCTTTGGAGAAGCTGTATCCTTATTCTTTTGAGCGAAAAGAAGATACAGGTGTCCTTGTGGTCGAAAAAGAGGGGTACGAAATCCAGCAAGCGAAAGTGATCGCTGCAGAGGAAAAGCAAGCAGTCCGTACTGGTGCTTCTCACCGAACGCCAATCGTTGCTGAGCTGTCGTCTGGAGAGGTAGTCGACATTCTTGGCAAAAAGGAAAACTGGTATCGTGTTTTGACGGCGTCGGGAGTAGGGGGGTTCATTTCAGAGAAAAGTATTGAAATGACCGATGTGCGCAAGGTTGAGTTAGAGCACACGACTTCCACGGGACAACAGCAAGCTGCTTGGAAGCCTGAAGGAAAGATAAACCTCGTATGGGAGCATGTCGTCAGTAAAAATCCGGATGTTTCAAAAATTGGTGAATTGCCTGGAGTAAACGTAGTTTCACCTACTTGGTTCGAAATGAAGGATGCGGAAGGAAATCTGTTGAATCGGGCCGATCCTGCATATGTGAAATGGGCGCATAAGAGAGGCTACAAGGTTTGGGGACTGGTTACGAACGGCTTTAACCCAGATTGGACCAAGTCTGTTCTTAGCAGCTATGATAAGCGAGATAAGTTGATTGCCCAACTTCTTTACTACGCTCATCTTTACGATCTTGATGGAATCAATATTGATTTTGAGAACGTGTATTTAGAAGAAAAAGAAGAACTCGTACAGTTTGTTCGGGAGCTGACGCCGTATCTTCATCAGCAAGGACTTACCGTTTCCATTGATGTGACGATCAAGTCAAATGCAAAGCAATGGTCCATGTTCCTGGATCGGAAAGCCTTGGCGGAGGTCGTCGACTATGTTGCGGTCATGACGTATGACGAGCATTGGGCAGCGAGTCCAAAAGCCGGTTCTGTAGCCTCACTTCCATGGGTGGAGAAAGGCTTGCAAGGAGTTTTGGAAGAAGTTCCTAATGAAAAGCTGTTGCTGGGTGTTCCTTTTTACACTCGCGTATGGAAAGAAGCCAAGCAGGCAGATGGTACTGTCAAGGTTAGCTCCAAAGCTTATTCCATGACGAAAGCACAGGAATGGATAAAGGAACGCAAGCTGACCCCGGTTCTTGATGAAGCTTCAGGTCAACATTACGTCGAGTATAAGGACCCGAATGATGGCAACGTCTATAAAATGTGGATTGAAGATGTATCATCTATGAAAAAGCGGATGGAGATCGTCAATAAGTACGACTTGGCAGGAGTAGCCTCTTGGCGTCGCGGTTTTGAGGTGCCGGAGATATGGGAAGCCATTGACGAGAGTTTGAAATAAAGAGAGACAGACAGCTTTCACGAAAGAAAGCTTTCACGAAAGAAAGCCACCTGCGTCCCGAATGCTCGGGAATTGTCAGGTGGCTTTTTACATATGAATGAAGAAGAAATCATATTATGTCTGGTTTTGCTGGGGATGCCCGTCTTCCAGGCGTAAAGGTTGTCCACAAAACATACAGGCGTCTTCTTTTCCCAACATCTTCGTTACTTTTTGGCATGAAGGGCATTGTACCTGCGGAGCTGAAGTGGAGACCATTCCGGAAATCATAAACAAGACCGTACTGCCCATTGTCAGAATGAACCCGATGATCAAAAGCAGCGTCATAAAAATGTAAGAGCCTTTTAAGAGGCTTCCAAGTAAAGGAATAAAGTCCAAATAACCTGCAAAAAATGCGTACCCTGTATACATCAGCAAAATGCCGATTACCATGCTCCAGTTGCCCCATGTGCGCATGCGTTTGATCTTGCTCAGGCGTTCTGTATTTTTCATGATCATTCCTCCTACCCTATAGTATAGCATACAAAGGATTTGTCTGTTGACAAGCAGGAAACGGACAAGACTTGTAGAATCCATAAGTTCAACCCAGGGGGCAGGGAGGAACAAGGCATGACTTTAAGGCAAACGTATCTGAAAAATCTCCAGCAGCGTTTGGATGTGCAAGCGGTGCTTGTTTTGAATGATTCGGATATGCTAGTTCCGTTTCGCGAGGGAATCTTTTATTTCGTCGTAGTAAATGAGCCCCAAGCTGATGGTAAAATCCGTCGCATGTTATTTCATGAACAGGTAATCATCGAAGAGCAAATCAGCACGTGGCAGCTGGAGAAGGGTGTAGTCTGCGGCTTGGACGAACGTCTTGCCGTGATGCTTAGAAAGGCAGAAATCATTTGGGACAAAGATAACTATATGAAACAAATGAAGCAGCGCCTTGCGAGTTTGTCTTCTTCCCTGCAAAAGAAGCATATCTGTAGTGAGTATTCCCAAATTCTTCGTTTTTTTCACGAGACGAAAGAGTTTTTGCAGCAAGGCATGATGTTGGATGCGCATCACTCCTCGATTCAAACGATTCATTATTGGGCGCGTCTCATTGTATATGAAGCGGGAGAGCATCCTCAACCAGCTTTATGGAAGCAAGTCAAACAGATAGATCCTTCTGTTTATAAGCTGTATGAGGAACTGTCGTTTCATGCAGAAGCATTGGAGAAGCGAATTGAACTACTTGTTTTGGCAATTGAATTTTGGATTGCATCCAAGACGAAGGAATCTGTTCGATACTTGGTGGAGGTCATGGAAACGAAATCAGGGCCTTGGTGTTTGGAAGAGTTGATGAATCATCCTATGATTCAAGAGGCGCAGATCGAGATTCCTCTCGTGATAGACAAGATGCTCCAACGCTTGCTGATCCAGGAGGTAGTTTGTAAAGAAGGCGAAAATGGCGACAAAGAAACAGGATTTATTTTATTGGGGTAAAAAAATTTCAATTAGTGTTGACTTCTGTTTGCGATCCATGCTATATTAACAAACGTCGCCGCTGCACTAACGCAGAGCGGTTGAGAAAAAACTTAAAAAAACACTTGATTTTTTGAGTGGATGTGTGATAAATTAAGAAAGTCGCCTCTGGGCGATGAAACAAAATGCTCTTTGAAAACTGAACAGCGAAAGCGTTAATGAGTCTATCATGAAATAATTTGCCAGCTTTGAACCAGTAACAAACTTTATTGGAGAGTTTGATCCTGGCTCAGGACGAACGCTGGCGGCGTGCC
>NZ_JBFEFW010000033.1:0-62739 GCF_047229145.1 Brevibacillus jepli
TGAACCCACGAGACGGTTCGACACCGCCTACACGATTTCCAATCGTGCTCCTTCGGCCGCTCGGACATCCATCCATAACGCCTGCAAGCGTTCGCTTCGGCAAGAATTAATCTATCATATTCACATCATGATTTCAAGTGATATTTTGAAAGTTTTCCCTTGCTGTAAAAACGGGAGATTGCCTAAAGCAACTTCTCCGAATGTTCAATATGATACTAGTAGTAATCATTTACGATACGGAGTGATGGCAGTTGTCTAAAAGAAATCGCCGATCAGGAGGCCTCCCCTGTTTGTATGGGAACTGGTGTGGACCTGGGTGCTCCGGTCCGGGTGCACCGATTGATGACGTCGACAGATGCTGCAAGAGGCATGATGACTGCTATCGAAAGCACGGCTATTTTTCTTGTAACTGCGATCAAGAGCTCGTGCGATGCCTTCGAAATAAAGTGAACAAGTCGACGGAAAAAGGAAGAATGGCGGGACTCATCTCGAATTTTTTCTCACGTACAGGGTGCTTTCCTGACAATCCGAGATAGTTTTTTCTGAATCATTCATCTTGTCAGTTTTCATACAAAATTTGGTAACAACTTGGACATGAATCAGACAAAATTTCCTTGTTTTTCCTTGTGTTTTTTTGGTACTCTATTGAATGTCCAAGGAGGGTACGCAGCGTGGAATTGCACATACGAACAGACGCCAGTGTAGCACTGACGTTAAAGAGAGAAATCATATGTCATGGTATTTCCCGTTTTTATGTCCGTCCATATGAAGATGATCAAGTAGAGTTTATATTCTTGGCACTATCCGAACACCAGAAGAAGCTGCTGTCTTATTCATTGCGAAATTACAGCTACTGCCTAACATATCTAGCCTAATCGTCCCACGGTCATTTTCTTCCCCTTTTTCAAGGGGATTTTTTATTGGCTTTTTTCGATCATACCAATACGTCGCACATCATCTGCAGTCAAGTTGTGCAGCGCATTCAAAAATTCGATCTGAAAGCTGCCTGGCCCCACGCCTGCTGCTTTCTCTGCAGCCTGCTGCGCAGCAACACCGTAGCATACCAATGCCGCTGCTCCCGCTATGAGCCTGTCTTTCTCAACCGCTGCAAACGCTCCCATGACCGAAGTTAACAAACAGCCTGTTCCGGTTACCTTCGTTAAAATCGGATGACCATTATGGATCGAGTAAGTCGTTTCTCCATCGGAAACCACATCGACTTTTCCTGTAATCGCTACGATCGTCCTTAACTTTTGCGCCGCTGCATGTGCCAAGTCCGCAACATTACCGCCTGTTTCCTTGGCATCCACACCTTTAATCTCCCAGCGTTCCCCGATGACATTGGCAATCTCGGCAGCATTTCCTCTGATAAGGGTAAGGTCGAGTTCCCGCGCGATATGTTGACTCGTCTCAGTGCGGTACGCTGTTGCTCCCGCTCCCACTGGATCAAATAGGACAGGCACCCCATGCTGATTAGCTGATTTACCTGCGATCACCATCGCTTCTACCTCTTGCTCATTCAATGTACCCATATTCAAGACGAGAGCACCTGCGATCTTTGCCATGTCCGCCACCTCTTGTTTGGCATATGCCATGACAGGTGACGCACCAAGAGCAAGCAAACCATTGGCTGTAAAGTTCGTAACGACTACATTCGTTATATTATGGACAAGTGGATTTTCTTCGCGCACTTTATTTAATAAATGTCCGATCGTCTCCAAAATCATGATCGTTGCCCCTTTCTTCTTGACCTACGATCCGCGGAATCATTTTGTACACTTCTATGACTTCACCTAGTATAGGATGCTCTTGCATGACTCCAATGATGATATACGAGTGATGGATGACAGGTACTTTGTGCATGTCGGCGATAATTTTCCACGTCTTACCGTTATCATCCGTCAAGCTACCACTGAAGGAGACTCTTCCCGCTCCTTCTTTCATAACATCCACGTTATCTAGAACTCCACTTATTTTCATCCGTTCATCTGGATGCAAGATGCGGTTTTCCTCGACCCATTTCAGCTTCATTTCTTCTACTTTTAGTGTTTTCCACCGATCAAGGAACTCCCAATCTTTTGAATGCGGAAATATATGCTTGGTCTGCTCCAGAAAAGTATTGTACTCTCCGTGAAGCTGATCCACATAATCATCCACATCCTCCGAAATCACGCGAATCGAATCTTCTCCGCACGTGCGAATATGGTGAGCCAGGTACTTGAAGGACTCGATCATGTCAAAGTTTCCCCAGCCCCAGGCCTGTTCGCCGAAAACTCCCCCCCGGGTCCGGCATTTTAGGCAGGTGAAGTAATAGTATGTAGGCATATCTGTTCCCCTATCTCCCCTATATTGTCTCTCTTTTGGTATCGGTTGAGGAAGCAAAGCAATTTATGTTACATTCGAACCTATTTTTTGAAACTTCTAACGGAATTTGTTCACAATTAAGTCTATGTATTTTAGTGTAAGTTAAATCACAAAAGGTGGCCCCCCTTATTTTTTCAGGAAGCCACTCTTCATTATACTCCTTTTATGGCAATAAGAGGGTTACATTTTGCTACAACAGATGCAAGATTTGCCCCTACTACTGAATCGATGATCTGATCTACATCCTTATAGGCTTGCGGACATTCATCGAGGATGGAAGCAAGCGAACGATGATTGACCATGATCTCATCCTCCTGTCCAACGCGCATCGCCTGTTCGAATTGATCGACTGTCACCAGCTCCTTGGTCGCTTTGCGCGAACGAACACGCCCTGCACCGTGACAAATGGAGTAGAAGTTTTTGGCTCCGGTGTCCGATCCGACCATAATATAGGACGATGTCCCCATAGATCCTGGGATCAGAGCTGGATGTCCCGTTTTTCGGTACGCCTTCGGATTTTGGAAATGACCTGCTGGCAACGCCTTCGTCGCTCCTTTACGGTGGACGAGCATCGGTGTATTTCGATGAAATTCCTTCAATGCGTAGTTATGCATAAGATCGTACAACACCGGCGTGCGCATTTCTCTCCCGAAGACATCCTGAAACGCCTGCTCCACGGAATATCCAATCATGTGTCGATTCGTTACCGCAAAGTTCAGAGCGGAGTACATCAAATTCAAGTATTGCTGTCCTTCCTCGCTTTGGATCGGGGCATATACCAGGCTGGGCTCGGGATTATGGATGCCCCATTTGTACATGGCCTCCTTGAAGCTTTTCGTGTAATCACGTCCTAGCATTGCTCCCCAGGCCCGAGAGCCGGAATGAATCATGATGACGACCTGACCATCGAACAGTCCCCACGCTTTGGCAATCTCCCGGTTCTCCTCCGCGATCTCGATATGCTGGATTTCAATAAAGTGGTTGCCGCCTCCCAATGTTCCCAGTTGCCCCCACGCACGACTCCAAGACTTTTGCGGTATATGCTCCAGGAAGGAATGATCGTACTCAAACGTGTACTTTTCCACATGGGAAAAGGAACGGCTTAGTGTACCTGCTTCCTCTTCTGCGTCTGGAATATACCGGTCAGGCAAGCCTTGCAAGCCATGCTTCACCACTTCTTCCAAGCGAATATCTGTAAAATGGGTATTTCCTCGTTCATTTGTCGGGACGTATGCTTCGATTGCTTCGATCAGCTTGCGCTTTAGGCTCTTGTCTTTCAGATCGTCTCGATGCAGGGGAGTCAGATGCACGCGCATTCCGCATCCAATGTCTGATCCGACGATGGAAGGTGATACAAAGCCGTCGGCGAGATTCCAAACCGCTGTCGTCCCGATGCAGGTCCCGACGCCCACATGCGCATCCGGTGTATACGAAAAATAAACATTACGCGGAATACGCAGATTATTGTCTGCCATTTGATAGACACGCTCACCGAAGCTGGCAAATACTTCGTCATTCGCAAAAACGTGCACATTTCCAAACTCAAGCTTCACTTCACGATGGTTGTTACCATGTACAATTGTTTTCATCATGGATGATCTCCTGTCTTTCACAGCATGTGCTGTTGTTCTTACCCTTATTTTCCATCGTCACCTGTTGTTTGAACATGGTAAAAGTATTACGAACCTCTATTTATCATTGACTTCTTTTCTGCCGCTTCGTAATATGAGGACTAATTTGGAAATAAATGACGAATCAATAAGGATGAATGGAATGGCACGCGAAAGCTTTGATAAAGAGCTGCAATTGCTCCGTTTGATGTTTTTGACCGCTGGCGCATACAATCGTCAGCAATTGGCCGAGCGACTCGGTATTTCTGTCCATACGCTAGATAAAACGATCAAAAAGCTGAAGGACATTCAATCGACCTTTTACCAGCATGTAGAGGATGAGGAGAAAAAAGAGTATTACACACAGCTGCGTTACAACTATTTAGAGGTAACAGACAATTTCTTGATGTTCTTGTACCACGCGAAATCATTGAAGGAATCAGAAGTAGAACGGCTGTCGCACATCTTGGCAAAGCTCAGACAAAAGCCCCTCTCCATAAAAGACTTGCTTGAAACTTTTGTGGATACGGAGCGTCTGGATTCTCCCGATGAAAAAACGATTCGCCAGGACGTGAAATACCTCGAAGAAATTGGCGTCATTAAAAATGTAAGCGAGGTTAGACCATATCTATATCAATTCGATGGTGAGCTGTTGGATGCTCTGACTGACGACGAGCTGCTGGATCTATATGATTTCATCGACTTTATGGCCAATACACAACTTCCGGCTGTCCCCGGCTACCTCCTGCTGGAAAAAGTGAAGCGTTATATCAAATGCCGCTTGAAGCGAAGCGATGCATCAGCGTTTTTATACAAGTACCATTTCGTCTCGCGTATTCTCGATGAGTATCAGGCCTTAATGCTCACGGATGCCATTCGTCAGCGCAAAATCGTCGAATTTCACTACTACACGCCCAAACGTCGAAAGTTTTACGATTCCCAAAATACGAATCCGACCTTCCAACGGGATACTTCCGGAAGACACCAGAAAGTGATTCCTTTACGAGTTATTTATGATCATCAATACGGCAGATGGTACTTGCTGGCGCAAGGGTGCGGCAACGGTCCATTACGCAAATACCGTGTGGAAGGAATGACCCAGCTTATAACAGGAATATCCGTTACGCCGGAAATCTTCTCTTCCATGCAAGCAAGTGCAGATGATCGAATTGCACACAGCTGGCTCATTGATACAGGGGAACTCGTGACTGTACGTCTTCGCTTTTTCCAGCCGCAAGACACGTCACATTCCTTTATCCAGGAACGTGTGGAAGCACAGGGGCAATGGGGAATTATAACAGAGGAATCACGGGAGAGCTTTCTGTATGAGATTAAGGTGAACAGTACAATGGAAATTACGCCGTGGATTCGCAGCTTCGGCTCCAGTGTCGAGGTACTCGAACCGCTGTCTCTTCGCAAGCAATTCCAAAAAGAATGGGAGGAGCTGCTCGCTTACTATGAATCTGTTTGATAAGATACATAATTACCAGCTAGTGACGCGACTGGATGAAGCGGGTGTATATCCAGTGACGTCGAGTGAAAAAGCATGGCTCGCCTTAATGCTGGCGAATCCGTCAGCGGCAGACATTTTCGAGCCAGCTACTCTTGAGAAGCTGCGCCGTTTCACACATCCACCTGAAAATGAAGCAACCGAGCAAGAACGATTCGTGGAAAAAGCGTCGACACATCCCAAACAGCTCTGGAACCCACTCGTGCGTACGTTGCGCCGCATCATTCTCGCCAAAAATCAAATCAAGATCACAGCAGCCACGAATAAAGGACGAGTCTTTCGCAATGAGCGAGGGGTTCCTTACAAGCTGGAGTACTCGCTCGCCAAGCAGGCTTGGTACCTTATTTGGCTGAGTATGTATACAAACCGGGTGATCACGACTCCCCTGCATCTCATTCGATCTATCGATGAGCTGTACATAGAAGATGTCTGGTACGACAGTTTTTTACCGACCATTGTGGAACAAATCCAGGCTCGCAAGCAGATGGCAAAAGTTGTGATCATCCGCCGATACAACGCAGAGCTGCAGCGTATATTGTACGCGTTCTCCTGCTTTGACAAAGAGGTCGCTTTTGATCCCGAAACACAGGTGTATACGATCACCCTTCATTTTCTATCTGACGAGCAGGAGTTTATTTTGTCTCGCCTCCGTTTTCTCGGCTTGCGGGTTAAAGTAGTGGAAAACGATCAACTCAAACAGCGAATGATAGAATCGGCAACCAAAGCCTTGGCTAGGTACACGGAACCTCTACTTTGATTGTCCTAAAAAATCAGGAAATCATGCCCTATTCGATTTCCTGCATTTCCCTTATCATAGTTCAGGTAAGATAGTTGCTAATCTAAGTCAGAGGTAGAATCGATGAAAACAACATGTAAAAAGGCGTCGCTCGTTTGTGGACTATGGCTCAGTCTGTCCTGGCCGTTCTTTGCAGAGCCGACGCAAGCAGCAAGTGTCATCCAGGCAAAAGTGGTCGCAACCTCTCTGAACGTCAGAAGTGAACCAGCCCCCAATGCTTCCGTGGTCGCTACCGTGCCTTATGGAGCCGTGGTGACGATAAACGATGAAGCATACGGATGGGCAAAAATTAGATACAATCAAAAGGTAGGCTGGGTCGCGGGCTATTACTTGCAAAAGGGCGCGGTAACCAAAACAGGTTCGACTCCTGCCCCTGCCACGACAGCCCCGATCAAAAGCAAACAAGGTACGGTTACGGCCGATTCTCTTCGAATGCGCAAGGGCCCGAGCACAAGCAATGAGATTGTCCTTTCGTTGCCCAGAGGAACCCGTGTAGACATTTTAAAAAGACAAGGCGACTGGCTTCAAGTGAGGACTTCCGTCGGAAAAACCGGCTGGGTGTCTGCCACGTATATCGGAGATGCCAAGATCAGTACTCCGGTGTCAAAAAGCTCCAAAAAGCCGGGCTTAAAAGGAAAAGTCATCGTCATCGACCCGGGGCATGGTGGGTCAGATGTCGGGACACAAGGGACAAAGTGGAATAGTATGGAAAAAACGTTGAATTACAAAACGTCCATGCTGCTCGCCAGCAAACTGCGACAACGGGGTGCCCAAGTCTTCATGACAAGGACCAGTGACACACAAAAGCCCTCGCTATCGCAGCGTGTCGCTTTTAGCGAATCCAAGGCGGCAGATGCCTTCATCAGCATCCATTACAATTCTTCTCCGAAGCCAAATAGCGGTACCCTGACGTTTTATTATTCGCAAGACAAAGATGAGCCGTTAGCTCGAGCGATTGAGTCTCGCTTGGCAGGTGGCATCGGACTCGGAAGCAACGGCATTTCATTCGGCAATTATCATGTCCTGCGAGAAAACGACGATCCTTCCGTATTAATTGAACTGGGCTTCCTATCGAATCCAAAAGATGAAGGCATCGTCCGAACAACGTCTTATCAGGACAAAGCTGCCCAGGCAATTACGGAAGCGCTAGCGGACTACTTCGGACGATAATCGTACGGCTGGATACTATAGGAGAATAGCTTTCGCTCGAATTTTCCTTTGGCACCAATGATCTGGTACCATGTCTCGCCGATCAACAAATCGGTCGCGAAATCTTTCTCCAGCAGATTCGTGATCGTCTCCATGACCGCTTTCTCATTTTCTTTTAAGGTTTTCAACGACAAGGCCAGGACGAAATAAGCCTGGTCTTCTTCCATTTCCAGCAAATGCAGACGGGCTGTACCACGGCGTTTGGCGTTGAAACCATCTATCACATTTGCCAAGCTCTTTTTTGCCTGTACTTTATACTTTCCCGCTTCCCTCCAGCAGGAAATAACAGCATCGTACAAGGAAAACGTCAAAATGAAATGGCTGGCGTAATCCTTCGGCTCAAAAGGCTCCGGTCCCATTTCCTTCTCATCCGCCGGTATGACGACGAACGCTTTGTAGTTGCTAAAAAACGGATCGCTCATGGCAGGTCCTTTCCTTCAATAAGTATCTGTGTTGGTTAGTATCCACTAGTAAAGCCGTATATTATGTACGAAAACGGTCATCCACGTTCAAAAGGCCAAGTCGACATGAAAACCGACTTGGCCTTTTGCTTGCTTTTGTATAGGCATGTTTTTCAACTGAATATCTACTTATTACCGGTGGGTCATCGAGACGTTTCCATGCCCGTGCTCCTCTTCCACTGCCACCATTCCTTCACCGCGATGTACGGTCCAGGTAATGACTTGGCTGGAAATGACAACGGCCATAATCGTGTAAATCATCTCTTTCATTGGTACGAACCAGAACGACATGCAAAGCACAATGACGTCCAGTAAAAGGAAAACTGTACCAATGGATAATCCCGTGTACTTACTGATCAACAGGGAGAAAATGTCATCCCCACCTGTCGCAGCTCCATAGCGCAGAACCAATCCTGTGCCTAGCCCGGTCAAAACACCGGACAAGACGGACGCCAGCGGCATCATTCTGCTCATATCCATAACAATTGGTGAAAAACGTTCAAACAAATCGTAAAATCCGGTAAAAGCAAGTGATGCAAAGATGGTGTCCCAAATGAATTGGCGACCTCTTACTAACCAGGCAACCAAGAACAGTGGAATATCCAGCAAAAGCATCACCATCGCTGGTGACAAGTCAAAGGCGTATTTCGCCAATAACCCCAATCCAACGAAGCCACCTTCAGACAAATGGTTCTGAAAGTTAATGTGATAATACGCAAAAGCAAGTAAACAAGCTCCAAACAAAATCATACTGTAACGCTTAGATAACTGCAGCGCTCTCCTCATCATGGGTTCCTCGCATCTTTGTCGGTTTAGGCACAGACGACCAACCGACTACCGAGGAACATCGAAAGTATAAGTCGCTACTCATACAAACTGCCTCGCTTTCGTAGTAGGTAGGTCGTCCAAGTGACGATCGACTACTACGAAGCTAAGTGTAGGAGAGGTCAAAACGTTTCCAGATCGTCCTATGGGGACGCATGGTATCCTGATCCCTTCCATGGCTTTTCTTGTATTATATCACAAAAAAGGTGAAAAGACGACTCGAAACCGTCTCTTCACCAAGTTAAAATCGGAAGGCTTGTCCTTTTTGCTCCACCGGAATCCCTGCTGTAAGGAGAAAAACTTGATCAGCAACAACTGCTACACGCTGATTCATCAAGCCCGCCAAGTCACGGAACATGCGGCCTAGCGGGTTTTGCGGGACGAGTCCGTAGCCTACTTCGTTCGTCACCAGCAAAACCGTCCCTGGGTAACATGCGAGCTTGTTTACCAGCTCATCAACCTGCCGAAGCACTTTCTCAAACGGCTGGTCCCCTCCATAATGCAAGAGCCAATTAGACAGCCACAGGATTAAGCAATCAACCAAAATCAATGTCTGTTCTCCTTGTATTTCCTCTTGGGTTCCCAGTTCAGTGAGCAATTCTGTCAATGCGTACGGCTCCTCAATCGTCTGCCAAGAAAAGCTGGATTGCATGCGACGATCTCTGTGATGGAAAATCCGCTCTTCCATCTCTTCATCGGTGATTTGTGCAGTCGCAATGTAAACACCCGAGGAGCCCAAATGAGCCGCGTATTTTTCCGCAAATGTGCTTTTTCCACTGCGGGCTCCTCCTGTAATCAGTACGATCATGCTCCGCCCTCCTAATCGTGCTCTTATACCTGCGATTGCAAAATAATTTGCGGCAAATGATGAACAGGATGCTCCATGACGATTGGTCTCGTTCCGTATACAGCCTCGATCCTGTCACTTTGCAAAATGTCTTTTGGTGCGCCGACACTCATCTGCTTTCCTTTGTGCAGCATCAAAATGCGATCGCAATAAATGGAGGCCAGGTTCAGATCATGCAGCACTGCAACGACCGTTACCTGTGTTGACTTTTGCCATTTTCGTACGATGTCCATGAGTTGAATCTGGTAACCGATATCAAGGTAAGTCGTGGGCTCATCGAGCAGCAGCACCTGAGGTCTTTGAACCAATGCCTTTCCCAATGCGACGCGCTGCTTTTCCCCACCACTCAGCTGATCCAGTGTACGATCTTCCAAATGCTCGAGACCGAGCATTGAAACAATCTCGTCGATGAGCGGTGTGACATCCTGCTTCTCTTCCCCCAACCAGTTTTGGTGTGGAAACCGCCCCATCTCCAATACCTCTCGAACGCAAAATCCGACAGGCGGCAATCCTTCCTGCTCAAGTACAGCCAAAATTTTGGCGAGCTCCTTGCGTGAATACGAATGCAGCTTTTTTTCCTGAAGCGAGAGATCTCCTGCATCCGGCTTGATGACACCGGAAATGATTTTTAATAAGGTTGATTTCCCGCTTCCGTTGGGCCCGATTATGCCGAAAAATTCTCCCTTGCTCACGCAAAAATCGATGTCGTGCAAGACAGGTTCATCCTGGTACGATTTTTGCAAGCTGCGCACGTTGATCATAGACTCACTCACCTCTTTCCCAACCGTTTATTTTTCTTCAATAAATAGGCGAAAAAAGGTGCTCCCAGAAATGCTGTCACGACACCGAGCGGGATTTCCGTCGGGCTAAGTAGCATTCTTGCAAGAGTATCGGCCCACAGCACATAAATTCCACCGCAGATCGCAGCCAATGGCAATAAGATGCGGTAATCCGGGCCTACTAGCAAACGAACGAGATGCGGTACGACTAGGCCAACGAAACCGATAATTCCCGCGATAGACACCGCCGCTGCTGTCAGGAGAGTCGAGACAATCAGAACAACCAGCTTTGTCCGATCCACATGTACGCCTAAGTGTGCGGCCTGCCGCTCTCCCAACGCAAACAAGTTCAGGGAACGCGAATAGCTGATGAGCACCATTCCTCCTATAACCAAGTACGGAACCAAGACGTACGTGAAGTCCCAGCCTCGAAACGACAGGCTGCCCATGAGCCAAAACACAATCTCATTCACCGTCTGATCGGATAACGACACCATGAAGGATACAAGCGAGCCGAGAAAAGCCTGCACGACTACCCCAGACAAAATGAGCGTCTCCGTTTGCAGCTTTCCTTGCGTGCTCGCGAGCCCGAGAACAATCCACAAGCTGATCAGCCCTGTAAGAAACGCGACGACTGGCGTGCTCCATGCTCCCAAAAAGGTTATTTGCAAGCCGAAAAGGATCAGAAAGGCCGCTCCGACTGCCGAACCCGATGCCACTCCCATCGTAAACGGATCAGCGAGGGGATTGCGCAATACTCCCTGAAAGCCCGCTCCGGCAAGAGACAAGCAGGCGCCGATCAAGACAGCTAATACGACGCGCGGAAAACGAACCTTCATGACGATCTGCTCAGAAGACTCTGGCCACGTTACTGTTACCCACTCAGACAGGCCCGGGATTTGATGAAGCAGGATGAGCCATACTTGCGAAATGGGGAGGTGTGCCGCTCCCATTGAGATGCTAATGACTACAGATGCCAGCAGGACGAGACTGCTTACTCCTCCCCATACGATCAATCGTTTCTTCATTTTATTTCACCAAGTCTGGGTAAATCGCCTTGGCTACTTCGATCAAGCCTTGCGTAATACGCGGACCAGGACGGGAAAGAATATTTTGGTCCATGCCAAAGATTTGCTTCTCTCGGATGGCCTTCATTTTATCCCAGCCACTGCGTTTTGCGATCATATCCTCTAGCTTGACGCCAGTCTTTTCATCGGTAATTCCATTCGCGTACAAAATGACGTCTGGATCACTTTGCAAAATCTTTTCCTCACTGATCGGATTCCAGCCCTCGGTATCTGCAGCGATGTTCGTGGCTCCTGCCAGCGTGATGAGCTCGTCCATGAATTCACCTTTTCCGACTGTCCAGCCTGGGGAGAATTCCAAGTACACCTTTTTCTTCTCTTCCGGTTTTACATTTTTGACAGCAGCTTGAACGTACGCGATGTCTTTCTTCATTTGCTCAACGACTTTTTCTGCTTGTTCCTGCGTATTCGTGATAACGCCCATCGCCAAAATGTTGTTCAGGATGTCGTCCATCTTGGTCGGATGGGTAATATAGACCGGCATGCCGAGTGATTTGAGCTTGTCAGCCACTGGCTTTTCCATCGAAATGCCACCGATGACCATATCCGGTGTCTGAGCGAGAATGGCTTCCTCATTCGGTTTAACGACTCCGCCAATTTTTGGCTTTGCCTTCGCCGCTTCTGGATAATCATCATAGTCTGAGACAGCTACGATCCGATCCTCCAAGCCTAATGCGAACAAAATCTCCGTCTCAGCAGGTGACGTCGAGACGATTCGTTCAGGAGCTTTTGCGAAGGTTACTTCTTTTCCTGTCGCATCCGTGACTGTCAATGGATACGTTGTTTGTTTTGCTGGCTGCGCTGTATTCTCTTGCGGTGCTGGCTGTGGTGCGCTCGTTTGTCCACCTGGTGCCGGTTGACTGTTTTCGTTGCCGGCACAACCTACGAGACTCGCTGCAACGAGTAAGGGGATCATGAATCGCAATGAACGTTTCATATGGTAAACTTCCTTTCTGCATGTCTGATTGACTGTCATTTCCAATAAAAAACAAAAAAATCGACCCTTGCTTCCAATTCGGAAATCAAAGGGTCGGCACTTCAGGACAAAACAAACCTCTTGCATTGCTCCCTGAAATAGGCCGATCCTTTCCGCGAAGGCGCAGGCACTAAAACAAACAGGCAGGTCTCCTGGCTTACGGCTTTTGATCATGCCGTTTTACAGTGGCGGGACCGCGTCGGGTTTGCACCGACTTCCCTTTTCACCCGGTCTTTTGATAATAAGACGAGGCACCTGTTTGCTGATACGTTTTGAAATTGTCGCAGTCCATGACTCATCCTACATCATAGCATTCCTTGGGAGAAAAAAGAATGAAAAACGCCTGAACAAAAACGATCAGGCGTTTGTAAAACTTTCTATTTTTGTCCGCGTTTATGCAAATAATCAAGGATTCCCATGGCGCATACTTGTAAATCGAGCTTGAGCACTTCATAAACCTCATGCTCACGGCCGATTCCCTGTGACTGCAAGTGATCGGTGACGCGACTGAAAAGATTGCTGGCCAATTCATCGTATGTTTGTTCAGCAGCAAGAGCAGACTCTCCTTCCGCCACAAACACTGGGAGCCACTCCCTTATTTGGCGGTATGCATCCTCTACCTGCTCCGTCATACCATAATGCCCAAAGTAAATTCGGCGCAAATGCCGGTCTTCAAAACGACAAATGGATTGTTGCATCGCGTCCGGATCAAACTGATTCGGAGAGGTAGAAGGCAGTACGAGGTGGATACCCTCCTTTTTAAGCTGTGGATAGAGTACACCTGCTGTATCACCCGTGAACATACCTTGGCTTACTGGGTCGTAAATACTGAAATGATGATTGGCATGACCAGGGGAATCCAAAAACTCCAGCACACAGTTCTCTCCAATTTTCAGCGTATCCCCGTCCCCTCGAATCAATATCCGTTCCTCGGGAACAGCCTCAATCGGCTCAAACAAACGGTCAAAATCGTCATGATAAACAGCTCTCGCCCCTGCGATCAGTCGGCTAGGGTCTATGAGATGGCGTGCACCTTTTGGATGGACGACGACCTTTGCATTCGGACAATCCTTCAGAAAAAGTCCGGCTCCTCCTGCATGATCCAAGTGAATGTGTGTGACGATGATGTATTTCACTTGTTCGGTCGTATAACCCAGCTGGGCGAGACCTGCCTTGATATAAGGTACAGAGGGGCTTGGCCCAGTTTCTACCAAAGTCAGTTCTTCTTCAGCGATGACATACGTCCCCGTCCGTTCCGCCCAGCCCATATCGAAACCGTCTATTAAATGAATACGTTCCCCTAAGTAGATTGGCTGTGTTGATTGCATGTAAATGCTCCTCCTTTTCAAAAGCCATTCTGTTTTGTTGATCGAATATTTACACTTTACCATCTATTTCGAACGCCTTGGGGATAAACAACACAAATTCTTCATAATTTTATCGTAATATAAGGGCAGCAAAAACAATTCCATTATCTGGAGGGGTGCAAAAATGGGTCAGCTTTTTTCTGAATTACGACCTGAGCATGAAGCGTTTATCAAAAAGCAACGGATGTTCTTTGTTGCCTCAGCTCCTATGAACGCAGATGGTCACGTGAATCTTTCACCGAAAGGTTACGATTCTTTTCGCATCATATCGCCTACGGAGGTCGCTTACTTGGACCTGACTGGAAGTGGAAATGAAACCAGTGCACACCTGCAGGAAAATGGCAGGATTACGATCATGTTCTGTGCATTTGAAGGCCCCCCTCTCATCATGCGCCTATTCGGCAAAGGAACGGTTATTCTCCCAGATACGCCTCGGTGGGATGAGCTCGCAAGCGACTTTCCACTTCTGCCCGGTGCTCGTCAAATCATTACCGTAAACATACAGGAAGTAAAGACTTCTTGCGGCTGGGCTATCCCCTTCTATTCCTATACAAAAGAACGCGACACCCTTCAAAAATGGACCTTGGCTAAAGGCGACGAGGGAATCCTTTCTTATCAACAAGAACACAACGTCGTAAGCATGGATGGATTGCCAACACCATTGGGACAAAAGCTTTTTCCTGTAGCAGATGGAGATCATTAATGGTAAAACGCAAAGAAGCTGCCTTGCTCGCAGCTTCTTTGTTTGAATCCTCTTTACTTGCTCGTATAAATGACCACTGCATCTCGGAGAAACTCGGCAA
Source organism: Brevibacillus jepli (assembly GCF_047229145.1). Lineage (NCBI taxonomy): Bacteria > Bacillati > Bacillota > Bacilli > Caryophanales > Paenibacillaceae > Brevibacillus > Brevibacillus jepli. The sequence continues at coordinate 14,633 of NZ_JBFEFW010000033.1, forward strand.
CACCAGGCTGCTCCTTATCGTAGTAAGCCGTGAAGCGCGGGTCATCGACATACATCTGGGCAACACCTGCGTGAGCTTCCTTACTGTAGCTGTCCCAATAAAAACTGAGCCATTGGCGGTGAAGATCAGCCGCTTTTTGTGCAAGCTCATGAGCAGGATCTCCTGTCGCAAAAGCCTGCGCCAGCGTCTCATGCAGCTCTGCATTCAGCTTCTCAAGAGTGGCATACTCCTGCTCGGTCATCCCTTTTAGCTTTTGATTGGACTTTTCGATCTGGTCATTTCCATATTTTGCGCGAATTTCTTCTCCGTACTGTGCCTCGTTGTCGTCAATCAACTTTTGTTTGAAGCCTTCGAATTTCTGTTTGTCACTCATGGTAATGGTCCCCTCTCTTTGTGCTAACGTCATGTCGACATTGGCAATTAACGCGTCCAATTGCGCTCGTCTTTCCAGGAGCTTCTCGCGGTGCTCCCGCAGTGCCCGTTTGGCATCAAAGGTTGGTGAATCCAGGATCTCCTTGATTTCCTCCAAGCTCACACCCAGCTCTCGGTAAAAAAGGATTTGCTGCAATCGATCAACCTCTGGCTGTCTGTAAATGCGATACCCTGATGAATTGATTCTCGCCGGCTTGAGAAGGTCAATTTCATCGTAGTATCGGAGCGTCCGGGTGCTGACACCCGCCAGGAGTCCTAGCTTTTGCACCGTATATTCCATGTTCATTCCTCCTGACAAATTGATCGTACACATTTACGGACCGTCAATGTCAAACACATTTTAATAAAAAATTGGCGTTACTCTATTTTCATTATTTGCTAAAATATAGGTAAATCAATGCGAGGGGAGGATTTCTGATGCTCTCTATCCTTTATATCGTCGGCTTTATTGGGGTCGTACTTGGAGCCGGATGGGGATTGACAGGTCTGATCAGTCTCAAAGCACGAGACAAACATGCCATCAACCATTACAGTGACGATGTTTATGCACAACAAACCTTGTACCAATTGCACAACAACAATTCTAACCAAGGAATTTAAATAGAAAATGGCTGCCCGCATCTTGTGCATAGGCAGCCATCCTTATTTCTTACAGTGCTTGGAATGTATCGGTCAATACCGGTACGATTTGTTTTTTACGGGAGACAACGCCCTTCAGAACCGCTTTGTTGTCCACCAATGTTACTTGGTACGCTTTTTCTACTGCTTGTGTTGCGCTGCCGAGTGCGATCGCAACAGAGTCATTGTTCAAGATATCCGTTACCACGAACACGAACAGGTCCAGACCTTTTTCAGCGATGTTCGCGTTCATAGCCGCTTCCAGTTCGCCTTGGCGTGCGAGGACATCATTTACGTCAACCGCATTAACTTGCGCGATTTCTACTTTCGCATTGCCCATTTGGAATTCTTTTGCATCCAGTGTGAGCAGTTGTGCGATTGTTTTGTCGCTTAAGTCTGCCCCTGCTTTTAGCATCTCCAGACCGTACGCTTCCAGATTGACACCCGCGATTTCAGCCAGCTCGTGAGCTGCCGCTACATCTTGCTCCGTGCATGTTGGAGATTTCAACAGCAATGTATCAGAAATGATCGCAGAAAGCATCAAGCCAGCCATCTCTTTTGGAATATCTACGCCGTTTTCTTTGTACATCTTTTTCAAAATGGTTGTGGTGCAGCCAACTGGCTCAGCACGGAAGTAGAGAGGATTGCTCGTTTCAAAATTCGCGATACGGTGATGATCGATCACTTCAACCACTTGCACCTGCTCAATATCATTTGCGCTTTGTTGACGCTCATTATGGTCTACGAGGATGACTTCATTCACTTCATTCGCAACTGTTTCTACTTGGCGAGGTTCTTTTACTTGGAAGTAATTCAACACAAATGCTGTTTCGCTGCTGATTACACCCAGGCGTACAGGCTCTACATTCGCGCCCAGTTTTGTTTTCAAGTCAGCGTACACCAGTGCTGAACAAATAGAATCCGTGTCTGGATTTTTATGACCGAAGATTAGTTTTTTTTCCATCATCCATACTCCTTAGTCGTGTTTTGGCGTCAAAATTATACCATAGGATAGAGGATATTCCCAAGTTACATTATAGGTTCAAAATAGGTTCAAAGTCGATCATTGAAAATAATGTTTTGAATATCGATTGGATTGAAAAAGGAGGCGATGTGAGATGAAGGTGGCAGCGTTGTATGACATACACGGGAATGTGCCTGCCCTACATGCTACATTGACGGAGCTCGAAGCGGTGAAGCCAGATCTTATTGTCATCGGGGGTGATATCATCTCGGGGCCGATGCCCGTCCAGACACTTGAATTGCTCTTCCAAGTGGAGACTCCCGTGCAATTCATCCGTGGAAATGGGGATCGTGAAGTCGTCCTTGCTTTTGACAGTGAGGATCAGCATCTGGAAATGTCTGATTCTGTGCGAAAAATTACATCATGGGTGGCGGAGCAATTGAGCGACTCTCATCGTGACTTCATTGCCCGGCTTCCGCTTACATACACGTTAAAACGAGATGATTGCGAAGACGTGTTATTTTGCCACGCCATTCCTTATAATGACGAGGACATTTTCACCCCTCTTACTCCAGATGAAGTTGTTCACTCTTACTTTCACGGGGTTCAACAACCGACTGTTATTTGTGGACATACGCATATTCAATTCGAACGTCGCCTTGGCGATCTGCGTATTCTCAATGCTGGAAGTGTAGGCATGCCGTATGCCGACAAACCTGGTGCATACTGGTTACTGCTTGATGGTGACAGCTATGAGCATCGCTTTACACCTTATGACATAGAGACTGCGGCAAAACAGATAGATTCTGCACACTATCCGCAAGCCCAGCAATTTACGGATGAGAATGTACGAAAGATCCCTACGGCTCAAGAAGCTATGGAATTTTTAGAGACAATGGCACAGAAAAACCGACCCTCTACATCGTAAAGGGTCGGCTGACACACATAGCTAATTCAATTAATCGTCCCAGTCTACGTCCAGTACAGCACCTGTCGCAGCAGAAATCTCCAGATCTACTTCCTGTCCTTTGGCCGTTTTCACTTCCACTTCATATACATATTGATTATCGTCTTCATCCAGCTTAATGGACTTGATGCTGCCATTCACTTTAGCCAAGGCGATTTTTTTCGCTTGCTCTACACTAATTTTCACTTGTTGATTTTTCCACTGATCGTCGTTGTCGTCGTCATTGTCATCGTCGTCATCATGATCAAGGTCCTGCCACACCTCGCCAGTCATGGCATCTACGTATACGTCAATCTCTTGATGCTTGTTTCTGATCTCTGCTTTGTAGTAGAGGAAACCATCTTCTTCATCCAGCTTCCACTCGGTAATCGTGCCAGACTGGACATCCCGAACTTTTTTCAGTGCTTTTTCAGGCGTGATACGCACTACCTTCGCCCAGTTGTATGGAACATCATCGTCGACCTGAAGATAAACGGTAGAAGTGCTCTTTTGCTGTACGCTGTTATATTGATTGCTATGTGCGAAGGCTGTTACGCTGAGGCTCCCTACGATAAGTGCTCCTACCATGGTCATGACTACTTTTTTCATATGATCTCGCTCCTTTTTTCGACCGGTTTTGTTTGATCTCCTTTATCATAAAAAGGTCAGATGAAGGAAAAAAAAGAGAGAGATTAGAAATTGATGAGAAAATAGAGGAGCCCTCTCACAGAATTCATGATTGCCTACAAGCAACAGCGATTAACAAAAAGAGCGCATGTTTTCTACTGGCAAAAATGATCGATTCCGGCTGTAAATCGACTCAGATGAAGCATCCGCGCTTTTGCGTGCTTCTGGTGTCATTTCGTATAATGAAAGCAGTCGAGAGGACAACAGCCGACTCGATGACATACGAAAGAGAGCGTGAAAAGCAGTGTAATACATATCGTTTCTAACTACTTTCTACTTTTACTTATGAGAAGGAGAAACGATTTTCGGTGGAATCACCACTCACGAAAAACATCTTTTTTTGAATCTATTTTCTCGTTACCGTACAAACGGTTGTGATGTCCGTCATGACCTTGGAAGTGAAAAATCCCGCACGTATCCAGTTGACGGCACAAGCAACGCAAGCGATATCGTATGCCTATACAGAATCAGACAACCGAAAATAAATAAAGGCACTCTACTAATCTTGTAGAGTGCTTATTAATGTCTTTACAAGAAACCATTCATGTGAAGAAGGAGTGACAGCAGGATGCGGAAAATGGAAGTACGTCCTTATGAAGCGCGATGGGCGTCAGTGTTTAGAGATGAGGTGCTGTTGTTGCAAAGGATTTTCGGTGACGAGCTAGTTGAGATTCATCACATTGGCAGCACTGCCGTACCTGGACTCTCGGCAAAACCCATCATCGATATCTTGCCAGTGGTCCGCGACATCTCGCGAGTGGATGATTACAACAGCGAGATGCGGGCACATGGTTACGAACCTCGGGGAGAGCTCGGCCTTGCAGGCAGGCGGTATTTTCCAAAGGGCGGTGACAAACGCACCCATCATGTCCACGTGTATCAGGTAGGTCATTGTGCTATTCATCGCCATCTGGCTTTTCGCGACTACCTGCGTGCTCATCCTGATGAGGCCAAGCAGTACGGTGATGTGAAGCAAGAGATGGCCAAACGATTTCCCTGCGATTCTGGCGGTTATGTAAAAGGGAAAGAGGCATTTGCAAAAGCACTGGAGGAAAAGGCGCTTATTTGGAAAGCCTTAGGGCAAATTGAATAAATACAATCTCAGAGGTTGTATTCAAAACCATGTGCTGGAAGTATTTCTCGATAATAGCAAAGGGGCGTTTATTCAGACTGGTATAGACTGAATGTAAACGCCCCTTTGATAAACCCACTTAGTGCCCCACCATCCAAGGTCGCTTGCCACTACGGCTGTGGGTATGGCCACCATGTGAGTGACTACTGTGGCTGCACCCTGCTCCCTCGTGTGAATGCGATTGCTTCCTGACGATTTTCGGTTCTACCCCGCGCTCGATACGTTGTCGCAGCGCTTGCGGTGTCATGATCAGTCCGGGTGCAGCGTACAACCGCTTTGACTGTGTCTGGCACTCAGGGCAGGCCACGCTATCCGTGAGCTCGCTCATCTTCAGCCACTGTACAAATGGACCACATTCCTCGCACAAATAATCGTATCTCGGCATCGTATTAGCTCCTTCTTTTACGCTCTTCTTTCGCGGACTACTTAGGCAAAATATCTCGATCAAAAATGCTCGTCGGTATGGACAAGGTGCAGCAGGCGTTTGGAATATCGACGATCCCCGCGATTCTCCCCTCCACCGGTGCCGTTCCCAGCAGCATGTATGCCTGCTCTCCGGTGAAGCCCATCGCTGTTTTCAAATACTCGATGGCATTCAGGCATGCATTGCGGTACGCGACATGCGCATCCATGTACAGCTGCTGCCCTGTCGTCTCATGTACGGAAATACCCTCGAACACGAGATATTCCGTATAGCGAGGCTCAACAGGACCCGGCTTGAATACAGGGTTGTTCACGATGTTATACTTCGCCATCCCGCCCTTGATGACATCGACATGAAGATCCAGCCATCCTGCCATTTCAATCCCGCCGCAGAAGGTCACTTCACCGTCTCCTTGAGAAAAATGCAAATCGCCCATGGACAGCTTCGCTCCGTTCACATATACCGGGAAGTAGATGCGCGTGCCTTTGGACAAGTTTTTGATGTCGCAATTACCGCCATGCTCACGAGGTGGAACGGTTCGAGCCGCTTCTCTCGCAATCCGCTCAAACTCGGCTCCTTTTAAACTGCCTAACACCGCACTGTGCGCGGTCGGCAAATTCGCCAGTGGCGGCACTCGTTCAGGGTCTGTCGCTACCAAATCCCGCTCTCTACGGTTCCAACGATCGAGTAACTGGTGGGACGGTGCCGTACCGATTAAGCCCGGATGAAGAATGCCGGCAAATTTAACTCCTGGCAAATGACGAGAGGTCGTATAAATACCGTGGAAGTCCCAGATCGATTTCGCCGCTTGCGAATAATGATCGACGAGGAAGCTCCCACCGTTTTCTTTGGCAAAAATACCGTTAAAGCCCCATTCCGAATTGGGGAGTGCACCGATGTCGAGGATATCGACAACCAAGAGGTCTCCTGGCTCCGCGCCATTCACCCAGACAGGTCCACTCAGTACATGGACGCGATTGAGATTCACATCGCGAATGTCGGAAGGGTCGTCGTTGTTGGCGATCTGCCCGTCTGTCCAGTCCTTACATTCCATGCGGAAAACAGCTCCTGGATTCACCGAGACAGTAGCCGGAATGTCTGGATGCCATCTGTTGTGACCGGGTGTATCCTGTTCCTCCATCGGCTTGTTCAAGTCAACTCGAAATAATACTTCTGGCATGCTGCTTCCCCCTCACTTGTTCAAAAATGTAGCGAGTGCCGTACGTGAATAGAGAAGAAGCAATTGATGTGCCAAGTTTGTTTGTACCGATAAAAATTTGATGATACCGATTCTTTTGGCTATTTTCTCCTGTATACTTAATACAAAGAGCTTGTCGCAAAACAGGTCATGCACTAGTTCTGCCCTCGACCGGAAATGTTCCCTCATCTCTTGTATCGCTTTCGTAATTGTGAGTCGTTTGTTTCGCTGCTTCCCTGTCGGACACCTGTCCCATGATCGGACAAACAAACTATTACCAAGAAAGGGTGCGAGAACTATTTTTGAAGCCGGCATGCTGCTCTCGTCTTTCAAGTCTTCCTCCATTATCGAGCGTTCCCATCATCGCGCGATCTCTGATGCTGTCTTTCATTCTCTCTATCAGCAATTACAAGCCTCCGCGAATCTTACACCCTACGAATTTTCCCTGATAAGGGACGCCCTTATCCATATTCTACAGAATGGCTCCTTGCCGCTTTTTCCACAATCACTTTCTACCACGAGACGTCCTCCTGCATTCAAGCATGATCATGAGTTTCCAGCCCTCAGCCGAGCCTCGCATTCTACTCCCAATTGGAAAGGGCTTTTTTTTGCATGGGCCGAAAATAGTCAGGAATACATGGTCGCCATAAGTGATGAGCGTGTCGTGCTCTTTGCCAACAGACAGGCACAGGAACGATTTTCTTTGTGTGAAGGCCTCGTGCTCGAGGTAGATTGGGAACAAACACGCCTAGCCAATTGGTTCGTAGAGGAGCTCGATTTGGGGGAAAAGACGTGGTATCGCCTCTTTCTCATTCGCCCAGGCACTTCTTCCGTGTCAAAGCCAGCTAGCAGCTATTCGTTTTCAGAGATTCATACGAACAGCCCCCTTTATCAAAACCAACTACAAACAGCGCGTATCGCTGCCCAATCTTTATCAAACACGTTATTGCTCGGTGAAACAGGGTGTGGAAAAGAAGTTCTCGCACGCGCTATTCACACCTCCAGTGCACGAAAAGACGGCCCATTTATCGCAGTCAATATTGCAGCACTTCCACGGGAGCTCATTGCCAGTGAGCTGTTTGGTTATACAGAAGGAGCCTTTACCGGAGCAAAAAAAGGGGGACAGCTTGGGAAATTCGAAGCGGCAAACGGAGGAACACTGTTTCTCGATGAAATCGGGGAAATGACCATAGAGCTTCAAGTACTTTTGCTTCGCGTACTGGAAGAACGCAAAGTCACGAGATTGGGCTCTCACGAAGAAAAGCCATTGGACATTCGGATTATCGCTGCCACCAATCGCTTCATTGAGGAAGATGTGCGGAATGGGCTGTTTCGTGCAGACCTCTACTACAGGCTAAACGTCCTGCAAATTCGCATCCCTCCTCTGCGCGAACGCAAGGAAGACATTGCCCCCTTGGCTGACGAGTTTCTCAGCCAGCTCCATACCCAATACGCTCGCGGGCCAACAGGTATTTGTGAATCTTCTTTGACGATTTTGCAACAGCACACATGGCCTGGAAATATTCGTGAGCTGCGCAATATTGTAGAACGGGCATTTTTACATGCCTTCGACGATCCGTGGATTACCCCTCACCATCTCCCTTGCGAATGGCAGCATGAATATGGACAACAGGAGGCATCGGGAGAACCTTTGCCATTATTACGCGAATTAGAGCGACAGACGATTCAGCAAGCGATTACTCAGGCTCCGTCAATCAGCGCAGCTGCCAAAAAGCTGGGAATTGCGCGAAGTACCTTGTATCGAAAAATGGAAGAGTTAGGGATCGGATAGCGCCCATAAAAAAATCGGGGGATGAGCTGGGCGGCTTGTCCCCCGACACGTTTTACAGATGCCCTATTCATCCGTGAGAGCTCGCCGAATTGTCATTCTCGCTTCCTCTGCCAGCTCTGCGTCTTTGTTGTCAATGGCTTGCAACCATAGCAGCATCGGAATATACACCGCCATCATCCTGGCCAGTAAATGAGTCTCTTCATCCACGTCTCCATACGCTTGGAAAAATGGTTGACGGGCTTGTGGTGGTAAAAAACTGTAGGCAACATTTAAATCCGACCCTGGGTGACCGATGTTGATATCTCCCCAGTCAATAATGCCCGATACCCTCCCCGTTTCATCTACGAGCATATTTTTAAAATGCAAGTCTCCATGCAGTAATACTTCTTTCGGCTTTACACAAGCTATGACGATTTGCTCCAAATATTTCTCAATCGCAATTCGGTCTTCCTCAGAAATATGTAGGGCTAATGTAGACAAAAACGTCTGCATCTTTTCTTTTCGCGCTGCAATGTCTATGAGGTTCCTGTGATCATATTCAATCCCATTCTCACGGGCAATGTGCAGCGGAAATGCATGCAACCTTTTTAAAAACGTCGCAAGTGCAGCTGCCGATAAAGCACGCTTCTCGGCGTGCAAGTCAATGGGGAACATTCCCGGAACATACGTATACCCCAAAAAGGGGAAAGGATAATCGCTGCTTGGTTCACCGTAAAATAATGGCTTCGGATACGGAAGCGTCATAAATTCCGCGAGCTGTGGCAGCAGCTTTCCTTCTTTTTTCATTAGTTCAACGGACACATGCCGCCTGGGAAAACGGAAAACGTATTCGTCCCCCACACGAAAAACGACGTTATCCCACCCAGTGCCAATTAACTCAATGGGCATGGTGGACAGCTGTGCGAACTGGCGGAAGATGAGTGTACGTGCCAATGGTTCGGATACTTCCCAGTCAGCATCCCAAGGATTTGAAATTTTCATCGTTTCCTTTCCCTCCAGCTTCAAATTGTCTACTCACTTCGGTAGCACGGATCGCATAAACACATTTCGTCCCACCAAGTGCCACGCATTCCGTACGTTCTACATTCGTCTGCAATAACTCTCGGTAAATACTTAGCTCTCTCTCACAGATCATCTGATACCGATTGGCTACTTTAAAATAAGGACAGTTGTGCTGCGTTATCACATATTCCTCATCGCCCTGCTGTTCCCAGCTCGCCATGAAGCCATTGCCGTCCTGAATCTGTGCCATCTCTGCCACCTTTTCAGGCAGCTCTTTCCCTTCCATCCGTCCAGCGTATTTCCGGATGATCTTCTCCTGCTGTCTCCCGAAGAAATCATCGACACGGTCTTCCCCGTCTTCCAGCACGATATGCTCAAGCAAATCCACCGCTAGTTGTCCATAATCATTCGGAAATTGCTCGCTACCCTGCTGCGTCAACGAATAGTAGTGCATCGGTCTGCCCGCTTTTTGACGCCCTAGTCTGCACACAACGAGACCGTCTTTTTCCAAGTGGACCATTTGCCGACTGACAGCAACCTTTGTTAGCTCCAGCTTGTTCTGTAAATCTTTTGTACTGAGCTCCCCTTCCCGCTTCAGCAACAAAAGAATGTATTCACGTGTAGATAGGTGTCTGTATCTCTCCATTGTCTATTCGCCCCTTTTATCGAAAAGAACGATACGCTCACAGTATATGCCCTTTGGCAAACTAATTCAATCAACATGTTTCTAAAGTGACACTCTTTGCGCATAGCGAAACCTTCACCTGCAATTTATTAAACATTTTAGTTGAATATATATAAAATAATGCATATACTGTAAGGGAAGTGCAAGGTGCTTTTTTCCAAAAAGGATAGGTGAAACGAATGAAACCTGTATTCTCTCTTCTCCGTGAACGACAGGTCGAGGTGACTTATCAGGAGCCTTTGGCGGCACATACTACCTGGAAAATAGGCGGTCCTGCGGATATGCTGATCACACCGAGCAGTAAATCCCAACTGATCATGGTTCTACAAATACTGAATGAACATCATGTCCCATGGATGGTGATGGGAAAGGGCTCCAACCTTTTAGTCACAGACAAGGGTTATCGTGGCGCGGTCATTAAATTAAACAAGGCTTTGGACTATGCCCGAATCGTGGGCAATCAGATTTACGCAGGGTCCGCCTACTCCTTGATTAAGCTCGCAGCGTTGGCAAACAAGCACAGGCTCAGTGGCTTGGAGTTCGCAGGCGGAATACCCGGGTCTGTCGGCGGCGCTGTGTATATGAATGCAGGCGCGAATGGATCAGATATATCGGACATTTTCCATTCAGCCGAAGTAATCACGCAAACTGGAGCCATACGCTCCCTGCGTGCCGTAGATTTGGATTTTTCTTATCGCCACTCATCCTTGCAAGATGCTGATGTCATTATCACGGAAGCTGTTTTTGAGCTGACTTTGCGCGACAGCGAAAGCATCAAGCTCCAGTGGAACCAATACAAAGAAAATCGGCTAAAGACACAGCCCTTGCCCTTTGATTGTGCAGGCAGTGTGTTCAGAAATCCCCCCGGCCATTTTGCTGCAAAGCTCATTGAAGAAGCAGGATTGAAGGGCATGCGGCACGGTGGTGCGGAGGTATCGAACAAGCACGCCAATTTTATTATGAACACCGGTAATGCCACAGCACTTGATGTATTGACCCTCATGAGGCATATCCAGGAACAAGTTCATAGCCGCTCAGGCAATTTCCTTGTCCCTGAGGTTGTCATCGTAGGTGAACAGTAAGCAAAAAAAGGGAGGTTTCACAATGATACGAATCAGCGAAGCTGCTGTAAGCCGCATTCAGAACATGCTCGAACAAGAAAGCTCTTCTACCTCTCCTCTCTTCATTCGTTTTGGCGTACAGGACGGGGGTTGCACCGGGATGACCTACGGACTCGGCTTTGATGATACACAGCAGGAAGGAGACACCACGATTACGATTGATGGAGTGAAGCTGGTCGTTAATCCAGAAAGCTATCCGTATGTCGATGGCGTCGAAATCGATTACAAAGACACAGGTATGATGGGTGGATTTACCATCCAAAATCCGAATGCGATCGCAACCTGCGGCTGCGGAAATAGCTTCCGAACAGCTTTGAGTCGAGGCAAAAGAGAAAAGTGTGAGTAAACAGCAAAGAGCCGATTTTCCGTTCAAGAAAATCGGCTCTTTGCCTGTAGCAATCATCCCTCCAGCTTCGTCTCGATCGATAATCCCTCGACATGCTTGCGACTCATCATTTTACGCTTCTTCCGGTTCTCTTTTGTCTCGAATACGATGTCCATATCGTAATCGCTCGGATACAGCTCTTTGCCTTCAATGTGCAAGACGAGCCGCTTTTTGTTAATTTTATACTTTTGATTTTGGATCAATACTCCAACGATGCCTTTGGAATCTTCCGCGGCAAACACAATGCCGGTCCTGCCTAAATAGGAGATGAATACACAATCACCGACAGCAAATGGCTTGCTACGTTCAGGCGTGGCTGTGGCTGTTTCTGGAAGCACCTGAGGCGTATCTTCACGCCTTTCCTCTTCTACTGCCACCACCGCTTTTTCCGTTTCTTCGATGACTCGTGTCTCCACGTAGCTTGGAGCCTCATATTCTTCCTGCTCATCGTCCCGAGATTGTTCCGGCCCGTCAGTAGTAGAAGTAGTGTAAGTTGTGGCCGTGAATCCATTACGTGAAATTTCACGAGATCGCTGAATCATTTCAGTCGGGATACCCAGCTTCAGTGCGATCAGGAAGGCGTAGCTCTGGCCAGCCTCTCCGATGCGCAAGCGATACAAGGGCTGCAAGGTCTCTTCATCAAATTCCATTCGTGCATTTTGGAATCCGGCTGTTGCGGAAGCAAAATTTTTGATCTCGTTAAAATGCGTATTCACAATCACTGTCGCGCCTCTTCTGTGCAGCTCCTCCAATATGGCAATTGACAAAGCTACTCCTTCTCCTGGGTCTGTTCCTGTAGCCATCTCATCGATCAAGACAAGGGTCGAGTCGTCCGTAATCTTTAAGATATCAAGGACATTATGAATATGCGAAGAAAACGTGCTTAGCGCGTGCTCGATGCTTTGCCCATCCCCGATATCTGCCGCGATGTTACGAAAAACAGAGAAGCGACTGCCTTCCTGCACAGGTACCAGCAATCCGGACTGCACCATCATGGTTAAGAGCCCGATGGTTTTTAGCGTCAATGTTTTCCCACCCGTATTGGGACCTGTAACAATGAGTGATTTGTATTCGCGCCCAATCTTAAAATGCAGCGGGACCATTTTCTCACCGAGTAGCGGATGCCGTGCTTCTTTCACATCGATAATCCCTTTTTCATTGAGATCTACATTCGCACCTCCTATTGCCAGTGCATACTTCGCTTTTGCAAAAAGGAAATCATACATGCCGACGGTCTCGACATTTACCGTGAGCTCATGCGTGTATTCTTCTGCGACGGCAGACAATTGCATCAGTACTTTTGTTACTTCGCGTTCTTCTTCTGACTTGAGTGCTGTCAGCTCGAACTGCACGGTACTGATTTCTGTCGGTTCCATATAGACGGTTTGACCGCTCGCCGATTCGTCTAATACACTTCCCGCTACTTGCCTGCGATGTTCTTTTTTGATGGGGATGACATAGCGTCCGTTGCGTGTACTAATGACATTTTCTTGCATGATCGAACCATATTTGTTCATGATGGAATCCAGCTGTCTCTTCAAACGTTCTTCAAAAACGACGATGCGTTTGCGGACCTTCAACAAGTCTTTGCTGGCCGAATCTACGACTTGCCCGTGGCGGATGCATTGTTCGATTTCATTCTTCAATTTATGGACTTCATACATCGTTGCCGTATAGGAGCTGACACGCGGCGCCAACTGTGCTTTTGTCGCCATGTATTTCGAGAGCTGGGAGCAGCTGGTCAGAAACACGTTCAGATTCGTAAAATCATTCACACTGAAAACGTAGCCCGTCCCCAGGAGGGAGAGGATTTTCTCCATCCCTTCCAGCGCGGGAATCGGTACACTTGCTCCATATTGCAGGATCTTCTTGGCTTCTGCGGTTTCGTCCAGCTTATTCCGCAATACTTTCATAGAGTCCAAGGGCATCATCTGCTCTACATGCTTTTTCCCTACGTACGATAAGGCATAGTCCATTACTTTTTCTTTGATTTTGCCGTATTCGAGACGCTGTAATGCTTTTTCATTCATGATTGATTTCTCCTTTTTCGATAAAAATACAAAAAGGGCGAAGAATGAACAAATGTCATTCTCCGCCCTTTTTTTGGGATACCTAAACAAAGCGCAACCAAATAAAAAACCGCGCTGAACACAGCACGGATTTTGGGCGCAATGATAGGTATTTAACCTAAGGCATTGTATGATATCCGTTGTTCTTAACTAATTCCAAGGTCGAAAATCATCCAGCACAAAGAAACTTTGCTATATGGCAAAATTTCGGATGATGAATCAAGACCTTCTTTATGGAATTGCTTTAGTTAAGAACGACCGCCGACATCAACATCTCTCCCCAGTTATGGTAATTCCTAATATAGCGTATACGATCTGCAAACGTCAAGCCACTTCAAATTTATACACCTTTACACCGTATCCAGCAAAAATATTGACAAGCTGTTCGTTTACCACGTCCCAGTCCCCACCTGCTAACCCACAACCGATCCCGTATGGAATAGCAATCGTATGATTTTCCTTTTTCGCGATGGCGAGAACCTCCTCTAATCCTTTTTGCAGCATGTCGTATTGGGTGTAGACGCCTTTTTTTCCATAACCGAGCTGTCCGAATATGTTGGCAATGTACTTCCCTTCCTCTACAGGACAAAGCAATACTTGTCCCAGCAGCTCTCCCCGAGCATTGTCATACTGGTCGCAAAGTCGTTTGTATACCGTATAAACGCTCGGATACTTGGCTCTTATTTGCTTGGCAAGCCCCGCTCCCATCACACCCATACAGTTGACCTGCTGCACGATCACATTTTCTGTGGCTTCCAAAATATTGCCTGAGACAACCTGGACCCATTCATTCATAACGCTCTCTCCTATCCCTTAAGCTACTGGCTGGGCTTTCTTCTTCCTCCTCAAAGCATACAGACAAACAAAGTAAAGCAAGGAAGCAGCCACGCCGAGGACGTAAAACTCAGGCAGAACCAAAGTAAAGGAACGCGTGACCATAAAGAAAAGCAGCATGGTCGCGATCACACCAGCGACGATGTACAGCAAAGCCTCCAGCAGAAAAAGGACGCTCCCCCTGCGTAAAGGCAATCGCTTCACGATCCAATCAATGACAAATGACTGCGGAATCCCCAAAAGAAACACCGTCGGAAAAATAAACATCGCACCGGGAATGACGAAGAAGCGATCCTGAAAATACAGAAACGCAGTCCCAAACGTAAACATAAAGCTGGTGAGTATCCCTGCGATAAACCGGTCAGCCATTGAACCTTCACTCCTTGTCTCGTTACACCTGCTCACGCATGAACAATTCGGGATAGATCAGCACAAGTCCGTTCGAATCTACTGTGATGTTCTCCACGAATGTTCCTGCCCGGTATTGATACACCGAAGTTTCCCCTCTATTTTCTAGCAACGTATACTGCTGCTGCACTTGTTTATACGTCAGCTCATAGGCAGAAAAATAGGCTACTTGAATGGACTGTGGTTCCAACGGAGTAAACGACAAGCGCCGGATTGGCAGTGTATTCGTGAAGGGTGTACAAGAAATATCAATATCGATGCAGCCAAATAGTTCGGGAACGGATTCGCCCGCTGCGTTTGTCCACTTCCCCCTGCCATCTGATACGAGATGCAACGCTCGTTCTTCCCCCATCATTCCCAAGGAAACCTCTCTCGTGACCCAATTGGAATCAAGGACAATGTCATAGTGGATTCTCGTTATGGTTGCGTCATCCCGCTTCCCGATTACCATGCTGTTGACAAGAATTCGGTTCGCTCCCTCATGAATTCTCACATGCTCATAACCTGCACCTGTACTCGGCTTCCAGATCACATCTGTTGGTAACATGCTAGTCCCCCCGATCATTTGTTCCCCTCTTATTCTATCATTGATTGGATGAAAATGGTAGAGTTCCGTTTCTTCGCCTTTCCTAACGCATACCTATGTGAAAGATTGAATAGGATAATTTTACCAGAATCAAATGGAAAGGAGACTATCCATGCAAAATGCCTCCTCCCCCTCACAATCGGAAATGCTGTCCATCATTCGCCATGGTCTACCACGTACCCACTCACCCAAAAACATCATCATCGTTGGCGCAGGAATGGCTGGGCTCGTTGCAGCCTCGTTGCTAAAAGCTGCGGGACATAACGTGACCATTTTGGAAGCGTCCGATCGTATCGGCGGCAGAGTTTTCACATTGCGCTCTCCTTTTTCTCACGGTCACTATTTAGAAGCTGGCGCCATGCGCATTCCTCATACGCATGAACTTACTATGGCTTACGTCACCAAATTCGGTCTTTCCCTCAATCCGTTCATCGCAAGCTCACCTAACGACATCCTCTCCGTGAATGGCATCAAAACCCGCCGTTGGATCTATCAACGTGATCCAGACATCCTCCGCTTCCCCGTAGCCCCACATGAAAAAGGGAAAACCTTTTCGGAGTTGGCTCAACAAGCAATCAAGCCTGTCATCGATTTCATCCAGCTGAATCCAGCGACAAACTGGCCAATCATCGTTAAGCAATACGATCGTTTTTCCATGGATCAATTTATGCGCTTCAATCCCGTTGGCCCTTCCTTATCTGCTCCCGCTGTCGATATGATAAAGGTCATGACTGGCTTCGAAGGCTTCCCCGAGCTTGCCTTTTCCGAGATTTTAAGAGACTTTATCCTGTTCGACCCCTCTACTCGCTTCTACGAAATAACAGGGGGATTTGACCAGCTGCCACAAGCATTTCTTCCTTCCTTGCATGAAAATATGTACTTCCAGCACAAAATGACGAGAATCGCTCATACCAGAAACCATGTAACCATATCCGGCATGCAGACCAAAACAAACGAACCGTTTCAAATTACCGGTGACATTGCGATTATTACCATCCCTTTTACCGTTTTGCAATTTGTTGAAGTTGAGCCATACGACACGTTTTCTTATCAAAAATGGAAAGCCATTCGTCAGCTTCACTATGTTTCCTCAACCAAAATAGGCGTCCAGTTTTCTCAACGCTTCTGGGAAACGCAAGGAATAACGAGTGGACAGACGCTGACTGATGCTCCTATTCGCTTTGCGTACTTTCCCAGCCATGGCTTTAATCAGCCTGGTGGTGTCGTATTGGTTAGTTATACTTGGGAGGATGATGCCCTACCCTGGCTCAGCATGACAAAAGAAGAACAGATCATGCAAGCAGTCAAGCAACTGGCTGCTATTCATGGAGATCAGGTGTACAACACCTTTGTCACAGGGGTCACACATAATTGGTCATTACAGTCTTATAGTGCTGGAGCTTTTGCCTTTTTCAAACCGTTGCAGGAGACGGAAATGACCCCATACATTGGCACGCCTGAAGGAAGAATTTATTTTGCTGGGGAGCACACCTCTAATGAGTATCACGGGTGGATTCAGGGGGCGATTGAGTCTGCTGTGAGGGTAGCTCTAGAGGTCGAGAGAAGGTAAATACGCTACGAAATGAAAAAAGCGGAAGTAAGTACGGATAAAATCCCATACCTTCCTCCGCCGGTTGTCCATTTCTTTGATTATCATAGATTACGAATTCTTCTCATATTCTCTTCGCAACAGAGACAGCTTCACGAGATCAATGTACATCCCGTTTTCATATTCCGTTTCTCGATGGATTCCTTCTATTTGAAAGCCAAATTTTTGGAGCAAATGAATGGATGCTGTATTTCTTGTATCTGCGTCCGCTTCCATTCTATTCAGGTTCATTTGCGAAAATCCGTACGCGATGATTGGCGCCAGTGCTTCCGACATGATCCCCTTATTCCACCACGCAAAATTCAGATCATACCCAACCTCGGCTTTGTTATGAACGGCATGATAATTTTTGTAGCCGCAGCTGCCTAGAAATTTTCCAGTGGAACGATCAGAGACCGCCCACCTGAGTCCCTGTTTTTGTTCAAACAAGTCTTGATACCAACGAAGCTCCATTTCAGCCTCTGCCATCGATTGAAACCTTGCCACACCCACATATTTCGCGACTTCTTCATGAGAAAGCACTTCATAAATATCTTCCAAATCATTTCGATCAGGTTGTCGAAGGATTAATCTGTCTGTTTCTATGATAGGAAATTGATCAAATGCAGTCTGGTTACTCACGATAGAACCTCCTAGTAGACATGGTCGGAAGTAGCTTCGTCCCATTCTCACCTTCCATAATCTAGTAATGATATGGTTATTATAGGTGAGTGAAAGTCGTGTAGGCAATTCCTACATATATTCCTTTGTTAATTTTTGTAACCTTCCCAT
This sequence comes from Brevibacillus jepli, assembly GCF_047229145.1. Classification (NCBI taxonomy): domain Bacteria; kingdom Bacillati; phylum Bacillota; class Bacilli; order Caryophanales; family Paenibacillaceae; genus Brevibacillus; species Brevibacillus jepli. The sequence continues at coordinate 32,296 of NZ_JBFEFW010000033.1, forward strand.
CTCATCAACGTTTCTACCTTTTGATAAGAAACTCGAGAAAAAGGTGATTGGATGGACACGTCAAACAGGTGGAAACGGATTTTCTCAAAAAGTATTCCAGCAACGATGCGGCTATATTTAGCTTTTTCCTTCTTCCTTTATGGGATGGTGAAGATTCCTGGTCAATTCAGCCCTCCCCAAAGGTTTACGTTTGATCCCAGTCAAGATGAACCGCTTACTTTGGCTTGGCACTTTTTTGGATACTCACGCTTTTATGAAATATTCATTGGAATCGCTGAGCTCTTATGTGCCTTACTCATCCTTTTTCCAAGAACCAGAACTGTCGCAGCCGTATGTCTTTTTCCCATTACATTAAATATTACCATTGTTGATTTTGCTTTTGATATTTCTGCTAAGAATTACAGTCTACTCCTCACTGTGATGTGCGGTTTATTGCTGTGGGTAGATCGAAAGAAATTGTATGGGCTGCTTGGGAAATAAAGAATTGGGAGGCTAATGACGATGACCCCTTTTTTATCTATGGTTTTGATCGGCCTTTTTGTCGTGACAACTTTATACTACTGGTGGAAGGAAAGTAAAGTGAAAGGCACGGATCGCTAATATCGTAAAGCCTCATTCCCTCCTTCTGCCTGAGGAAATGAGGCAAACTGTTGTTGCCCTATTTTTCTATCTGAATAGGAACTTCCCACTTTTGATCACTGTTCTCGATCACCTTCAAGGTATAGCCCAGTGTAAGCTCCTTTGGTGGGTTGCTTGTATAAATTTGCACCTTACCTTTCAGCTCTACATTCCCTTGATCATCTTTCGTCTGTTTTCCATCGAAAAACGCAAAGTATTTTTCTCCTGTTTCATCTACAGCACTCCATTTTTGTACGGAAGCGATATTTTGGGCAAGTGTTCCTTCCACATCAATCTGGATCGTACTGTCAGAAAACTGATAGTTTGTAAAAGTAAATACGTTCCCAGCTTCTTCTGCTTTAACTGGCTCTTTGCTCATCTTTTCTGGAATCAGCTTTGCTTTCAAGTCGGCTGATGTGTAATCATAAAGCTCTTGTAGCTTGAGCGTCATTTTCTTTTGTTCTGTGATTGGTGCTACAAGATGAATTTGCGTTGGCTTTTGACCAGCTTCTTCAGAGTAAAGGTCATATCTGGTAATCATGTTTTTACTGATACTCGTACTGCTCATATCTACCTTATCCCAAGAATTCAGGCTGATATCATCCCAAGCTGCAATTATTTCTCCTTTGTCGTCAACAAGTTCGTAACCCAGTCCCATTGATTGAGGAGCCTCCAAGACCAGTTCGGTTCCGCTAGGGGCGAAGTTAACCTTGCGAAGCAAAATCTCCTCGCCCTCGGATGTGGTATGACGCTGATTGACTTCCACCGTTTTCGTCGCAGCTTTGGCCTTGGTCAAATCTACTGGAATCGATAGCTGCCATTTCCCCTTGGTCTCACCGATTTGGGAGAGCGACACCTCAACGATCACTTTATCGGGCAGCTGATTCCCTCGGTTTACGTATGTGCTCAGCTCTCGATGCCACATAACATAGTCAGTACCTGTCGGATAAAACTGCCAGTAATCCTCATCCTTTGGAAGCAGATTCTTGCCATTTGTATCTTTTAGGACAAGGGAGTAGTTCGTATTCATATCATTTGCATCCAAGACTACCTTCCCATTCTTATCCTTTGCGGTTCCAACCACCAAGAATCGCACGGGATCAGCAAGAACTTCTTTCACCTCTAGCGTAATTCCTTGATCAGTTACAGACAGGTTAGGCGTTTGAACGAATCCGTTTTTGACCGCGTGTAACATTCCTGCATCTGCGTTTTCAAAGGTAGCAAACAAACTGTTCGATACAGGAACTGCTGCTTTGGGAGCATTGGCCACATACAAACCATTTACGTAGTTTGCAAAAGAGGGTGATACCATTGTTCCAAGCGAGACCACCAGTGCTAATCCAGCTACGGCTACTGTCGTTTTCTTCATAATATCCAGACTCCTTTTTTTCCACTTGGCTTGTTTGAGCTTCGTTCGATCCACACCTTGATGGAGGACACTCAGCGGATAAGGGGGCAGCTTTTCTATGATCTTCCCGGCAACCCGATCTGTTTCTGACTCTTCCATCACGAAATCTCCTGCTTGATCTTGCCCTTCAACATACTGGCTCAAGCGCTGTGTGCACTTTGGACATGCTGTTACATGGTCATCTATTTTCTTGTGCTCTGACATTGAAAGATTGTGAAAGAGATAGGCATCAAGCTGTTCATTACTCAAACATCTCATCAGTGAAAGTCCCCCCTTTTCCTGATTTTTACGATCGCCGCTAACAGCTTGCTTTTTCCACGGGACAGACGCGCGCGAACGGTGGTAACCGGGACAGATAATCTTTGGCTGATTTCCTCATAGCTTAAAAATCGGAGGTAGCGCAGTTCCAAGACGATACGGTACTTTTCCTCGATGGTCATCAATTGCTGTCGTATGAATGATTGCTGTTCTTTTTCCAGATAAACCATCTCCGGGGTACGCGTATCGGCCAGTTCATAATCCTCGCCAGTTATCGTCGGTGTTCGCTTCCATTTGCGAAGCACATCTAAGCAATGATTGGCAGCAATTCTGTATAACCATCCGCCAAATTCAAAATGGGCTTTATATTCCGGTAGGTGATAATAGGCTTTGATAAAAATCTCTTGGACGATATCTTGAACGTTTTGCGGATTCCCCAGTCTTTTGTGGATGATAAAAACGATCTTTTCATGGTATTTGTCGATGATATGAGCATAGGCCTCTTTATTTCCTTGCAGGACCTCCTCGATGATTGCCTTATCATCCTGCATCTATTCCCCTCCTCTCTCTGGATCGCTACTGCAGCTTTTTTGGTCTTTCACATACTAACTACGTCTGGAAGAAAAAACATCCCGCCATTTGCGAATTTTTTTATAAATGCACGCATGAAAAAGAAAAAACCTTGAATGATCAAGGTTTCCAACTTGCCCGATCGGCCCCGGCCTACAGAATCTTCCTGAATGTATACTCCATCTCTCCAGCTAACGCCGCCGGGGTATCACCTGTTTCACGGAAATCATGTGTATAAATCTTTTCATACGGCCCAAAATCCACTTGCTTATAAAATTCAAAGCAAGGGAAGCCGTCATGCGCCCCGTCGATCTGTAATAGACCGTCTCTTTTCGCTGTTACCGATAATAAATAATCAACGGGAGGGGCATATTCATTCAGCGGATTGCTCGCACTTGCACTCATTTCAAAGCTTACTTCTTCATCTGACCGCCATTCCATCTTCCTGCACAAAATGCCCTCTGTACTCGCTTTTCCTTGTCTTACATGAATCGAGCCATCTGGATCGGTAACCTTTTCGGTTGTGATACCCGTGTTTTGATAGGTGAATATCGCCTTTTTCACAAAATCTACGACGACCTCTTGCTCCACTCTGGAACGCATCGCGTTAACGGCATGAGGGGTAAATTCACGTGAATCGCCTTCAAATTGAATGACTTTTCCTGTTTGCGGATCCGTTCTAGGTTCAGTCCACGATGTGGGAATAAATACACTTGCTCTAATTTTGATCAAATTTATCATACGTTAGTACCTCCATGGACAAATACGTGATGTTTTTATGAGGAACGAACTCAACCAAAATGTCTTCAAAGTCTTTGTTGTCACCCATACTATTCACATTCATGGGGACTCGTATCCTTTCCACTCCTACTCTCGGATTCACAAGGAAATCATACGCCATGAGTATCCCTTTCCGAGAATTTTCAAGTATTGGGTCGCGCACCAGTAGTTCAGTAATGCTGGCCTCTTTCTTGTCGTGGTCGTAATCTAAGGCAACATGGTAATCCCAAAATGGGATGGTGCTTTTACTCCCGGCAAAACAAAAAATCGGGAAACGAGCATTTACAAAATGATCAATGACTTTATTGACTTTGTCTGTGGGTAAGTTCTTCGTTGTGTCGTCTAAACAGCTTATGCCTTCATGGATCACGTGATTATAAGGAAAGATCAACAGATGCTCCCTAAATTTCTCTATGTATTTTCCTCGCAGAAAAATAGGACCTATCATCATGTCCTCCTTTATTGGGACGGTTGCGCTATCGCGTATGATTGACCGTCATGTTATGATGCAAAAAGATCGGAATTATCTTGGATTTTATTACATGAATATTATAACAACTCATGATCATTAAGGTGGGATTATCATGTTGCACGAGAATGTTAATGATCTTTATCAAAACCGGTGTATTTTTCTCGTTACGGGGATTATGGCTTCTGGAAAATCAACGGTAGCGCAGTTACTTGCTGAAAAACTGGATCGAAGCGTTCATGTACGAGGCGATTCTTTCCGACGGATGATTGTGAATGGAAGAGAAGAATATATGCCTGAACCTTCTGAAGAAGCAATTCGTCAGTTGCAGCTGCGCTACAAAATAACAGCCTCAACCGCAGACACATTTTTCGAGGAAGGATTCAATGTCGTAGTCCAGGATGTTATCGTTGGCCCCTTATTGGGTGAATTTGTTGAAATGATTCGAAACCGTCCCCTGTATATTGTGGTACTCACTCCCAACGAGAAAGCAGTTGAAAAGAGAGAAGCCACCCGTCCCAAAACAGGATATGGTGCCTGGACGATTTCCCACCTCAATAAAATCTTGCAAACCGAAACACCTAAGCTTGGCATCTGGATCGACTCTTCAGAGCAGACACCTCAAGAAACTGTAGAGGAAATCTTGCGGCGGGTCTTTTTTGAACCCACCAAGTAACTCCATGAAAAAACCTGAGCCCGGTGAAATCCCGAACTCAGGAAACCAAATAGTCTTACCGCTTACACTGCGTACATCGTTGGCCAGAAGTACTCTACGCCTTCTGCGTACAAGAAAGCTTGGAACTTCTTCAACTCATCAGGTGTATTGCGAACCGCCCGAGGAGTCAGACCGTGTTGCAAGCAATATGCTGTCAAATAACCAGCTACTTCACCGACGTTCCACTCTACTGGATGGAGTCGGAAGCAACCATTCGTAATATGCGTAACCCCAAGGTTTTTACCCGCTGGCAGCAGGTTATTTACGCGAACAGGGATTAAGCTTCCCAGCGGAATCTGGAATGGATAGGTAGACACATCAACGTAATTGCGGTTCGCAGTACTCGGGTGCAGATCGATTCGGTAGCTGCCCACCCCAACGGAATCATGGAAGTCTTCTGCTTTGCCTGTTTTGCGGACAAATGCACTCACATGCTGCTCCAATACGGTGAATTCAGCCTTAATCCGACGAGATTCACGAATGTACGGATACATCGCCAGACCATCCTCTGTTCCTACTACATCCTTGCGCAGTCTCAAACCCGGATACCCTTGTCCGCCATCTGGGCGAGGAGCTTCAGTCTGCATCCAATACAGCAGAGAGAGGCTCAGCTGTTTACCTCCATAAAGATGACGCTGACGCTCTTCCTCTGGCACATCAATGATCGAGCCTAGCCAGTAGTCATTTTGTGGCCAGTTAACGGTCGATACGCCACTCTTGTACAGACCGGTTTGGAAGTTTTTCGGATCAGCAATCTGGCGATACGTGAAGAGCGGGAAATATTTGGTACCCGGGAACAGCTCATAGCGGACAGATTCAGCAGTGTTCCGCGGATTAGAACCTGTCCAGCTAAGTAGCTTGTCCGGCCAGAAATCCGCTTTGTAGTTACGCCAGAAGTCATACGTTTCCGGCTTGGCAATTGTATGATTCTCCCCCTCCAAATAATCCATGGCAAAGCAATACGTAAACGCCTGAATATCATTTGGCTGCGGCGGTCCTACAACAGCATTCGGCTCTCCTGTTTGATCGACTGATTCAGCGCCAAGCACATATTCTACGCCGGCTTGCGGGAGCACATCCCCACATTCTGTCGCGTCTAGGAAATACGGAGCTACCAATTCGTGAAAATCATGATGCTTCCGATCTTCTACGGTGATAGATAACACGTTATCGCCAGCCATGCGAACGGCATGCAGCTTGTGATTGGTCAGAATAGTAAGTCTACCACTGTTAATATAGGGAGCAAGCATCTGATAAAAAACAGCAAGCGCTACTTTTGGTTCGTGGCAAAGGCGACTGACTGAGCCATTACCAGGGTCAAGATTCGGTATGACGCGTGCTTCTGCTGTCATTGGGTAATAGTTACGGTAATAGTCTCGCACGCTGTTACGGAACGTGCGGTAGCTTCGCGTGCAACCAAACTGCTCAATCCACGGATGCTCATCTGGCGGTACCGCTTGACTCGTAAATTGACCGCCAATCCACTCGGTTTCTTCCGTCATAATGACTGATTTTCCTGATTTCGCTGCAGCTAGTGCTGCTGCGCATCCACCGGTGCCTCCCCCAATAATCACAACATCAGCATGAAGTTCTCTCATTTTCTCTACCTCCATATTTTTCTTATTATTTGGGTGTTTCTTCCAATAAATACGTCAAAAATGACAATAAGTTACAAATTTCGTAATAAAAACTAATTATTTTTCCATTACTCCTCAACTAACCACTTACATTTTCAGACGCACCTCGGAGCATCATGTACGTATGCAAAAAAATCCCTCCAGCCAGAAATTTTCCAGCTTGAAGGGATTTTGCTACCCAATTATTTAAACAAATTAATCGTGGTAATAATGATCGGCATCGCGAACACATCAATTAGGAATGCACCTACGATTGGAACGACCAGATATGCTTTTCGCGAAGGACCAAATCGCCCAGTCACTGCAGCCATATTCGCCATTGCGTTCGGTGTAGCGCCGAGACCATGTCCTGTAAAGCCTGCGACCATTACGGCTGCATCGTAGTTTTTGCCAAGCAAACGGAACAGGACGAAAATGCCAAACAAAACGATGAAGACTACTTGGACGAACACAATCACGAGCATTGGAAGCGCAAGATCCGCAACTTCCCACAGCTTGATGCTCATCAGTGCCATGGACAGGAAGATTCCCAGTGTAACGTCACTAATCAGGTTGATGCTCTTCATGTCGATTGCTTTCGGATTAAGCTTGTCTACGATGTTACGAACGATAACCGCCACAAACATCGCTCCTACATAACCAGGCAGAACAAATCCGGTTGCAGTTGAGAACAGCTCTCCCAAATACGTTCCCAAGGCCATACAGAAAGTAATGAGCAGTACTTGAATGAAGAAGGTATTCGACGTAATCGGCTGTACTTTTTCTTCTACTGTCTCTACTACTTCTTCTGTTTCAGTCGGCTTGAGATCGTATTTCGTTATCAAATATTTTACAGTCGGTCCGCCAACCAAGCCACCCGCTACGAGACCAAAGGTAGCTGCCGCGATCCCAATCGCCAGCGCAGATTGAATGCCCATATCCTCGAGGGTCTGTCCAAATGCGCCTGCCGCTCCATGCCCACCTTCCATGGAAACCGCGCCCGCCATCATCCCGATCAGTGGATGAATACCGAACACCGAAGCCAGAGAGACACCAATCGCGTTTTGTGCCAAAGCCAAGAATCCACATGCAAGCCAGTAAATAACGAGCAGCTTACCGCCTAGCTTGATCAGCTTAAAGCTGGCTCCCAATCCAACCGTCGTGAAGAATGTAAGCATGAACAAGCTTTGCAAGGAAGTATCCAACTTAATCTCTAATATTCCGGTTGCTTTCAGAGTCGTTGCAATGACAGCGAACAACAAGCCCCCAACAACCGGCGCCGGGATACAAAACTTTTGCAAGAAACTAGCCTTTTTTACGAGGAATGTACCTAATACGAGAAGTGCTACTGCGAGAAAAATCGTCGTTACTTGATTAAGTGCTAACGTCATAGTTGTCTCCCCTTAGTTCTCTAGTAATCCCATGATGGCTTCATTCGTCAAGTAAGCACCTAACTTTACTGTTCTTCCGTTTTCATCTAGTACCGGATTCACTTCACAAATATCAAAAGAAAGCGTTTTCTTATGAGCGGCAACAGTACGAATCAAAGTTCGGACAACCATTGGTGTCAAGCCAAACGGAGATGGAGCACTTACTCCCGGTGCAAAAGCTGCATTTAAAACATCTGTGCACAGTGTCAGCATGACATGATCGTGTTTTTCGATGAATTCATTTACTTGTAAAATAATTACATCCATCCGTGCGTCATCGATATCTTCTTCCAAAATAAAACGGGCACCGAGCTCATCTGCTTTATCAAATAGCTCCTGCGTATTTCCGAAACGTTGAATCCCCAGCACAAAATAGCTGCTGTTTTTGTCGTGTTCTAGTATTTGCCGAAACATCGTCCCGGATGAAGGCTGTATTTCATAAGAGCGTAAATCGAAATGAGCGTCAATGTTGATGATTCCAAGAGATGCATCTTTTCCGATATGCTTGCGGACCCCTGCATAATGTCCGTACAGTGTCTCATGACCTCCGCCTAAAATAATTGGCGTCATGGATTTGGAAAAGATAGCAGCGACGGCTTGACCCAGTTCTTCTTGGGCTGCTTCCAGCTCATCGTTTTGACAAGCAATATTGCCTACATCGATCATACGTTTTCCTTCGTCTACCTTCCAAGGAAGGCTTGCAAGCGCTTGCCGAATTGCGTTTGGAGCTTGTGCTGCACCTAATCGTCCTTGATTGCGTCTGACTCCCTCTTCACATTCAAACCCAATGATAGCGACTGTGCGATCCTTGGCAGCTTGCAATGTATCCAAGTCCGTTATTTCTACAATCTGATGGTAGCGAAAACTACTTCTTCTCTCCGTATGGTCAGTCCGGCCGGTCCACAAATCTGCTGATACATTCTTTGGCAAGCTATTCATCCTTTCTGAACCTTTTGTTTATTGATTATATAATGACAAACTTATTATTTCTAATATATAATTTAAATAATTTGATAGCTTAAAGCTATAAATGGAGGTGAGAGATACTCTTGGACATCAAACATTTGCACTATTTTGTGACAGTTTCCGATCAGTTGAGCTACTCGAAAGCCGCACAAAAACTGCATATTTCACAGCCTTCATTAAGCAACGCGATTAAAAATCTGGAGCAAGAAGTCGGCTCTCCACTGCTCGAAAGAAATACGAGAAAAATGGAGTTGACGGATGCTGGTAAAATATTGTATCAGAAATCGGTGCTGCTTCTCTCCCAAATGAACATGCTGAAAAAAGAGATGGAAGAAGTAAAGCTCACCGGCAGCGGGGATCTCATTATTGGCATTATAGAGTCCGTGAAGCACTGGATTCCAAAAGTGATTCGGGAATATCAGAGGCGTTTTCCCTCGATAAACATCAAGCTGATCGAGGTGCTCAGTGGGAAAGCCGTGAAGGAATCACTGCGAAAATATCACACGCATTTGCTCATTACCAATCAGTCTATAGCTGAGGAAGATATTGAATCATTCCCTCTGTACCATGAGAGATTAATGCTGGTGCTGCACAAGGATCATCCTCTGGCCGAGAAGGCAACTGTTCGATTGGAAGACTTGGCGCGTGAGCCTTTCATCATTAGTACGGAAGGCTTTCAGACGAGGGAGGATATTTTAAAGGCCTTTTCACTGGAACACGTGTCACCGCTAATAAAGTTTGAGATTGAGCGATTTGAAACAGCTTTAACTTTAGTCAGGGAGAATCTGGGGGTTACCATTATTCCAGAGAATTATTTGTCTGGATCGACTGATGCGACGCTTGTTCGGAAAACGATTGAATCCCCTGCGCTGGAGAGAACTGTCTATTTGGCGTATATGAAAAATCGTTATTTGTCCCCGGCGGTGCAGGCTTTTTTAGAGGAAGTTCGAGGGAAGTTTACATCCAGAACATAGCAAGTACCCTCTCATTTACGTAGAGGGTATTTGACTATTACTCCTGAGGAATCGTCACGGTTAGCTCCTCTTCCGTATTCTTCTGATAATCTTTTTTCCAATAGCGGAGTTCTGTATCACTCTTCCATTCAAGCGGGAAGTAGTCGGTGTGATCATCTGCCTGAAACAGTTTTTTCTGCTCCATTGTAGACAAGTCAAACAACCACAAATCTTCGGTTTCCTCGTCTTCCATACCGTATTTTTCTTTCGAATTTATTCCGCTTAATTGAGAAAATGCAGCCCATTTCGCATGCGGTGAGAATTGGAATTGTGAAATATACGAAAATGGCTCACTCATTTTACCGGTTGCGACCTGATAGATTTGCCCGCCGCGATGCCTGCTCGTTCCTGTATCGAGTAAAAGATATTGGGAATCAGGCGACCATTCAAAGAAATATCGGTCTACGACCGCTTCTTTCAATGGAGTGGGCGAGTCGTTGCCAATCTTCCATATGTATGCCTGACCGTCCTCATCCGTTCCTTTATAAAAGGAGACATACTGAAAATTCGGGGACCATTGAGCATGAAATGCTTCCTTATTTGCATACAGTTTTTGTTCGATCCCGTCCATTTGCTGCAGTGTTTCCTGACCCACCTGTAAGTCCTCTAAATCTGATGTTGCTTGCGGGTAAGTAGAAGTATCTAAAAGATTGTAGTATATCTCTAATTCATTTTCTCCGAGTTTTTTAACATGGTGAGTCGCACGATCATAGTAGCGGCGGTAATCTCGATCATCGCTATTGTTAGTTAGTGCAAATGTGTATTCATTTTCTGCCCACTCCCCCTGGTAAGTTCCCCCTTTGAACTGCTCGATTTCCCGGATTTTTTGTAGCACTTGATAGGGGGATAGTTCTTCTTTTGGTTGTTCTGTGGCAGCTGAAGGATTAACTGGATTTTTCGTTGATGAAGGTTGGATTGAACTTGAAGTTGATGGAGTGGGGGGTTGCTTTTGCTATTTCCTGTGTTGAGTTTCCGGTATTTTCGATGGTTGTCGTTTGGCTCGATTCATTCTGACACCCAGTTACCCATGCAATTGAAAGGATGATCGAGAACCATGTTACTTTTAAAATTGCTTTTCTCAAATTTACGCGCCTCCGGATTGGTAAAAAGTAGCAAGATTACATTCCGATTATACCAATTTTTTCATCCTAGATCGATTTCACAATTCCCTATTCATTTTATATAATTGGGAAAGTCTTGAAATTCATGAAAAGTAGGTGATCCTTTGGTTAGTATAGGCGATGCGTCCCCTAGTTTTTTTATTATGATCCTCCCGTTACTTATTTTATTGTTTCTGAACATCATTAACATTGTCATCAGCATTTGGGCATACCGTGATGCAAGGAGACGCGAAAATAGCAAAGAATTCTCAGTCATTGTACTCGTTGCTTTATTGATTTTTCCTATTATTGGGCTCATTGTTTATTTGGTGATTCGAAAAGATAAGTTTTGAAAGTAAGTCCTACGCTCCTCCCCTTTTCTTGATCTTCCCCACAAAAAATCCCCTCAAAGCTATCAGTAAGTGAACGTACTTCTTACTGTCTGATTAGAGGGGGATTCTACCAGGATAACAGGCAAACCTGTGCACGTTACACTGATGTTTTTGTTGAATCAATCCATCCCGTACCATTCCACCACACGGGCAAATCCAGCCCCAATTGCGTATGGATGCTCCGTAGCCGTGATAGGCGAGTATCACCGATCCAATGTAGACGTTATTAAAATAATCCTGATTTCGTTCAGCCAGTCGGAAGGGCCTGCATTTTGAACAGCACCTATATCCAGCTAGATATGATCTCTTTTACCTTTTTCAAGTTATGCTCATTGAATGTACAAACGATCACCAACTCATTCTCGTTGCTATTACTCCAGTAAGAAAATACATCGCCGTTAACAGGGCTTTCTTGAACTACTTTTATTACTTTGTCTTTTTTTTCAGATCTTGCTGAAAATACAGGATTGCCATCCATCATTTTTTTCCCATTACGAAAGGTAGTCTTAAAATAAGGGCTTATCCAATCACCACGAGGAATATCCGCTTTATCTAACAACATAAAAAACATGTCCATCCAATAATTTTCTAAAGCTATATACACGTCCTCATCATCCAAGTAATTATCAAAAGAATGTAGTCCTTTTCTATTCTCCAAAACAGCTTCCCCCAGAGGCGTCATCCATTTTATCTGGCACAACTCATTCAAAGTTGCTCGTATATCTCTTTTTTGCGAAATTGGATTTCTCTCACTCAACCGTAGGTGTCTTAATGCTCCATCGAATTTATTCTACTTCTTCATTTCTTCAGTCTCTGTCTCTTTTGTTGCCTTTTCTACCTCAGACATTTCTGCCTCAATATCGATAATTTCCTTATTGTTTTCTGTTACGTTTCCAAACCAATCCTCCAACTTTTGGAGGGCATTATGCCTTACTGACTTGTCGATGTTTAAAGCGATTTGCCCAATGGCAAACATTAGCACAGCTAAATCATCCGTGTATCCAGCTGCAGGAATAATATCTGGCACTAGATCTACAGGAAAAACCAGATAGCCAAGCGCTCCGTATATTCGAGCTTTTGCCCACGGAGAAACTTTTGGGTTATCAAGAGCGTAGTAACCAAGAAGTGCAGTGTATACTACTTTTTTCCCTGCTTTGGCAGCATGCTTTGAAAGTTTCTCCCAAAATGATTGTTCTGAGTAATGCTTTTCATAGTCTTTCGGATCAAAGTTCACGCGAGTCCCTCCATGATTTACATGTTTATCATTACTAGAATATTTTTCCTGTTATCGAGCCCGTTAGGTTAATCACGCGTATAATCACTGCCTCGTTGTTTCTACTACTTCCGTTCATTATATATTGAAGTACGTAAAGGGGCACCCTGCAAAGGATGACCTTTTTTAAACACCTGTTGTTTTCTTTTCTATCAACTCACGAATCTTGGCGGATTTCTATGACCCGGCTATTTTTTCTCCCCTTGGTTGTCTACTGTTGGCGTCCGGTTCGACAGTGATGCCGATTTGATCAAAAGTCTGCCCTTCGGCGAGCTGGTAGGTCAGTATCCCGGATCCGTTTTCGTCCGGCTTGAATATGCCACCATTTTCCCTCGTGCTGTTTTTCAGCAGCCAAACCTGGTAAACCTGAGAACCTTTGACGCCGGGCAATTCGTGAACCTGCACCACCAAATTTTTCTCTGATCCCTGCTGGACAATATAGGCGATGCCGTTTGTTCCCGGGTGGCTTTGATTGGCTGCTTTTAAGGGAATCGCCGTTAAAATTTCAATGGGTATATTCTCGGCATGGCGATTTTTCACCTGTACATTCGCTATTCCAAGGCCAATAAACGCGAGCAACAAGACGGCCACGATACTGGTTGAAACTGGAGTGAACTGGCTTTTGAGCATCATGGCGAGCTTGCTCATCTTAGTCATAAATGTTTCCGTACCACTTTTCCTTTTGTGATCAAAAACAAACCCCAGCACCTCGCCTTTTAGCGATTCAGGCACCTCGATTTCAGTATAATCAAACGGCAGAGCATGCCAGGCCTGGGATAATTCCTGATATTCTTTCTTACACTCCGTACAATTCTTTAAATGTTCAGCAAAAGCCATGTGTTCGCTCTCCTTGAGCTCATTTGCTATATATGGAATTAGATGATCACAAACCCTTCTCATTTTATATCCTCCAGTTCCAGATGCTTCCTCAATCCTTTTAGAGCCTGGTGAAGCCTGCTTTTAATCGTGCCGAGCGGCTCTTGTTCCAGCTTGGCGATCTCTGAAAGAGAATACCCTTTCCAATAAAGCAAATCGATTAATTTTCTTTGCGCCGTCGGCAACTTGTTTTTCGCCATCGCAATATCATTCGTATTTACTCGTTGCTCGACTTCATTTGCAGGGTCGGCGATCTCTTCATGTTCGTCTTGCTGGTGTTGCGTATGCCTTTTCTCTTTGCGGAGGTAGTCAATGCATATATTGCGGGTAATCGTGAGGAGCCAATTTACAAAGCTGCCTTGGGCAGGATCGTAATGGCTGTTTGTTGTCCATAGCCTCAAAAAGACCAACTGAATAATCTCTTTCGTCTTATCCTCATTCCCATTGCAAAACTTCATAACGAAACCGTAAACAAGCTTAATATATCGATCATAGAGCTCTTCTAATGCGTGACCATTTTTTTCGTTTACCAATCGCATTAATTCCGCATCGTTATTTTCTTTCATGTGGCACTCCCTGCTTTTGGATAAAAATATATTGCCGTAACACTATTTTAAAAGTAAAGATGAGAACGACCGCGACTGATCGTTCCCTGGGCAGGCTTATTCAAATGCGGTTTCGCTGTTTACGACAAACCATACATCTTTTACTCCTTGTCCGTTTACATCCCCTTCTTGCTGGTCTTTCGCAAAATAATAGAGAGGAAAGCCTTTGTACGTAACCTGCTTCTTCCCGTTGTCTTCTCTTGTAATCGTATCGAAATCCTTTTTGTCAAAACCTTCCGGGACGGCGAAATCCTCTTGGGTAAATGCCGGCCAGTTTGCCAGACAGTCTCCGCTGCAATTGCTTTTTCCTGCTTCGTCCTTTTTAAAGTAATACAGGGCCCTTCCCTGTGGATCCGCCAGGTACTCTCCAGCTTTCTCATTCTCCAAAAGCTGGAGGCTGTCAGCCAGGGCTTGTTCCGATTTCGTTTGTTCTGTTTGGGCTTGATCGGGTTGAACCGTGTCTGTTTTTACTTCCGTGCTATTTCCACAGGCAGCCAAAGCAAAAATAATCGAAAGTATCGCAAGGGTAAAAACTGCTTTTTTCATGTATGTTCCTCCCGGTTTTTTAGATGTAAGACTCGTCCTTACTTCCAGCCCCATTTTTGAAAGATTTGGTGAGATTTTTCCGTTTTTAAATAGTCAATAAATTGCTGTGCCTCTTTTTTCTGATCAGTGATTTTCGTCAGGGCGATCGGCGTTCCACGATAGAGCTTTTCTTCTTCGGGCAGTTCGACCAGGTCAGTCACATCCTGGAGCCGGTAATGCCACGATTCATAGGTAATCCAGGCGTCCAGGCTGGAATTCGATTTCCATTGTTCAATGGCTTCGGCACTCGACCTTACAGAAAGGTTAATATTTTGGGAAATGCCTTCGATCAGCCCTTTTCTGCCTGCCAGGTCTTCCCACAGGCCAAGCTGGCCAGCCCCATTCACATCGATTATTTTTACTCCCTTTTTCGTTAAATCCTCCAGGCTTTCAATCTTCTTAGGATTTCCTTTCCTCACCAATATTCCTGCAGCACGCGGGTAAAGCTGTGTACGTGATTTCGTGTCGATCAGTTCGGGGTGGTTAAAGATGAAGTCCTGCAGCATATACTCGGAGCCACCGAAAATAATATCTGCATCTTGCTTTGCCTGGTCGATCCATTTGCCCTCTGGTCCGGCTGTTACTTCCACCTTCATGCCCGTTTCAGCTGAAAAATGTTCAGCAGCTTCCTTGATCGGTCCAAGTGGTCCACCGGGTCCGTACACCCGGATGACTTGATCACTTTGGCTGGAATTTGGTGTCGCCTGAGACGCTGGCTTACCGTCCATTTGTGCATAGGCTGACATTCCGGCAGCCGTAAAGACAGAGAGCAGTAGAGCTCCTAGGAACATGGTCTTCTTCATGAGTCTTCCTCCATTTCACACATGTTTTTTTACGGTACTATCAAAGGAAACGAAGGGAGGCTGTAAATGGTTTGATTGTAATCGCAAAATAGTTAGAAAGTTTCATACATCTATGGAAAACTCCGCACAACCTGCGCCAGCCTGGCTAGTTGTGTGGCGATCTTTTTCATGTTCTGACACGCAGCGGCTTCTTAGTCTCTCGCAGCAGTTTTATTTGAAATTGGGCTGATTTGAAAATTTGATCTCGGTATTATTAGCTCAAAGCACTGAATTTAGTTTTTTAACAAATACCTCTTCGATTTTCTTGATTTCTTTGTCAGATTCATTATCGTCGAGTTCTTTAATTTCTTTATAATTTGCGAAGTATTCATTTGGATCTTTCCTTTCTCGAATCGTTATATAACGGTAAATTAGCTCACGATGATCACCCACAAGATAAAGTCCAAGTAATTTTTCAAGAGTAAATCAAGGGCAACAAAGATCCTAGCAATCTCCGTCAAGGGCATACGCCTTATTTTAGATATATCTTTCGGACCATCGAAGTAGTAGTTATCGTTTATTAGATCTGTTTTTTCTTTTAAAGCCTCTTGAGATGTTACGTATGAAAAAGTTCGTTGCTGTTGTCTTTGCTGCTGTAATGGTTATGTCTGTGACTACTAGTGCTTTTGCTGTTGAACCTACCAGCGGTTGTATAACATGCTGGATTTTTACAGAATAAACACCTGTAATGTTTTAATAAATCGTCTGCTTTCCTCGCGCAGGAATTTCCAACTCCCTGTCCTATTTCATTAAGGAAAAGGAGATGATCTAATGATAGAAGTAAAGAAGATCGCTTATAAGAAATTAATTCATCAAGCATTCCTAGATCTAAAAAACAGTGGTGATTTTGACGAGGCCACCTTTTATAGAAATTTCCGTATAGCCCATGCATTCCATAATCTCGCAGAGTTTATCGTTGTAGATTTTGTTGGCTTCAATGAAGATGAATTTTGGGCTAGAGTCGACGCATTAGCCTCTCAATTTGATTTGCACCATTACAGAAAAATCTTCGATGAAGCCGTTACAGAAAGGTAAATTCCCAAGATTTCTGATGTCTTTTCATTGGAGAGATCGTCTTGTTTATCACATCGATTGTTGTGTTAATCTGTTGTCGCTTCGTCTTCTTTGAGACTCTATAGGTAGCAGTCTTCACATAGCCAGTTATCCTTGTGCTCTTTACTGTAGATAGATATCGTTTCTCATACCGCCAAGCAGATTGTTTTTTTTTCCCTTTGCTTTATGATGTTGATGAGAGGTGATAAATCATGAAAGTACACAATTGTCCTTCGTGTAATACCTACAGTAAAGAATGTATAATCGTCATCCAGAATGCACCGCATTTTTCGGAAGAGAGGCTGGTGCCAAACAATCTCAGTACTTGGAGCATCCTGCCCATTAGATTAGTGACGTATTGTCAGTCTATGACTGTATTCTCAGTGAACAATATTCCCTTATTGCTTTCTTCCTCAATGCTCATCTATTCCATGGAGGCATTAACATAAAGTATTAGACCGACACTCCTTATCTATCAAGGAATCCCGGTCATTTTAATCGCTAAATATATTAAAAAGGTATTAGAATCGATGTCGAATTGTATTCTTAAGGGACTCCTTAGCTCTTTATAGTCAAATCTTTTTCCAATGTTAATTCATGAAATGATTTCACACGTAGTTGTAAAAAAGGGGTGAACAATAATGTACAAGCCGAAGCTAACAATCCAATGCCACCCGCAAATAAAGCGAACCGTAAACCCATTGCCCCCCCTATCATCCCTCCAATTAACGAACCAAGCGGTAAAGAACCCCACGAGATAAATCGAATTATAGCATTCACGCGACCTTGCAGGGCATCGGGTACAATTACTTGACGTAAACTAACGGTACTAATGCTAAAAATTGAAACACCCATTCCGAAAAGAAGCTGTCCGATCATCATAATCAACGCAATACTTAATTCTGATCCTACTGCTATTGGAGCAAGCAAACCGCCACTTGCTGCGATCGTAGCGGAACCCACAATTGTTGGACCTACTCCAAAACGACGTACAGCCTTTTGGGCAAGCAGCGAGCCAAATAGGTACCCTACTCCTAGCGTTCCATAAATGATGCCAAGAATACTCGCACTGATTTTGAGTTCTTGCGATGCATATAGAACATAAACACTAAAAATAACATTCCAGGAAAGGTTAAAGACTGTTGAGCAGCGCACCACTCCCCACAGCAACGGTTTTGTGTAAACCGTATGCAGCCCTTCTTTCATTTCCAGCCACATGTTTTTTTGTTTTTTCGCATCTGTCGCGACTGTCTCCAACTTGCGAATCCGGGCTATGCACACAGCGGATACAAAAAAGGATACCGACGTGAACAATATTGCAAAAGGAGCGGTGATTAACTGTTCCAGTCCACCAGATAAACCCGGCCCAGCGATTTGTGCGGTAGATTTACTTGTCTCTAGTTTGCTATTCCCATCAACAAGCTGCTCCTTGCTCACAATCGAAGGCAAAAAGGATGTATAAGCAACATCAAAAAAGACAGTACAGATACCCACTATGAAGGCTACCACATATAAAACTGTCATATTCAGGAATCCAGTTAAAGCTGTCAGCGGCACAATGAGCAGTAATGCACCCCTGAAAAAGTTAGCGGCGACAAGAATTGGTCGCCGGGGAAATCTGTCTATCCATACACCAGCGAGCAAACCGAAAATGATAAATGGCGCATACTCGGCAAAACCAAGCAACCCCATTTGCATGGGACTGGCCCCTAAATAGAGAGCTGCGATTAATGGCATTCCTAATAGTGCAACCTGAGTCCCAAATTGTGATGCAGTTTGCCCAATCCAGAGCCTGCGAAAATCTGTGTTAGTTAACAATCCTTCCACCTTGTTACTCATGTTCGTTCCCCCATTTTTTGTCACAACTAATTGCCTTTTTTAGTATAGGGGAACTTACGTTTCAAGATCTTGCGTTTTCATTATCGCAAATGTTGAATGATTGATGATTCATTTTGTTATAAAGGCCTATGCCGGCTTTTTTCGCTTACCCTTTTTATTAAATAACCTATATCAATTACCCGAAAATTCTTCCATTATCCTACCGTTAGCGTAGAAAAAGTCAAAAGTAAATCAACAATATTTTGTGTTATCTCTGATAAATCTTCTCTGATTGTTACTTTGCTCCAATTTGTATTTGATCACTTAAATCCCCTCCCCTTTAACAAATCGTGTGTATTGTAAAATGCTACTTTGATGACGTTTAGCGCTCTAAAATATTTGAGAGATTTTTGTGAGAATTTTGTGAGACGCATTTGATAGGATGAATTTGCCCGTTGTAAATTTTCATTCTTATCCGTTGATGGAACGCCGTATGCGCTGAAAGGCGCCTGTACGGTGTAGGCTCGTTATAAACCAAGATAGAGAGAGGCATAAGACGAGAATAGCGTAATAGTCTCAGTACCTGAATGGGATGAAAACTTTATTGAATGGATACCAGTAGCTAACGCGAGTCATTATAGTGTAACGCTTTACAAGGATGGAAGCCCGGCTATAACGACAACTGCTTATCCAGGTGGAGAGAGGGTCGACTTTGACGTTTATATGCAGTCAACCGGTTCTTACACTGTTAAATATAAAGTTATCAGTTCGGACCCTACTCTTAATGGTAAAGAATCCTCTCCATCGGAACCAAGAGTAATTTAAGACTAGAGATTTTATTTCTACCCCTTAGGAAAAATCCAAGGGGGTATTTTCTTTCCAAAATAATTATCGTGTTAAATTAACTCGATCGTTTTTTACACATTTTGTAACTTCTTTTGATACCCCTCGTCTTATCACAGAGGGGTGTTTTTTGTGAAGAAGATAATGATTATCTTATCGATGATTTTTGGATTACTACTGCTTCTCGGGATAACGATTTTAACTGTACTATTTTTCAAAGTTGAGAGCGTGCTGATTATCGATAAGATTGGCTGATTTCATTCGCTACACAAATTGATAAACTGCTTCTCGAATGCCCCCTTAAACTATACAATTGGTAAAAATCAGGTTGTCAGGAGGGCTAAAAATCATGGAATTTTGGGCTCCATTCATATTCAAAATGCTGTTACTTATCGTCTTTTCTTTTGGAATATTGCTCATTGCAATTTTTCCATTGATTAGTAATGTGAGTAAGGTTTTTGCAACGATTAGTCTAGCTGGCGGATTGTTTGTAATCTTGCTCCTGCTATTCTTCATTTTCGAGAACCCCGCACTTAGATATCAGATCTTGACCTACGGTTTATCTCCCTGAGAATTGTGTATAGTCTCAGAAATAATTTATTGATTTCCACTTCAGTACTTAATACGATTTGCGAAAAAGGGTGTGAGCTTAAGTTATGGACCTAAACGAATATAAAGTTCGTTTTTCAAAACTAGTTTCACTAGAAGTTCTAGGTTTAAGTAATATCAAGGGGATTGAGCTTCTATATTATGGTGATCCGGACTGGGATCCTGAGCCACAATAAATCCAAACATGTTATTCAGAGCTTCCGTACCACCGACTTGCCTAGGCTTAACGAAAATGATCTCTTCGACGCGCGGATCGGTGAAGGCATCCAAGATTCCACGCAAATACGGCGTACGATCCGTGGACCACTGACCAGGTTCAGCTGATGTTTTGGTGTCCAGAATTCTGTACTTATCCGCCCATTCGGAAACAGTGAGCTTTTCATGTGGTTTCAGCACCTGCAGTGCGTCCATCAGCCACTCTGGCCAGTCAATTTTTCGCATCGTACACACCTCTTACGGACAACTGCAACAAAACCGCATTTGTCTGTCGTATCGGTGATATTTTGTTCGATGATGCACACCTGGTCAGGATCAACGTATGGTGCAATTTCCATCGCAACCTTTCTGCTATGCCCGGCCATTGACCTACGCAGGGTAACAAAAAAACGTTGGAGCTCGCTCACAACGTCATCCCGTTTAACATATTCACCGTTTGCTATGGCATTCTTCAAAGTGGCCGCTGCTGCCTGTTCCCTCTTCAACTCCGCTTCGTATCGAAGTTTCATTTGTGCGCGTGACTCATCTTCGCCGCTTGCTTTGGCACCTTCTCGTTCTACTCGCCAACGAATAACCTCACGTAAATCAAACCAGCCCGTTTTCACTTTCGGCAAACCTGATTTTGTGTAGTTCTGGAGGGTGTTTCGGTGGATGTCCAGCACCTCACATATTGCCGTGGAACTTAGGCACAGCCTGCCCTCAATCACTTTCACCGCTTTGCTGATATCCATTCCGAAATCACCTCCTCCATGCATAACATGCACAATGGTTTTTTTGACTTATACTCGGTTAGATTTCGGGGCTCGTTAGACCCGCATAGGGCCCACCCACTGGGAAGGACCCGCGGCCCTCAAATTCACAAGCGCTTGGGATTTTGACCGCATTACACAAAGCAAAAAAGCTGGACTCTTAACTCACCCGTTGCATCTGCACTTTTTGAAATCATCGACTTGTCGTTGCACCGAGCTTCCTG
Source organism: Brevibacillus jepli (assembly GCF_047229145.1). Classification (NCBI taxonomy): domain Bacteria; kingdom Bacillati; phylum Bacillota; class Bacilli; order Caryophanales; family Paenibacillaceae; genus Brevibacillus; species Brevibacillus jepli. The sequence continues at coordinate 53,324 of NZ_JBFEFW010000033.1, forward strand.
CTTTTGGGGGAATAGGAGGTATCGCTATTTTCATATGCGTACCTGGACTCCTTTTCAAAAATAAACCACAAGGCTGTAAATCAGTTAGTTCAAACCCACCTTTACTGCATTGCCTAACCTTGACTTTCCCTTCGATAACAGTCTTATCAGGCATGACCTTATCGGATGATCTTAGTTCTGCGTAGTGTTCACAGTGTCGGCAATTCAGGTTTTCCTCTTTTTTCGTAAATGGCCACAATATTAACACCCCCTAATAAAAATAGAAAAAGCACCACGATTGGGTGCTTTTTCTATTAATTAATTGTAAGTTTATACGGACTTGCTGTACCAAAATCAGATGGGCTATGTCCATAAACCTTGATATATACCTGATCACCAAGACCTAACTGGAGGCCAAGAACATCAGCACCACCTTGTCCAGAATCGGTTGGTGAATATGTATTTTTCACTCTTCCATTAGCCGAGATATAGATCACATCAAAATCATAGTTTTTATTCATTGGAGATTCTAATAGGATAGAGATACCCTCTCCAGTTCGATTATCATATTTGTACCAATCTACATCATTACTATCGGAAATTGTCTGGGAGGCGCTTCCGTATTTTTTGATAAGAACTGCCTCATTCTGGGTATCGCCATAACCATCACTAGCAAAGGCAGATTGAGCACTCATAGTCAACGCAACCAACACCATACTAGAAGACAATAGTTTTCTTAAAGTATTCTTCATTTTTTCCTCTCCTTTTTATCCAGTTCATTACAATTTTAGTATATTTTACTCCTTGTAAATTTTCAACATTATTACTCTTTTATTAATTGCATTGAAAGCAAAAACTTTATCATGCCTCGCTTACTAAGTTATGATCTTTCGGGAGCTTTTCTACAGAATGATTTTCAGCGAATGTAAAAGCCACCCGATAGACCGGATGGCTCCCATGTTTCGCTGTTCATAATTTATTTATGGTTAGGTATCTCGCGCTATTGCTTTACTTCATTTGCGTCATAGTCTCTCTGAGTTGCTGTACCTGGAGAAATCCATCATCTGTTTCCAAACAATTATATCTCCGTACTTATCATAAATAATAATGTCCTCAAAGAATGTTTTTTCATCCTTTTTAGTTTTGTCATCTTTATATATTGCAGTTAGTTTTCTTGTGTGTAAGGTTGCCCTACTTTTCCTTTAAAAAGCTCCTCTAACTTCTCGGCGGTATTATCATGATGTAGTAAATCAGGATGAGACTTTTCTTTTGCGTTCAGTTCAGAAATAATCTCTTCCACTGCAGCACTTAATTTACTGATGATATGTGAAGTTTCAATTGTAGGGTGTTTCTTTTGGTATTTTTTAAGCTTATCAATTAATTCAATATTTAATTTAGTTGAATAATCCAACAAATTATTTCTTATTGCACTATAGGCTTCTTTTTGTTCTATTATCACAGAAGTCTTATTCATATAATATTCAAGACCAACTTGATGAGGGATCCATATTCGGTCTCTAAATGCTTCAAATAATGAAATCAGTGCTTCCTGTGTAGACAATGAGTTATCTAAATAAATCCAATAAAACGTTCGTGTCAAAAACAAAGACACAATCTTCCCATACTTTTTTCAACTGATTTTCATTTGGTCTGATGAAGTAACTAAAACTCTCTCTCATTTATATCCTCCATCTTTTAAGTATTCCTTGTCAATTATACTAGGCTACTTTTGGAAAAGCATTCTCTGGAACATCACTAATAATTGAAAACCACTATACCTCATTAATGACATTGATTGAATATATATCGTATATGAAAATAAGCCGCCCGGTTCTTCACCCAAGCGGCTTATTCATTGCGTGTAGCCTTAGATTTGCTTTCAAAAACCGTCAAAAGCGTCAGATATGTCAACCTGTTAGGTAACCTCAACAAATTTACTAATTGTATGGGGATTGACTCCACACTGGGTATCCATCGGAAGAAAAAAGCCCCCTTATTAGTAAACGTGGCAATCAATTCTTAATCATAGCTTAGCAATCTTTTTCCTATTAAATCCTCTGCATTATAGTCTCCAGGCTCTAATTGAAGAGTTATGGATTCTATGGGACTAATGTATTCCCGTCCATTAACCAATGCAACTCCTTTTACATTATAATGCTTTGAATTATCGGATTCATCATGAAGAACTTTAGCCTTTAGATCGCCATTGGGCTTTCCTTCGATAGCAACTATATTCGCAACTTTGATAAAGAAAGCTGTTTTGACCTCAATTGAAAACATATTCACCCTCCTCAATTCCCTAATTCATCAAATTGTTGTCTCAAATCTCTCAATCTATTAATTGTATCTCTTGTTTCAATATTCGCAATGCCGTATGCTTTTCTGTATTTTATTAGTTTTTCTGCAGCTTCAATTTCCACGGTAAGTACTGTTCTTCGCGTTTGGTCGGGGATTTTCCCTGTTCTATATTGCGCAGTATGAATAAACTCTTCGAATACAGCAGAAGTCGTTGGATTCTGCCTTAATTGTATTGTTTTCTCATTCCAAGTGACAGCCTCTGCCCCACGGTAATTTAAATATCTTATTGCTTCTTCTGACTGGTCAATTATTCCCCCCTGTTTTTCAAAAGCCTTTTTCATCCTATCAAATTTAGCTGGATCCATAGAACTAGTGGAATCCCCGGCGCTTCTTGTAAGACCTACACCTGTCCTCTTCTTTCCTTTTCTTGCAGCATTCACTAAGTCCTTAATGTTTTTACTTCTCCCCAGCGTAAGTGCCCTCAAGGCAAGTCCACCAATTGCAATTCCATCCGCAAGATCAACTTTATCATCCCGCAATGTATATAAATCTTCTTGCATTGGCTCGCTATAGCCTTCCCTAGCAAACACTTCAATCCCCTTTGGTAAATCCTCTGCTGCCTTCTTCAAACCTTTTGGCAAATCATTTGCGGCTTTCTCCAAAGCGCTTGGCAACTCACTTGCTGCTTTTTGCATCGCAGCAGGAACGTCTCCCAGCATCGAGATTCCTTTGACGAAATTATCCCACATGCTTGGCTTTTCCTGTGGCTTCTCACAAGCTGGTCCTTGTCCAAAACCAGAAGCCGACGCCCCGCTATTTGCTGGTGACTGATTTCCGATCGTCACACCACCCAAATCCTGCCCGTCATCTTCAATCTTGATCTGCCCACAATAGAAACACATATTTGTTGATTTATTTAGCAATGCCGGATGGCCAACCATTTTGTCCGCTTTCCCATCTATCCATGGCATTGTCGTCAGAGGTGTGCACGGCATCTGCTTTTCTTTTTCTTAAAAAACGCCATTTCGCCAACCTGTCAGGAGCCTAACAATTCCTCGCTGTACAGCTCCCTTGCCAAACGATTCACAATGTCACGTTGTATCTCGTTAAGCCGTTGGCGTGATACACCTACGTGTCTGGCAATGCTGTTCATACGCATTCCGTCCATCATGCAATCCAGTACTGTTCGGTGCTTGCAATCGCCCAAGCCGATAGCGAAATCATTGATCTGCCGCACCTTGTTTTCAAGACTTTTCATTCGCTCGATTCGCTTTTCATACCGTTCTTCCGGAATGGTTAAGGTGGAGAGACGCAACCCTTTCCCGCTCGGCATACCTGCTGCGTCACCATAAGTAGCAACTAATTTCTGCTGGATTGTCGGATTGGAAATGATCACATTATCAATATTCTTTATGCCATTTATTTACATTTTCTTTTGCTGTTATGTGCTAACTATAAATGTAACAAACCATATGAACCTAACCGGATTATTCAACAATATTGTTCTGATACCTGTAAAAATACTGAAAAAAGTTGACGGCAAAGGCTAAGGAAGACAAGTAAATTCAATAAATAAAAACTCATTTATGGAGGTTGATTAGAATGAAGGGACGTTTCAGAAAACGTGGTTCAACATGGTCATTTGCGATTTCATTGGGCACAGATGAAGCAGGGAAACGAAAACAAATCACTAGGTCGGGCTTTAAAACGAAGAAGGAAGCCGAGATAGCTTGCGCTTAGATGATAACAAAATATGAGAGTGGTGGCCTGGTTATCTCGAAAGAACAAACCCTCTCCGATTATCTAATCTTTTGGTTGGAGAACCATTCGAAGTCAACTTTGAGGACATCTAGCTATACCAATCATGAGACTGTCATAAATTGCAGGATCATTCCTGTCCTTGGAAAAATCGAAATGGACAAGCTTACACCGATTTCATGTCACCAAGTACCTCACTGAATTACAGAAAGAAGATTTGTCTGCCAACTATATCAAATACATCCATGCTGTATTCAAAAAGGCCCTAAACCAAGCAGTAAAGTGGCAGTCATTCCTAAAAACATCATGGATAACGTTGAGCCCCCTCGGCTCACACAAAAGGAAATCATCACCTGGACACCTGAGCAAGCAAATGAGTTCTTATCTTATGCCGAAAAAGATAAGTATTATATTGCGTTCGTACTGGCTATCTATACTGGCATGAGGCGTGGAGAAATCCTCGGCTTACGCTGGAAAGATATTGACTTTGAACAAGCTAAAATTAGCATCCAGCAAACTCTCTATCGGCCTTCTAATCAAGGCATCATCTTTCAAGAACCAAAGACTAAAAGTGCAAAGCGACGAATTGCAATCCCTCAGTTTGTATTACATGAATTGAATCGACATAAGGCAAAACAAAACAAATTACGCCTTCAATTTGGCGAGGGCTACGAGGATAATGATCTAGTTGTCTGCTACGATGACGGCCGACCACAAGACCCTCGCAACCTACTGAGACACTACGAACGAATCACGAAGAAAAGCGGACTCCCAGTCATTCGTCTTCATGATCTACGTCACACTCACGCCACTATGTTATTACAGATGGGTGAACATCCCAAAGTCGTATCTGAACGTCTTGGGCATAGCCGGGTTGGAATTACGATGGACGTCTATAGCCACGTGATGCCAGACATGCAAAAAGATGCTGCTGACAACTTCGAGAAAATGATGAAACAGAAGCGCTCCAAATAACTTTAGTTGAATAAAGGTTGTCAAAATGTTGTCAAGCGACAACGTAGAGGGATTATGTTGTCAGGGTGGATGGACGTGGACATAAGAAAAACCCTTGATTACCAAGGGTTTCAGTGTTTGTACTATGGTGATCCGGACTGGGTTCGAACCAGCGACCCCCACCCTGTCAAAGGGAAACAACGCTTTGGCTGCAACCTGTTATAGTCTGATGAAAGCTTATTTTATTAGGCTTTTGAGCGATACCCTTCGGTTTTGTTAGGAACCGTTATGATGATTGGGGACGAATTTCGTCCCCAATTCGTCCCCAAGTGTCCGTCGGATTTCTTACAGATATTGAAAGCAAAGACCCGTCTCCGATTAATGCAGAGACGGGTCTACAGCTTCTTATTTGTTGAGCCACTCCATATACGAAATCATCTGTCCGGGATCAAGCCTTGATTCTTTGGTGTAAATTTTATCTGGGGGCCCTATCTGAGATGTCAAAAATACGAGTAAGTTGTCGAACTGTTGGTAATCACCGTTTCCAACCGAGATTTTCAATATTTTTCGGTTGTAGGTAACAACGTACGTGGTTCCAGTACTCTCATCTACAAATTGTGCTATGGCCTCTGGTTTTTTAAAAACAACAAAAATAGCTCCCATAATCCTACTTCTTACATCCATTGAATCTAATGAGGTAAGTACATTTGACACGTTGCTCTCCCCTTTATAGAATTACGTCAATGATTGCATCCATCTGAATCCACCGGCTCTCCTTATCGTTCACCAGTTTAACCCGCCGGCTGTTTTGATCAATCCACTTGATCACGCCCCACATGCTGCAGATTTTGCCCAAGTCCTCTTTGACTGGCTGCCACCAGGTGATGGTGATTGCATAGTCCTCGCGGGCTGAGTCTCGGATCAGGAAATGAAATGACTCCAGCTCGTCTTGCTCCAGCACTGGCATCTTTACCAGCTTTACGTCTTCCTGGTGCTGCAGGTACTGCTCGCGCTGCTCTGGCAGCACAAATCGGGATGCTGCAAACATATTGTCTATTTTGCTCGCCATGGATGATGGACTCCCCTTTCCCAGGCTTCCAGCAGCTCGATTTTGTCCGGCTGCATGCGGTCCCATTCGATATATTCTTCACCGCCAACACTTCCAGGACAGTCATGATGCCGCCGCAGTCCCTGCCGGTCTTGATGCACAGTTCATCCACTGTTGGCATGCGTCGGCGCCCAAAGGAAAAGTTGGAAATGATACGCAGCACCTTTCGCTCAATATCAGACAGCATGTCGGGTCACCACCGGGGCGACTGCGAGGATGTTGGCGATTGTAAAGACGCGGTTCGCCCGGCGAGCGAAGCAGTACGCTTTGACCCGGTCATCGGTTATTGCGTGCAGCCGCAAGGTTCGCTTGCTCGTCTGGCCGCGACGATCGAGGTAGATAATCTCCACAAGCTGGTCAGCATTGAGGTATCGTTGTAGTTGGCGGCGCATACTCATCACCCGTTCAATTTGTTGATACACGGACAATCTTTGCAACGTCGATCCAGACGCTATCGTGCATGCTCTCCAACCGAATGCGGCGGTTGGATGTGTCGATTTTCCTCACGACGCCGCATACTTCCCGAATCTCCCCGAGCTACTCTTTGACCTTCACCGGATGCCACCAACGCACGGTGACGGTTTTACCCTCTTTCTGACTCTCGTAAGCGTCAAATAAGTCCCACCTTCAAATTACAGACCGCACTTTGAGATAATCTCCTCAGAATCAAGCGAGGAGGGTGTAGATGATGAAAACGGATCTCCGTAAGCAGTGGGAGGCACGAATCAAGGATTATCGCGCCAGCGGTCTTACCGCTGCGAAATGGTGTGCGGAAAATGAGGTTACCACCAGACAGCTATGGTATTGGCTGCGGAAATTTCGGGATTCTAAAGAATCCTCTGTCCATCCGCCGAAATGGATGGAAGTCAACGTGGACAAACCACAGGAGAACTCAGAATCCCCGTTACTGGTCAAAGTAGGTGCGGCCGTGATTGAAATCCGCCCCGGCTACAATCCCTCACTCCTGTCCGACGTGGTTCGGACGCTCCAGGCCTTATGCTGAACTCCATCCAGATTGATCGGGTCTATCTGGCATGCGGCTTCACCGATCTGCGAAAATCCATTGACGGTCTGGCGGCGCTCGTGCAGGAAGGCTTCAGACTGGATCCCTTCTCTCCGTGCCTGTTCGTGTTCTGCAATCGTGACCGCAACAAGCTCAAAATCCTGTACTGGGAGCATAACGGCTTCTGGCTCTTCTACCGCCGTCTTGAACGCGGTACGTTCCAGTGGCCAACGGGCAATGGAGAACCGGTAACGGTCTCCAGCCGCGAACTGCGTTGGTTGCTGGATGGACTTTCACTGAGCCAGAGGCAAGCGTATCCGCCAGTCGCAGCCCGCACGGTCATTTAACGGCCATCGTTTGTGATTTCGGCAATCTTGGCGGCAGGGATTATTGCTTCTTCCGCGAATACGTAAGATATGAAAAATCGAACGGAAATGCAAACCTCTCCAACAGAAGAGTACGCCGCAATCATTGCCAAACAGGATGCACAAATTGCCGAGCTCACAGCCAAGTTGAAATGGTATGAGGAGCAGTTTCGACTTGCCCAGCAGAAACGCTTCGGCTCTTCAAGCGAGAAGACGCATCCGGATCAATTGGAACTACAGCTGTTTAATGAAGCGGAAGTGTTGGCGACCCCTGTCTCACAGGAACCAGCTATCGAGACAGTCACATACAGCCGCAAGAAGACGGCTGGCAGCCGCGAGGCCAAGCTGGAATCGTTTCCTGTGGAAACGATTCTGTATGAGTTGCCCGAGGCTGAACAAGTTTGTGCGTGCTGCGGCGGTGCGCTTCATGTGATGAGTACGGAGACGCGAAACGAAATCACGGTCATTCCGGCAGAAGTGAAAGTGCTGCGCCATGTGCGTCAGGTGTATGCCTGCCGTCACTGCGAGCGTGAGGAAATCCACACACCCATCGTGACGGCTCCTATGCCAAAGCCCATTTATCCGGGAAGCTTGGCTTCCCCTTCGATCCTTGCGTATGTGATGAGCCAGAAGTATGTGGACAGCCAGCCGCTATACCGACAGGAGCAACAGTTTGCTCGTCTGGGTCTCACCCTCTCGCGGCAGACGCTTGCCAACTGGATGATCTTCGGCGCAGAGCAGTGGCTTTCGCTACTGACAAACCGTATGCATGAGCATCTGCTGAACCAGGACATCGCGCATGCCGACGAAACGACATTGCAGGTGCTGTGTGAACCGGGCAAGTCAGCGCAAGCACAGTCCTATCTGTGGTTGTACCGAACCGGACGCATGGGACCACCCATCGTTCTATACGATTACCAGCCAACGCGCGGCGGCGAACATCCCCGAAAGTTTCTGGCGGGATTCAATGGCTACCTGCACGTGGACGGTTATCCTGGCTACCACAAAGTGTCCGGTGTGACGTTGGTCGGATGCTGGGCACATGCGCGCCGCAAATACGACGAGGCGCTGAAGGCGCTGCCTGCTTCGCAAGACAAAACCGAAACAGCTGCCTGGGAGGGACTCCAGTTCTGCAATCAGCTCTTTACCATTGAGCGAGAATGCAAGGATGCCACTCCCCAAGAACGCTATGCCATCCGAATGGAGCGCAGTCGCCCTGTTCTGGATGCTTATTTGGCATGGCTGCGCAAGCAGCGATCCCGTACCTTGCCGAAAAGTCTGCTTGGACAGGCGATTGCTTACAGCTTGAATCAATGGGACAAGCTGACGGCGTTCTTGAAGGACGGGCGACTGGAGATTGATAACAACCACAGTGAGCGCTCCATCAAGCCTTTTGTGATCGGAAGAAAGAACTGGCTGTTCGCCAATACGCCACGCGGTGCAAAGGCCAGTGCGATCATCTATAGTGTGATTGAAACGGCAAAAGAGGATGGACTGAACCCCTTCAAGTACTTGATGCTCTTGTTCGAGCAACTCCCGCAGCTTCCCGATCCGAAAAATCCAGAAGCGTTGGACAGTTTACTCCCTTGGTCTCCATCGCTACCCTTGACCTGCCGTTTGTTCAAATCTTGATTCCAGCATCGATCAGCCCACATCTTGGCGACAAGGTGTGGGCTATTTGACGCTTACCTTTCTAATCAAATTGTAAATTAGTAGGTTGAGAGTTTACACAAAATATTTTATAGACTCACGGGTGGTTATGATTTGTTGACTTCCAACATCCGAAGCAGCATCACCGTCGCTTCTGCGCGGGTTGCGATTTCGTTTGCTACAAAACGGTTTCCTCCCCGCCCATCGACAATGCCAAGTTTGCGGATCGCTTCGACTGCACCTTTCGCCCATTGTGGAATCACTTCATCATCGGCAAAGCCGGTTGACATGCCGGGATTCG
>NZ_JBFEFW010000034.1:0-62434 GCF_047229145.1 Brevibacillus jepli
ATGAACCGCCGTATACCGAACGGTACGTACGGTGGTGTGAGAGGACGGGGGTTAGTCACCCCCTCCTACTCGATTGCACAAAATTTGGGTCTGTCACTGCTACCTTAATCCCAGTTTTTCGGATGGTAAAGATAGGCGGTAAGCTTGTCATTAAAGCAGGCAAGACCCTTGACGAATTGTTTGAATGCAATTGCTTCACAGCCGGAACGAAAGTTTTGACAGATGAAGGGGAGAAATCTATCGAGGATATTGAAGTAGGGGATAAGGTTCTTTCGAAGTCTGACGAAACGGGAGAAGTAGCGCATAAAGTGGTCGTACGGCTATTCCAGAAACAGACAGACGAAATTTACTACCTCCATGTAGGAAATGAAATCATTGAGGTTACAGATGACCATCCGTTCTGGTTGGATAGCAAGGGTTGGACACTTGTCAAAGATCTGAAAGTTGGCGACTTGCTTGTTTCGAGTGACGGTACTAAACTGGCAATAGACAAGATTGAAAAAGAACCAAGGGAAGCCACTGTCTATAATTTTGAAGTAACTGATTATAACTCTTATTTTGTTTCGAATCTTGGTCTGTGGGTCCATAATTGCAGAGTAATATCATCTAGATTCGCAGATAACCCTATTTCATTTCAACTACAGACCCTGGATGACAATTTATATAATAAATGGAACAAAGGTTCATATGAAACAACTGGTGATTCACTAATAGACCATTATGACAGGCATGCTAAAGAAGTTGGAGCAAGTAACCTCGCTTAATATGTAAGAAAGGCTGATGGTTTTATGCAAAATCTCAAAGGGTCGAAAACTTATACTAATCCTGGTGGATATACAGAGGGGGCTGTGAAGTATGTTAAGAACGGAAAATACATCATTTTGGCTCCAGATAAAACAATATTATCTTTTGGGACTGTTAAATAGATAAAACAGGAGAATTCATTAATGGAAAAATGGAAAAGTATCGTTATTGATGGTGTTACAAGTATTGATAAAGTGGTTGCAAAGTTCAACATTTGGTCAATTAATAAGTTGCCATTTCCAAAGTTTAAAGTGAAAATTCGTGAAGAAAAATCAGGTGTACTCTTTGGTTCAACAAATGTCGCAGTCAAGAGTGACATTGATGGAGAGCCAGATTGGATAAGTGGACATGGAAGAATTATAGCTGAGGCGTTAGAGGATACAATAATAAGTTTTTTTAGCACTTTGGATGGATTTACAGATTTGGTGGAAGAGGATTTTGTGTGGGCCGATATTCACGATTTTTGATAAGTTCTTTATAAGATCTTGAGGGATATTGGTCAAGACCCCAATATGTAGACATTGAGAAAAACCCCGACCTTTAGGCCGATAGCTGACGCCTGAATTCTACGGGCGTCAGCTTTTTTAATTTTCTTTGCGGCCGATTATGGTTGTAAAATTGGATATACTCTTCAATTCGTCTTTGTGCCGTCACGGTTATATCGTTCAATGCTGGACAGCAGCCAAACTGTGTAATGAGCTGATGGAGGCCCAATCAGAGAGGCGTTTGCTTCAATTGGAGAAACAATGGTTAAAAGTCGATCTAGCCATTCTTGATGAGGTAGGGTTTGTTCCTTTAAGTAAAGCAGGTGCTGAGCTACTATTTCAATTCTGTGCTATTCGCTATGAAAAAGGAAGCATGATCCTTAAAGAGCAATTTGGACTTCGCTAACTGGACTCAAGTGTTCAAGGATGAACAAATGACGGCCGCTTTAGTGGATCGACTTACACACCGAGCTCACATTTTTGCAATGAACGGCGATACTTACCGATGTAAGCAAAGCCTGAAGCAATCGTGATCATGAAAAAGTTACCCACACGTCGGGTGGAATAATTTTTGCCGTGGTGGTCAATTTTTTGATGAGCACGATGGTCAACTATTTGATTGACATTCACAAAGGAAATCATTTACCAACTGAAAGTAGACGATCAAGTCATCGAAACAACCGAAAATCACCCATTTTGGGTCGAAGGTAAAGGCTGGGTGCTCGCATTTCAACTACAGGTAGGCGATAACCTTCACTAGAGCAACGGGAACATCTTGGAGATTGACAACATCAAGATTGTTAAGAATAATGTTAAAGTTGCAGTTTACAACTTTACTGTAGCAGATTTTCATACGTATTTTGTAAGTAGTTTGGGGATATGGGTTCGTAATATTACTTGTATTGACCCCAATACATTAAGAATACTTGGTGATGCCATCCTTGATAAGATGGAAAAGATAGGTGGGCATACAATTGAAAGGCACGTTTCCATGACTAATTCAGAATTGATAAAGCGAGCAAATCAAGGAGATAAACCGGGAGACTCAGGAAAGGATGCAACATCATATCCAGATCTAAAAACAGCTACTAAAGCAACACAAAATATATACGGGCAAATGCAGATGAAATAGCAAAGTGGTTAAATAATCCTACTGTAAAAAATGGTTTATCTAGACACTTTGAGTACGAGCATAATTTTGAAGTTGGGTACGGGGTGTACGCAAATAGTAAAAACGTACAGTACGGTATAAATTCAACACAAATTTAGATTAAAAAAGATACCACTAACGAGTATGGATTTGTTATTTCAACTTCGCATCCATTGCTGAATTCAAAATAGTGGAAGAACTGGCGGGGATATAATGTCAAAAACTATAAATATTACTATATCCGATTTATGGACAGCTAATATAAAAAATCCAAGGGTACGCCAACCCGTTTCCAGTTTCGATATGACTGAAAATATTTATATAAGAGTTAGGCTAGTCGTTGAGATGTCTGGAAAAACCATGCCTGGAATGGGTTACTTCGGTGAAGATGATGTAGATATATTTGAGTGGTTGAACATACTGCAAATGGTTAAAAATGAACTTGTATATGATAAAAATAAGACATTTAATTACCAAGTACCTGAGCAGGGCGAACCAATCTATCAATTTTCCCGTGAGGATAAATGGCTTTATAGCTCAATAGTCGCTTCTGCTGTCACAGGTGCAAAAGCTAATCCTTACTGGAAAAGGGTTCCTTGTTTATTTGCAGAGTTTATTGAAGAGCTTGATTTAATTCTAGGAAAATTATACAGATTATTAAAAACAGAATCCCCTAAGTATGCAGATGACATTTGGAGAAAACATGTTTGGATGTAGTGATCATCGACCTATGAGATAATATGCATCCCATTGACCTCTGGAAAGAAAATCTCCCGCAGCCAGTGGTCGATCAAGGCAATTTGAATGATCGTAATGAAGGAGATTGAAAAATGGATTTGAAATTCGAAAAATATAAACAAGAAATACTTCAGTTAAGTGAATTACTAAACATAAAGATCAATAACCTGGAAGGGATAGATTGTTTTCTTCCTTTTTTCACAAGAATCAAAGAGGATTCTTCTATACTTATAATAAAATTAGATGGGGAAAGAGAGAAAAACCTTTTCACACTAATGATTTCAGGGAATTTGCTGGGGCAAGGTGAGTATATAAGAGCAGAGACTTCTGACCTCGAAGGAGGCCTAAGCTATATTTTTGTAGAGTATGCCAAAAAAGTTTGGCAGTGGGAGCCTTTAGAATAAAGGGGGGAGTAATGATGACGAGAGAAGATTATATGAGAGAACTCTCAGAGCTATTCGACAAACAATTGAGCAACCCATTTCCTTATGGGGACACAAAGATAATGGAAAAAGAGTTGGAAGATCATTTTTCCGCACTTCAAGAAGATCATATATTTACCGCTGACTTTAGTGATTATTGTTCAGCTATTGCAGGGACGATTAGCTATATTGTAAAGGATAAGGCAATAAACATACCCAAAGGACAGATAGATTACATACAAAAGAGTTTTTTTGAAAGTTTTCCTCAGTATTGCTTTATCAAAGAAAGCTTAGGTAAATATCCAAATCTGTATAGCGAATATACGAGTTATGAACAAGCGAGGAAGTTAATTTTAGATTTTCTTAGCAAACATAAAGAGTAGAGTAAGAACATGTCCTGGACCGAGAGTTCGATCAGGAGGAAGCCAAACGCTTCGTCGTCAGCGATCTGACGTATGTGAAGGTCCAGAACCGAAGGCATTACATTTGTGTGCTGGTCGATTTGTTCAATCGAGAGATCATTGGGCATAGTGCAGGTCCATACAAGGACGCTGCACTGATTTCCCGCCCTTTTGCGACGGTACAAGACGATTTACGCCAGATTCAGTGGTTTCATACCGACCGTGGTAGCAAGTTCAAAAATCAAAAGATGGACGAGCTTTTGGAGACGTTTGAAATCGGCTGATCGCGATGAACTTCCAGAGTCTTCGTCATCTGGATCTGGAATTATACGATTACGTGAACTGGTTTAACAAACATCGTATTCATGGGACCTTAGGCTATATGACGCCTGTTCAGTATCGCCAAGAAGCCCTTAAAAAAGTTGTTTGATTCACTGTTGACAATCCAACTAACCGATTAGTTAATGGGGGACACGGACAAGAAAATATAGACTATTTAATTGTTTGCAGAATATAAAGGTGTTCGTGTTGGTATTATCAAAAACAACGGCTCAATTGGTACAGTAACCCCAGATAACAGTAGTCAACCATGAGGTGATTTTATTGAAAGAACTAGATATGATTAAAAAAATCATCGAAAAAAGAACATCCCTTCATCCGGATGATCCAAGAATCGTAGAATGTTGGGGTGAGCTTACAAAAATTTTTTCTAGAAATGAACAGTTTGTTATGGATGTTCTAGAGCAATGCTCTGAAGAAGAAATATTTTGGCTAAGTGAAATCTTTGAAGATATATCTTTGTATCTCCAAAGTAGATCATTTATACGTTTTCTACGATCTATCCAAAAGAAGTACCCGAATATTGATATTGAGCTAGATATTCAATATGCAGAAAAAGTACTGGAAGATAAGAGTTGTTAGTGTGCGCACCTTGATGGATTATCCTCTATCAAGGTCTTTTCTTTTTCTTATAAATCGTAATAATTACGTTTTATATTGACTTTGGTCATTTCAATGCGTTATGATAACAAACAAATCGAAATCATTACGTTTTAAACCTGATCAAAAAGGAGAAGCTTCCATGAACACGAACAACAATAAAATCCCCGTCACAGTCCTAAGTGGGTACCTGGGAGCAGGCAAAACAACACTGCTGAACCACGTCCTAAACAATCAGGACGGGCTACGAGTCGCCGTGATCGTAAACGACTTGAGCGAAGTAAATGTAGATGCCGTTCTTATTTCTTCTGGCAATGGTCTTTCACGTGTGGACGAAAAGGTCGTGGAGCTGTCTAATGGCTGCATTTGCTGCACCTTGCGAGAGGATTTGCTGACGGAGGTCGAGCGGCTGGCCTTGGAAGGACGGTATGACTACATACTGATTGAATCGACGGGGGTAGGAGAGCCGGTTCCTGTCGCCCAAACGTTCACCTACATAGACGAAGAAAATGGCATCAATTTATCGTCCCTGTGCCGACTGGACACGATGGTGACCGTGGTGGATGCGTACCGCTTCTGGCATGACTTTTCCTCTGGCGAAAACCTTTTGCACAGAGGGCAGGCAGTCGGCGAAGACGATACCCGTGAGGTGGCGGATCTTTTAATCGACCAGATTGAATTCTGCGATGTGTTGATCCTGAACAAATGTGATCGTGTAGCTCCAGACGATTTGATACAGCTGGAGGCAGTGCTGCGCAAGCTTCAGCCGAATGCTCGCTTCATCCGCACTGTTCGCGGGCAGGTAGACCCGCAAGAAATTTTGAATACCGGCCTTTTCGACTTCGAGGCTGCCAGTCAATCAGCGGGATGGCTTGCCGAGCTGCAAAAGGAGGAGCATACACCGGAGACGGACGAGTACGGAATTTCCTCCTTTGTCTATCGTGGACGCAGACCGTTTCATCCAGCGCGATTTGAAAAGTGGTTGGAGGCTTGGCCAGAAGAAGTCGTACGTGCCAAAGGCTTTTTCTGGCTGGCAACACGAAATGAGGTGGCAATGACACTCAGTCAGGCGGGACCATCCATCGAAATCGGAACGGCAGGATATTGGACAGCAGCGTTGTCGGCAGAAGAGCAGCAAGCGATTCTGGCAGAGGAACCGGACTGGCAACAAACATGGCATCCTGTCCATGGAGATCGCACAACAGAGCTCGTCTTCATTGGAATTGATTTGAACCAGGAGCAAATCGCGAAATATCTGAATGCATGTCTCTTGACGGACGAGGAATATGAGGCGGATTGGAGCAAGCTGCATGACCCACTTCCCTCAGCAAATGCCGTAATCGAGACGACACTTTAAGTTTTAACCCAAAAAAGGAGGCTGACATCCATGCGCGTGAACGTTACCTTGCAATGCACCGAAACAGGAGATCGCAATTACATCACATCCAAAAACAAGCGGAACCATCCAGAACGATTAGAACTGAAAAAATACTCACCCCGTCTGAAGCGCTATACTCTTCATCGAGAGACGAAGTGAACACGAAAAAAGCTCTCCCCAGGTCCCAAGATCAAGGGAGAGCTTTCCTTTTACAAAAGAATCAAAGCCAAGATAGCTACCACAACAATCCCCGTAACACCCTCCACTAGTGTCGCTAATGTCTGCGCACGATAAGCGGTGGTCAAGCTCATTTTGGAGAATTGGGACACGACCCAGAAGTAAGAGTCGTTGACATGGCTGACGACCATTGCACCGCTGCCGATTGCCATGACTGTCAAGATTTGACCGATCGGCACGGTACCCATCATGGCGTCCAGCCCCAGTGATGGCAAGAGCGGCATGACGAGAGTAGAGGTAATGACGAGTGAGGCTGTCGAGCTGCCTTGGGCTGTTTTGATCACGGCTGCAATCAAGAAAATCACAATCAATCCGCCGACGCCGACTAAAGCAGTGTTGCCATCCAGCAACGATTTCACATAGTCGGCAATCGGAGTCGCTTTGATAACGGCGCCCAAAGCACCACCAGCACCTGTAATCATGATGATAATAGCTGAATCCAGTAGTCCGGCACTCATCCAGTTGGTCAACGTTTCTTCATTTCGTTTTGGTAATAAACCGAAAATTGCGAACAAAAGTCCGATAAATAACGCATTCACAGGTGCACCCAAGAAAGAGAGCAGTGTATGGGTGAAGCCGCTTGTTAACAAAAGCTTTTTGTCCTCTGCACCAACTCCTACAGGGAAGTTGGCAACAGACCCGATTGCCATGAGCAGAATCGGGATGAGGATAGGAGCGAAGGCAGCGAAACCAGACGGCAGCTTGCCGAAACGCGCTTTGTATTCCTCAAATGTTTCTACCGCCTCATCCAAGTCAGCAGGGAGTTTGGCAGCGACTTTTCGTGCCCATATATGCCCGGCAAGAGCGACAGGGATGGAGACGATCAAACCGACGAAAATAACCCAAATCAAGCCTTCGGGTCCGATTCCTACATTGGTGGCAGCGGCAATCGGGCCAGGTGTAGGGGGTACCAGCGTATGAGTAGCGTACAGCCCAGTGGAGAGGGCGACTCCCAATGTGATAACGCTTACACCAGTGCGTTTGGCTAAAGATTTTTTTAGCGAAGACAAAATAACATAGCCGGAGTCGCAAAAAACAGGGATGGAAACGATCCAGCCGATGATGCTCATGGCGATTGCAGGATGGCGATCTCCGAGCAGACGCAGCACGACTTCCGCCATTTTGACGGCTGCCCCTGAGTTTTCCAGTATCTTTCCGATGAGCGTACCGAAAATGATCACGAGTCCGATGGAAGTGATGATTCCACCGAAGCCACCTGCGATTTCTTTTCCGATATCCGCAATCAAAGGCTTGTCGATGCCGCTAAGCGTGCCGGTGAGGTTGGTGAGCAGGGCAAAAATATACGTACTAGAAATGATAGATAAGAACGGATGGAGCTTCCACTTTGCCGTTGCATACACGATAAACACAATGCTGATGACGAGGAGAAGCAAAATAATCGGACCTAGCTGTACGACTTCAGGACTCATGACAAACCTCCTTTTAAGTAGTGGATATTATTTCAGGCTATAAATACGCATGACCTGCTCGGCTGTCTGCTCCAGAAGCGAAGCGGCTTCGCGCATCGATTGCTCCTGCGCCATCGGCTTGTTGGCGATGCTGACAACGGCGGAGATGCCTTTTTCATAGAGGGCATCGATACCATCGCCAATGGACCCAGCGAGGACGATGACCGGAATGCCGTATTGCTGCGCGACCTGTGCGACCCCACAGGGAGTCTTTCCTTGGGCCGTCTGGAAGTCGACTTGACCCTCTCCTGTGATAACGAGATCGGCTTTGTCCATGGCTTCCGCGAGTCCGGTTGTCTCGATAACGATCTCAATCCCGGATCGCAGCTGACCGTCCATAAAGGCGAGAAGAGCACCAGCGACACCACCCGCAGCACCTGTCCCCGGCAGATCGTGAATCGTAATGCTTCGGTTTTTTTCGATCAGGTCAGCGAAATGGCGCAAATGTTCGTCCAGTTGCAGCACCATTTCCGGTGTGGCTCCTTTTTGTGGGCCGAAAACATGAGAAGCGCCATTGGGTCCAACAAAAGGATTGGTGACATCGCACGCGATAATGAACTGACAGTCGGCCAAACGTTTATCGACTTGACTCGTATCAACGCGGCTCAGTCGTGATAGTTCACCTCCTCCAAAAGAGAGTGGCTGATCGTCCTGATCGAGGAGCATGTATCCGAGAGCTTGGAGCATGCCAGCCCCGCCATCATTGGTAGCGCTTCCACCGAGTCCGAGAATGAACCTGCGGCAGCCCTGATTCAGTCCGGCCGTAATTAATTGACCGAAGCCGTAGGTCGTGGTGACTAGCGGATTACGCTCCTTTGCAGATATCAAGTAGAGACCAGATGCAGCAGCCATTTCGATCACACAGGTGACACCGTCACCCAGGATGCCGAATGGAGCAGAGATCTCAACCCCGAGCGGGTTTTTTACGGTGGCTGTCAGTACTCTTCCATTAGTGGCATCGACCAGGCATTGCATAGTCCCTTCTCCGCCGTCAGCCATTGGCTTCACAATCAGTTCACTATGCGGGAGTACGCGTTGAATCCCGTAGCGGATGGCTTCGCCTGCTTGTTTGGCGGTCAGGCTGCCTTTAAAGGAGTCCGGTGCTATAACGATTTTCATGACGGTGTTCCTCCTGTTCAGCCAAGGGTCATACCGACCTGCTGCTAATGATGATTACTATACAAAAAGAGCCTTCCCAAAGCATTTTGCAAATCATACAAAGGATTGTGTCGAAAAATATTCTTTTTTGTATGAATTGTCTAGTCAATGAAAGCGGAGCAATTCCAGTGCCAGCTGAATTTTGAAGGCGTCTGCAAAATGGCGGGGCTGTAAACCCGATATTCGCTCGATTCTTTCCAGTCTGTAGAGCAGGGTGTTACGGTGAATGTTCAGGCGTTGGGACGCAAGCGTGAGGTTATGATCTGACGAAAAAAGAACCTGCAGCGTTTCGATAAGCTCATCGTGTTTGACGAGAGCCCCCAAAACTTCCTCAATCACACGTCGTCGGGATTCGTCTTTTGTCTCCAACAGGAGAATTTCCAGTGCGGCATCGTCGTAATGACAGATCGACCCCTTTTCGGGAAAGCGTTCGAGGACGTATAGCGTTTGCTGCGCTTCCTGAAAAGACTGCTGTAAAAGGGAGAGCTCAGCATATCCGTGCCCCATCGTGACAAGAAGCTTCTCCTGACTCAGAGGCTGAAAGAGAGCCAACAGCTTTTCGGCGCACTCGTACAAGTAGCGCTTTATTTTTTGCGGTCCGTAAAGCTTGCGCAAATCGGTGACAATGATCCATCGGTTATGATTGACGGCTGAGACGCAGACTTGATCCGCGTACTGAAAGCATGCTGCCATTTTGGATTGCCATTGCTTGGTCGAAGAAGACCTCGCTGTCCAATCGTTTTTGCCGCTTGTTCGTACGATGACAATCGAGCGTGGTCCGCTTAAATCGAGCCCGAGCAATTTTCCACGTGATTGCACGACTTCCGGGGAGGAATCGAGTGTCCCTGAAATCATATCCTGCACGAGGAAATTGAGAGAGCGTTCCTCCAGTGCCATCTGCTCCGTCAAGTACGCTTGCTGCAGCATCATTTCCGTCATCATTCGCACGGCTTTGCCAAAAGGAACGACCTCTTGCGGGGAACCCGAAATGCCAATTACTCCGACAATCTCCTGCTCAAAAAAGATTGGCATGTTGATACCCGGACGCGTACCGGACCATTTCTTGCTCTCCTGCGTAGACAAAACAATTTCTTCGCCCGACTTGATGACTTGCTGTGCAGCTTCATGGATGGTCGCGATCCGTGCGGGATTGCTGGAGCTGATGATGATGCCGTCTCGGTTCATAACATTGATGTTTAACTGAGTGACTTCCATCGTTCGTTTGACGATCTTGTCGGCCATCAATTTATTGAGTTTCATTCGAATGGTCTCCTTTTGGGCAAAAAGACTGTCCCCCGCGTCTATAGCGAAGAACAGTCTTGAATGAGTTAGGCATTCTTTTTCAGTGCGACATCTCCGGGTTGTGCATTTTTATCGGAGAAGAACCACTTCATCATTGGCGGTGTGACGATAGTCGTCAAGAGTACGACGACAATCAGGACGGCAAACATGTCATCGGACAGCAAATTGTTTTCCAAACCAATCGCAGCGATAATGAGGGCCACTTCCCCGCGGGATACCATGGCAGCACCGATGGCCATGGAGTTTTTCCAAGGGAATCCTGTGATCTTGGCACCAAATGCACCACCGACGAGCTTGGAGATGATCGCGATAACACTCAACATTACAATCAGACCGAGATTGTCTACGATTCCAGAGAACTGTGCAGTTACCCCGATCGAGGTGAAAAACACCGGAACGAAAACAGCGTAACTGATGGTTTCGACCTTGTGCGTTACTTCTTGCTTGAATTTGGTCAAGCTGATGGCAACACCGGCGATGTAGGAACCGATGATTGCGGCAACCCCTGTATATTCAGCAAAGTAAGCGAACATGAAACAGATGATAAGCGCCGCGGAAATGACAGATTCGGTGACCTGCAATGGAGCGAACTTTTTCAGTATCCACGGGACAACCTTCCAGGAGAGAACAATGACGATGGCGAAAAACGCAACCTTTTTCAAAACCACCATGCCGAGATTCACGTCGCCGCCAGCAAAGCTCATCAAGAAGGCGAGTGCCAAAATGACCAAAACGTCGTCAATAACAGCGGCTCCCATGATAGTTGCGCCTTCTCTTGATTTTAGCTTGCCCAATTCCTTCAGTGTTTGTACAGAAATACTTACACTAGTAGCGGAGAGCAACAGACCCAGGAAGATCGATTCGATGTTGGAGAGACCGATCGCAATCCCGGCGCCATAACCGAGTGCAAGCGGCATGACAATCCCTGCGACACCTACACTGGTTGAAGACTTGGCGGTGCGTTTGAACTCATCAATATCGGTCTCCAAGCCCGCGATGAACATGAGCAGGATAACCCCGATTTGACTAATTTCCTTGAGGATTTCTGTGTCCGTGACCAGTCCGAGAACGGTCGGACCCAAGACGATACCGATGAGCAGTTTCCCCAAAACGGATGGCTGCCCCAGCCGCACACTGATGTCCCCAGCGATTTTGGAGGCAATCAAGATGACAGCTAGCTGAAAAATAAGCATGTGGTTTCCCCCTTTTTACGAAATAAAAAAGAGCCCGCGATCACAGACTCCTTTTTGTCGGCTAAAAAAAGACAAAAAGAACCCTATGATGACAGGCTCCTCCAGAAACGAATCAAATATTCAATTGACGATATACAAACATTTTAACATCCTGGGCAGAAAAAGTAAACACTTGGTGACAATTGGTCCACAGCGTGTGAAGATATAACAAAAACTGGAGGAGGAGCAAGCATGGCAAAAATCAGTAAAGAAAATGCAGAGCATTATATTTGGGGCGATAATTGCGATGGCTGGCATCTGGTCAAAGGCCAAGAGCTCAGCGTCATCCATGAGCGGATGCCGGGAAATACAGAAGAAGTACGTCACTATCACGAGAGGTCGCGGCAGTTTTTCTTCGTACTGTCAGGACAGGCTATGCTGGAAGTGGATGGCGTACGGCATGTGCTGGGCAGGCAAGAAGGGGTAGAAGTGCCTCCGGGAGTCAAACACCAGATGAAAAACGAAGGAGCAGAGGATGTAGAATTTCTCGTGATCTCTCAGCCGACAATAAGAGGAGACCGTATCCAGGCAGATTAAAGAAAGCCTGACCGTCAAAGTGGCGGCCAGGCTTTTTGTATGCGTCAAGCTTATTTGAAATTGGTATAATCGGACATTTGAGCGAATATATCTGCCAACGCGTGCATTCCTTCGAATGTTTGGTAAGCGAAAATTGGCAGACCCACTACAAATAACAAAGCTTCTCCGATATATTTGGCGATCATATGATCAACCTCCTTTTGGATGTGTGTTACGCCAAGCGATCCAAAACGAAAGAATCATATGTCCCCATTTCGCCGTCTGTATGCTGTAAGCGCCTGAACAAGCGAAGGCGCTGCGGTTGCCTTGCCGCCATTGGATAAGTCTCAACCAACAAAAGGTTAATGGTAGGTCGGTACGTATCCGAAGCGTTCTGATGAAGAGCCCGGTTTTGCAGGTAACACTGTCTGAGACAAAAAGCAGAAGTGAAGCATCCTACAAAAAGCGCGACCAAGGCGAAGAAATCTTCCAGCGAAAACAGCAGCAATAGCATATCTTCCATGGCGATTCTCCTCCTTTCGTATTCATCATTCTACTCTTGTTCACAATGTCGAGCAACCCCGAAAAATCGTGAGAGCGGATACATTGGCACTTTGCCAACTATTTCAATTTATGAATGGATAGATTGACTCGGTAGTTCCCAAAAAGCTGGAACAGCATGGCTTCGAACAAATCATTGCCATCGAAGAGGAGTATGAATGGCAAGGGATTCATCTGCATCGGACAAGTGGTCGACACGGTACGGGTGAAATTGGTCAGCTGATGGGGCCAGTGTATGGCTTTGTCTTGGAGAGAGCTGGTGAACAGACGCTGTATGTGGCGGGTGATACGATTTGGTGTGGGGAAGTGGAGCAGGCCATTGCTGAGTATCATCCGGGTGTGATCGTCGTTTTCGCAGGTGCGGCCCGGTTTTTGACGGGAGACCCGATTACGATGACGAAGGAAGATATCGCCCATGTCGCGGTTGCCGCTCCAGAAAGCCGTATTCTCGTTGCCCAGGGGCTTTTGACGTTGTCGAAAAATAGGCTTATCCATCATTTGACAAACGAAAATCAACGTAATAAACTATTTTTACGTAAATGATTAATGTCATGAGGTGTTGTTGTGGCGCACGAACAACTGGAAACATATGTAGTCGAGAAACCGGAACAGGCGATGGCGTTATTGAACCCACTCCGTGCCGAGATTTTAAGCCGTTTGGCAGAGCCTGCTTCGGCAGCAGAAGTCGCACGTGGTATCAATGAAATCCCGCAGCGCGTTAATTATCATTTGAAGGCCTTGGAAAAAGTCGGCCTGGTTAGGCGGGTAGGAAGTCGTCAGGTGCGCAATCTCGTCGAGGTGCTATATTTGGCGATTGCGCGGACGTATGTGCTCTCGGAAGGACTGAACTGGGGGAATGATACCGTCCAGCAAATGAAGGATCAAGGATCGTTGTCTCATTTGGTCCAGACAGCAGAACGAATCAAACGCGATGCCATGCTCTTGCTGGAGCGGTCCGACCAAGAGGTGGAGGTTCCGAGTGCCTCTCTGAATGCGAGTATTCAGCTTGCCAGTGCTGAGCAGCGCAGTGCTTTTGTTGAGGAGTACGTTCAATTGGTGAATCAGCTTGTGACGAAGTATCAGCCAAAAGAAAAGGGACAAGAAACGTATCAGGTCGTTCTCGCGGTTTATCCAAAACAAGGAGGAGACGAGTCATGAAGGCACAAGCGACAGAGTCTAACAGGTCCAAACCCGTAATCGTCTGGGAAAATCGTATCCAGCCACAATCTGATCAGGTCATTTCCATGCCAGCCCGAATCGGAAATGGAGTTGCTGTCGAAAGCGAAGCAGCTGTTCAGACATGGTCAGTGGGTCCGGCGAGTAATCCGGCAGTGGTGACGCAGGTCTCTTCTGGATTCCACAAAAAATCGGTGGCAGTACCACAAGCAACCAGCATGCGAATGGCCGCATAAGAAAATCGAACGTAAACAAGCGAAGGAGGGCTTTTCATGAATCTCATTCCGGTAGTAGTCGAGCAAACGAGTTATGGAGAGAGGTCCTATGACATTTACTCCCGGTTGTTGAAGGATCGCATCATTTTTCTCGGTAGTGCCATAGATGATCAGGTAGCCAATGCAGTCGTTGCTCAGCTGCTGTTCCTGGCAGCAGATGACCCGAAAAAAGACATTCACCTTTATATCAATTCGCCTGGAGGCTCTGTCACAGCTGGGATGGCGATTATCGATACGATGAAATTCGTAGCGCCTGAGGTGTCCACGATCTGCACGGGGATGGCAGCGTCTATGGGCGCGATGCTTCTCGTAGCAGGCGCGCCGGGCAAACGCTATGCGCTGCCCAATGCGGAAGTGATGCTCCATCAGCCATGGGGAGGCAGCCAAGGACAGGCGAGCGATATCAAGATCGCAGCAGATCGTATTCTGCGACATCGCAACATGCTGTATACGATCATTTCGGAGCGTACGGGAAAGACAGTCGAGCAAATCGAAAAAGACGCAGACCGCGACTACTTCCTCACTGCCGAGGAAGCGCTCGAATACGGCTTGATTGATAAAGTAATCGAGAAATTGTAGAGCTGGGGGTGCCGGGGTTGAAGATCCTGTTTTTGGGGGGAACGCGTTTTATCGGTCCACATGCAGTAAAGCGCTTGGCAGAATCAGGTCATGAGGTTGCGATATTTAATAGGGGACTGTCCCTCGGCGCAGCCTCTCTTCCACAAGGTGTCGCCTCGATCACGGGGGATCGTGCCAGGCTCGGTGAGTACCGGGCGGCTTTTCGCTCCTTTGCTCCCGATGTCGTTATTGATCTGTTTCCGTACACAGAAGCGGATGCCCGCCTGCTGATAGAAACGTTTCAGGATATAGCAGGTCGTGTCGTAGTGATCAGCAGCTGTGACGTGTACCAGGCTTTTGGGCGGGTGAACAAGATCGAATCGGGTCCGATTACGACAGAGCCGCTTACGGAGGAGTCGACGCTTTGCGAGAATCGTTACCCGTTCCGCGGAGCCAGGCCAGATCGCGATGATTATGACAAGGTGCTCGTGGAACAAGTCGTAATGGGTCACAAGAGTCTGCCAGGCACGATTTTGCGCCTGCCGATGGTATATGGCCCACAAGATTACCAGCATCGTGTCTACCCGTATCTTCAGCAGATGCGTGACGGGCGTCCGTTCATTTTACTCGAAGAAGGCTTTGCCTCGTGGCGTTGGGCACGTAGCTACGTAGAAGACATTGCGCATGCCATTTGCCTGGTGGCCACCGACGATCGAGCAAAAAATCAGATTTACCACGTGGCAGAAGAGCAATGCTTGTCGATGCGAGAGTGGATTGAACGAATCGGCAGCGTCTATGGTTGGGAAGGCAAAGTGATTACAGCACCTTCTGCTGAGCTGCCAAATGAGTGGGTCCCACAGATCGAAACGAAGCAGCATATTCAGCTGGATACAGCAAAAATCAGGCGTGAGCTGGGGTATACGGAACAAGCTTCCGCAGAGGAGTCTATACGACGTACGATTGCATGGGAGCTCGATCATCCTCCTGAAAACATTTTACAAGGGACTAACTACTTCACAGAGGATAAACTGGTTGCGAAGCTCGGAATTTAATTCACAGTATGATACAACCGTCAGGATTTTGCCTGGCGGTTTTTTGTTTGCACATCAAATTGTTTGAAGGAAAGGGGAGCCGGGAATGAACAAGAGTAGCAGATGACGGGAGGCTCACCTTGTGAAAATCAGAACAAAAATCATCCTGGCTTTTGGTGTTATATTGGCCGTCATGTTCGGCTCAGGCACTTATATGTATGTACAAACGTTGGCAATCAAGGCTTCTTACACAGAAATCATCGAAGAGGAAGAATTGCTGACAGACCTGCGTGAAATGCAGTTTGTCCTGACGGGTAGAAATAATGACGAACGCGCCTATTTGTTAACGGGTGATGAAGAGTTTCGGAATGAACTGAAGGAAAAGGCAGCCAAGGTGGACAGCCTGTTTGCTAAAATGAAGGATTCGCTCGGGACTTCTCACCATCGCGAAGATTTAGAGGAGGCCGAAAGATTATACAGATCCTATCTGGAGTCGAGCCATAAAGCAGTGGAGGCACTGGATAAAGGGCAACGTGAAGAAGCCATCTCCCATCACTTCGGTCTCGAACGTCAATCGAGAAAAGAAATGGATTCCGTTGTGAGTGAAATGGTAGAAGAGGTACGAAATGAAATCGACGCAGATCAACAAGAGATGGCTGATAGCGAAGGAATAGCGGCCATGATTCAGCTGTTTTTTAATGCGCTGGGAATTCTTGTAGCCATCGTGGTGGGTGGTCTTCTGGTTCGCTCGATTGTAGCTCCTCTCCATCGGGTGAACAAACAGCTTCATGCTATCGCAGAGGGAAAAGGAGATTTGACGCAGGAATTGACTGTCTTTTCAAAGGACGAGATCGGACAATTGGCGGGCTCATTCAACCAGATGCTAGCCAACCTGAGAGAGCTGATTTCACAGATTCGGGAGCATGCCCAACAGGTTGCAGCCGCGGCTGAACAACTGACGGCGAGCTCGAAACAGACGAGCCAGGCAACGGAACAGATTGCTGTCACGATTCAGGAAATGACAGAAGGAACCGACAGGCAATCTCAAAACGTGGAGGAGAGTCAGCAGGAGGTCGAGGAAATATCCGCAGGCATTGAAAAAATTGCGGCCCGTGCACAAAGCGTGTCTGCTGCGGCAGCTAGTACCTCCGAATTGGCGACAGAGGGGAATCGAACTATCCAGATGTCAGTTTCCCAGATGAACGGCATTGGAGAAACGATGGGGCAGCTGACTGCACTGGTGGGTGGTTTGGGAGCACGCTCCGAGCAAATCGGTCAAATCGTCGAGGTCATTACGCAAATTTCCGGTCAAACGAATCTGTTGGCACTGAATGCCGCCATTGAAGCGGCGAGGGCGGGCGAGCATGGAAGAGGCTTTGCTGTCGTTGCGGATGAAGTGCGAAAGCTGGCGGAGCAGGCATCTGCATCTGCGCAAGAAATCACCCAGCTGGTAGCGACTATCCAAAGGGAGACGAGCGAAGCGGTCCTGACCATGGAAAAAGGCTCTCAAGAAGTGACAGCTGGTATGGGTGGTGTCGCACAGGCAGGAGAAGCGTTCTCCCAAATTCGCGATGCTGTTGTGGGAGTGACCAACGAGATTCAAGAGGTATCGACCGCCGCGCATACGCTTACGGAAAGCACAGGCAAGGTCGGACAATCGATGCAGATGATCTCAACTTTGGCGCAATCGGCGGTCTCCCTCACCTTGGGAGTATCATCTGCGACAGAAGAACAGCTTGCCTCGATGGAGGAAATCCACTCCTCTGCTGAATCGCTTGCGAGCCTCGCAGATGATTTGGAAAAACTGCTCGGACATTTCAAGGTATAAAGCTATCGTCAGAAGATACACCCCTTAGAATCGACAGAATGATTCTGAGGGGTGTTTTTTCGTTTACGCCAATCGCCACAAAGCCAGTCTTCGATATACGAGAAAAATCACGAAATTCCCAACTGCCGCTGCCAAAAAGACAGCCCAAGGCCCGAGCGACAGGGTCACCCAACCAGAACCATATATCGAAAAGACCATCCCGAGCTTGAAGATGGAGCCTGTGATTCCGCTAATTCTCCCGATCATATGAGCAGGCGTGGTCTCCTGGCGAAAGGTCCAAATACAGACATTTTCAATCGTGCTGATCAGACCTATGAGAAACAGAGACAGACAGAGCATCCACGTACTTTGCGCGAACACCATGAGTAGATAGGAGCAGCCGAGCAGCAGGATGGTCATGCCCATGATGCGACCGATGGGATAGCGCCTCCGCAGATAGGCAACTACTGAGCTACCGAGAAGACCGCCAAGTCCAGCGACGGAAAGCACCAGCCCTAATGTGGAATTGTCCAGCTTCAGATGATCCTTGGCAAAGAAAATGATCATGGCGTCGTACATGCCCGAGGTCGCATTGAGAAAAATCACGAGTACCGTAATGTGCCATAACGGTCGATTGCCCAAGAGCTCCTTCCAGCCATTTCGCAGCTCCTGCCAAAAGCCGCCTTGGGAGGGGGCAGGCGCATCTGTACGATCCAAGAGCGATATGGCGATGAAGGCCAGTAAATAGGCAACACCTGTAATGAGCAAACCTGTGTGCAGCGTCGACAATAGCAAGATGAACCCGGTCATTGCAGGCCCCATAATTTCTATAAACGTGCTCATAAATGAAAAGCGAGCGTTGGCGGAGGTTAACAGAGGGGTAGGCACAACCAGCTTGATCATGCTGACACGCGCGTTATGAAAGCCGTAATTAAACGCCATCAGGAGAAAGCCGGCAACATAATAATGAATAACCTGTGCATGTCCTGATTCGGTCAGCCCGTATAACACAAACAGCAAGACCATCTGGCCCAAAACCATCCATTGCGACCAGCGTTTTTTGGAGAAGCGATCCACCCACACACCGATGAACATGGCAAGCAGCAGATTCGGCAAAAACTCAATACTTTTCATGGTCGTCATCGTGACAGGTGATTGTGTCATGTCATACAAAATGAGCGGCAAGGCCAGTTCGTACACCTTAGCTCCACACGCTAAAAAGGCAGACGTGAAAAAGAGGACGAGAAAGGGCCGATTCCGCCAGATCGACATGTTCTCGTGCGCTTCAAGCTTCGTGGCGGGTTTGTGATTGGGCACTGGCATGAAAAAACCTCCTTCTTCGATCTCATTGTAGCTAGAAAAAGGGGAAGAAAAAGGGTAGAGTGTTGGGTGAGTATCGCCCCCTTTTATGGTTAGACATCTACCGTTTACGTAGAAAGAGTGATCATCCCTATGCAAAGTGCCTACTATTACTTGCGCTTGCGTCAGCATTTTGTCTCTGCGGCAGAGGGTGAACAGCAGGAGGTTACGCTTGCCGAGCTGGCTCGGATTTTTTGTTGCTCGATTCGCAATACGAAGAAAGTCATCAAGCAAATGGAGGAGCAGAAGTGGATTGCGTGGAGCCCGGGAAGAGGACGAGGCAATGTCTCGCGGATTGTCTTGCTATACGGGATCGAGCAGATTGTTTTGCCCATTGCCAAAGAACATATACAAGATGGCGATTTGGAAGGAGCCATGGAGCTGCTCAATGATTTCGCGATCTCTTCCAAAGGAAGGGAGCGTTTTTTTGAATGGCTCTCCGGGCAGTTTGGCTTCATTCAAGAAGAAACTCACGAACGCAAGCTAGATACGCTCCGAATGTCCTTTTACCGGACGATTCCGGCGCTTGATCCTGCCTTTGTGAATAGGCGTACAGAGTCACATATGGTGAAGCAAATCTTTGATACTCTCATTCGCTATGACGAAAAAAATGGATACATTCATCCCGCATGTCGCCCATCATTGGGAAGTAAATGAGACCGGAATAGAATGGAGCTTTTATTTGCGAAAAGGAGTGTTCTTCCACCACGGACGTGAACTGACCGCGCATGATGTTGTCTGGACGCTAGAGAGAATTGCTGATCCGAAGACGGGTTCACCCTATCGCTGGATGCTGCAAGATGTAGAGAAAGTGACAGCAGAAAAAGAGACGATGGTAAAAATCTTGCTCAGGCGTCCCAATCAATTGCTGTTGTCCATTCTGGCATCGGATCGACTGTCGATCGTTCCAGGAGATGTTGTTGCGGAAAAGGGACAAGCATTTAGTCGCTTGCCTGTGGGCAGTGGACCATTTTCGCTGGTAACGAATGACTCCCAGATGTTTATTTTGGAGGCCGTCCCCACGTATTTTCTCGGGAGAGCTCATTTGGATCGGGTGGAGATTTGGGTTGTTCCCTCAAGCAGCCAGGATCTAGGCAACGAGGATTACTTTCGGAAACGTGGAGACGTCCACTTCCAAACGTTTTGGAATACACTCGGACCGATGGATCAATGGCAGGAGCTGCAAAACCTGGAGAGAGGCTGCACGTATCTCGCTTTTAACCTGAATCGTCCAGGACCGCAGCAAGCTCTCGCTTTCCGGCAAGCTCTGGATCGGCTCATTGTTCGTGAGAAAATGATCACAGAGCTGCGAGGCAATCGGTACGCGCCTGCCTACGGATTTTCACCTGAAAACAAGGACTCGTGCGGTGATGAAGCGGGCTTGGATTTCGAGGTCGATCGGAGCCTTGATTTGATCGATCATCGCGTGTATCAGGGGCAGACGTTGCGGTTGTTTACATATGAAGGAGCAGGCAACGAAAATAATGCGGATTGGCTTGCGCAGCATTTGGCGGAGTGTGGCATCCATGTTGAGGTGACCGTCCTGCCGATTGAGGAATTGAAGAGACCAGAGATTATCCAACAGGCGGATATGGTGATTGCTGGTGAGGTTTTTGATGAGCAGTGGGTGTTAGGCATGGTGGAGTTCTTCAAGTCCGACATTAGCTTTTCACGGCAGCTGTGGAGCCCTGCTTTGCGCGAGCGTATCGATCAGGAGCTGGACGCCTTGATGCTGGGGAAGGGAGAAACGGGGCAGCATCATCACTTACAGGAGGTTGAGAGACTGCTGCGTGACCAGTGCGCGATGTTGTTTTTGTACCATACACGTCAGCATTCTGCTTATAACTCAGCTTTATCTGGTGTTTCGTTGAATGCACTTGGTCTCGTCGATTACAAAAATATTTGGTTTCGGCAGTAATCACAGAAGATGAGTCTGTCACAGCGGCGTCAGTTACGCTATGATAAGGCTTGCACGTCAAAAGGCGGAGGGGAAAGTTATGAAACGATTCCGATTTGATCAGCAAGCAGGCAAAACGATTGACCGCTTCAATTCCGTCCATGCCACTATTTCTCGTGTCGTGCGCACACCCGAAGCAGTTACGATTGGATGTATCCATTTGGAGGCAGGCGGGGTTGTCGGCTATCATCCGGCTGTTTGTCCGCAGCTCTTTCTCGTGGTGAATGGAGAAGGCTGGGTACGCGCCGAGGGCACGGAGCGCATTCCTATACAGAGTGGGCAAGCAGCATTCTGGATAACAGGGGAGGATCATGAATCAGGGACGGAGACCGGAATGACAGCGATCGTAATCGAGGGAGAAGGACTTGACCCGGAGAGCTTCATGCCGTTATTGGAGACGTAACACCCCTAGGTATGATGGTATTTGTTTGCCATTCCACCAACTGTACATAAGCTCATAGACTACCCTAGAAAGATGGTGTGAAAGGCGAATGAATTGGAAAACACATATGGCACTCGGTGCCATCGCAGGATACTGTGCCTATCCCTCGTGGAAAGGGAGCGTCATTGGCGCAACGATGGCACTTGTGCCTGATATCGATCAAGCAAATAGCAAGCTCGGAAACTTGATGGGACCTGTGTCCAAAATGCTGCAAAAAGGATTCGGTCATCGGACGGTGACGCACTCCTGGGTCATTTTGTTCCTTCCGTTTCTGATATTCGGTGATTCTCCGGCTGCTATGGCGGCATTGTGGGGGATATTGTCCCATCTGATTAGCGATATGCTGGTGGGGCGCATTCAGTTATTGTGGCCGTTGCGATTTGGATGGCTCGGCATGCGGGTGTCCAAGTCGATGTACCGGACTGTGGATCGAATCGTGTTTTATGTAGCGATCATTTATATCGTGATCAGAGGTTATCAGTAAGAACAAGAAACCCCGTCTTTATCATAGACGGGGTTACTCGTTATGGCCGTATTCGCATCATGCCATTATTGCATGAACTGTTGTACGAGCTCTGCGTTGTCAGCCATGAATTTGTCAGCGTTTTGCATGACTTCTTGTTGTGCTTCCATCATTTGTTGGTCAGTTACAGTTGCGAAATTGATGGAGTTGTCAGCAGACATAGCTGGAATTTCCAGTGCTTTGCCGAATTCTGCTTTGGACTTCAGCTTGAAGCTAAAGCCTTTTGGCATATCTGGAGTAGGGTTCGAGAAGTTCACTTTTACCGTGCCGTCAGAATCTACACCATTGTCCGTCTTCGTCTCGTTCACGGTAACATTACCGGTGAGAGCAACGGGGTTGGAGGAATATTCGTCTGCCACAACGAGGGCAAAGTTATAGTTTCCGGTTTTTTTCTTGTCTTGCTTGGTTGTCTCGAAAGTAGTAGAGAGGTCCAGAATTGGCTGGTCGGTCTCTTTCGCCAGAATGCTGAACTTGCCCTTTGTCTTGTCTTTTTCTTCTGTCGTTCTGTACGTGAAGGACATTTCGCCACGTTGCAGATCAGACAGGTTGTGCAGGGAGTAGCGGTAGTACGTTTCTGCACCCTTATCGTAAGAAACACTGCTGTAGACCAGATGATCTTTTTGCTCCTTGCCATCGAACAAGAGCTTGCGGGACAAGATTTGATGGTCGCCGTCTACGAGCACGACCATTCTCAATTGGTCGGTAGATTTCGTGTCCGTATCTTGTGTGTCCTTGATGATGTCATCAAAGACTTGCTCGTAATTTTTCTTGAATTCTTCTTTGCTGATTTCTTCTACTTTGTAGCCACTGTCGAGCATCAGGGTAGCCACATTGTGGTAGCGGCTGTAGATCAGGTCAAACAGCTTTTGGTCTGCTTTTGCCTTCTCAGCGATTTGTTTCGCCAGAGCCATTCCTTCTTCGGCATTAAACGTAACGGTGATCTCCCGTGCATCTTCCTTGAGTCCTTCTTCGGAGAAGGAAACGTCTTTTTTGATGCTTACCTGGCTGTCTTTGATGCTGTCAGCATACATCATGGCATACGGAGTCATTACCGTTTTGAGTTCATCTTGGTTAAAATTGATCGCTTCATGTAAATCGCTATAGCTTACGAGGCGCTTCGGCAGTTCCTCGCCCAGCTTTGCCTTAAGTGCCTTTTGATCTTTCAAGTCCATATAAGCGTATTTAGAGTAGAACTCTGGCAGCTTGAAGCCCATTATGGAATCATGCATGAAGTACTCAAGAGTAGCCAGCTTCTTATCTTGTAGGTGAACTTCCAGGTTACCTGCTTGCTGTTTTTTCTGATCATCGATGTTGCTTTGTATCACGAGCTTCGTTTTGCCCAGCATATCGAGAAATTTTTGCGCTTGCGGGTCTGGGATCGTTGCATCTAGGGCAAGTTCACTTACCTCAGTTGTGGAGTGAACAGGCTTTTCCACGTATGGCTTCATGTAATCTTGGTATTCTCCATAAGCCTTGGATACGTCGCTGGAGAATTTCATCATGCTCTCTGCTTCCGCTTGCAGGTAAATCGTTTTTGCGCTCTTAAACAAATCGTACTTGGCATAGGCGGTCCCTAATCCACCCAGCACAACGACAGCCGCTGCCCCCGCGATCAACCATACTTTTTTCTTGCTTTTGCGCGGTGGGTTCACGTTTGTTGCAGTTTCCATCATTTCTCTCCCCTTTGTGCTCTCTCTCTTTGGTGAATACGATGTGCAAATGTATTGCGCACTCGATTTTGTATTGTACCATAAGGAGAATGAAGGGGAACGATTTCCAGTAAATTTCTTCAAAAAAGAGGAAGAAAGACCCAAAAGTTGCATTCTTCTTGCTTTTGTATTCATATAGAACAAAGGAAAAAACGACAGCAGGGGGGAGATCACCGTGGATTTTCGGGTGCTGCAAACGTTTATGGTGGCGGCCACGACAGAAAATTTTCACCAGACAGCAGAAGCGTTGTTCATTGCACAGCCGACTGTCAGCCAGCATATACGCCAATTGGAAAAGGAACTGGGTATCGAGCTGTTTGAACGGGTCGGAAAACGCGTTCGGCTGACGGCTGCGGGCAAGCGCTATTTGCCACATGCAAAAGGACTGATCGAACAGTGGCATAGCAGCATGGAGGACTTGCAGGCGTGGCGACAGGGCTATCGGGAGAAGCTTCAGCTGGCAGTTTCCCCGATTATTGCCCGCGCCCGGTTTTCCCATTTGCTGCATCGTTACACCAAGCTCTATCCCGATGTAGATATCTCGATAAAAATTGTCGACTCGGTGGAAATCGGTCCGCTTGTTCAAAGTGGACAGGCTGATTTGGGCTTGACCCGGATGGTTCCGGGAGAATTCCAGTTGTCTACATATCTTCTGTATGAAGATCCGGTTGTCTTTGCGGTTCCTCACAGCGGCGGAGATATGGAAGCACCCTTGCCTGATTGGGAGCAGGAAGTGCAAGCGAACCGTTTGCTGACCCACAATCATCCGGGCTATTGGGATGAATTGCTGCTGCTCCTGCGCCAGAGGGGCTTTTCCCTGCGGACGATGGCTGTATCGCAGGTAGACATTACGAAACGGTTTATTGAAGATGGCCTGGGTGTCTCCTTTTTGCCTCGGACAGCTGTCGATCGGGATTTGTTCGAGAACCGCTTTATCGAGCTGCCTACGCCCGGACTTGTTTTGCCAAAAGTCGCGTCCTACTTGCTCGTACCCAAATCAGGGATAAGCGAGCCCGCGCAGCACTTTGTTGAAATCTTGCGGTCTCTGTATCCGCCGATGCCGCTTGTCGTTCCAGGGGACGGACATAAAAGATAACAGCGCTGTAAGATTCTGTTCGGGTTGTATGCGGGTAGACGTGGCCTGATTGCTCAAATACGGGAGCATAAGCCATTATGGAGATGAATCGCTGTGACCACCCTGGTGATCAGTCTTCCTATCGCCATAGGGATCGTTTGGGCAAGTGGTGTCGTCTTTGGACCGAAGCTCGAACAGGTGAATGCGATTTTGGTTGATTTAAGCACGTTGCCCACGGCGTTATTCTTTATAGCCAGCTTGTTCTTGCTGTTGGATAGAGAGCTGGTTCGAAATTTCTCCAACCGTTTGCCTACACGGGACAGATGGGGTTAAGCGCTTTGACCGGGGGCCGATGGAAAAGCTGTGGCGCTTCCTGACGTATGGACGCAAAAAGAAGACGATTCCAGCGCCTGCTAATTGATTGTAAAAAGTGATCAAAACCCCGTTTTTCTTCTATTTCCCTTTATGATTTTTAATCGATATACTGGAGGGTAAAAGAGACGAAAATGGAGTGGTGATGATGACAAAACAACATCCTTTGGCAATTGGTTTGGATGGTATCGCCGTAGCAGAAACAGACCTTAGTTTGGTAGATGGAATTAATGGACTGTTGGTGTACCGCGGTCACTGGGCACGTGATTTGGCGATTCACCACACATTTGAGGAAGTGGCACACCTGCTCTGGTTCGGACATTTGCCAAGCGAGCAGGAGCTGACTGCTTTAAAAGATAAGCTCAAAGCAAACCGTGAGCTGCCGGAGCACGTAAAGGGAATTCTGAAGCTGATCCCGGCAGATGTAGATATGATGAGTGTGCTGCGTACAGGTGTTTCGGCGTTGGGCAGCTCCTCGCATGGCTTCCCGCCAACCATCGATGAGGTGATTTCGCTGGCTGCCAAGATGCCGACAATCGTCGCCTATCGCTTCGCTTGTTTGGAGGGCCGTGAGCCACTTGCACCGAATTCAGAGCTGGATCATACAGCGAACTATCTGTATATGCTCAAGGGAGAAAAGCCGAATGCGGCACATGTTCGCGCATTGGATGCCTACCTGATTTTGACGCAGGAGCATGGCATGAATGCCTCGACATTCTCCGGTCGTGTCGTCAGTTCTACCGAATCCGATCTGATTTCTTCCATTACGGCGGCAATCGGCACCCTGAAGGGTCCTTTGCACGGCGGTGCTCCATCTGAAGTGACGGAGATGATTGAGGCAATCGGCACGAAGGAAAATGCGGAGCCATGGCTGCGCAACAAGCTGGAGAATGGTGGACGACTGATGGGCTTCGGACACCGCGTCTATAAAACGGTTGATCCGCGTGCAACTGCGCTGCGCGTAGTCGCTTCCGAGCTGTCGTCCAACGATCCGTGGTTCGATCTGGCGACACATGTAGAAAAAGTAGGCTTGCAGCTGCTGGAAGAGTACAAACCAGGCCGCAAGCTAAATACAAACGTAGAGTTTTTTGCCGCAGCTGTCATGCGCGCGGTGGGATTGGACGATAATTTGTTCACACCGACATTTGCTGTCAGCCGTGTGGTTGGTTGGAGTGCGCATATTCTGGAGCAGGCAGGCAAAAACCGCATTATCCGCCCGCAATCCAATTACATTGGCACGATGCCAGAATAATCGAGAAGTGCCTTGTACAAAAGCTATCTGTTGCTGCAGATAGCTTTTTGCGCTTTGTCCAGAATGAAGAAGATGATAGTACCACCTAAATAAGAAGGAAAGGCTGTCGATATTATCGACAGCCTGAGAAGAGTTTTAAAAAACTTTATGCTTCTCCCTATCTTATTTCGATATTACTCACCTAGGTTAGTCAGCATCTTCATTAATTGCTTTCTGGGGTAAATAAGATAAGCAATATGAATAGAAAAAGAAATACTGTAGCCCATCTAGTATATGATCCAGCAGGTCCGGTTCCTAGTTGAACTACTGCTTGTGGAGGGTTATTTGCGGCGTTTAACAGAGCAAATGGGTCTGTCACATCAACATTTGGTATTCTTGGAGGAACTACATTTTGAAAAGCACCTGGGTTCAAAAATCCACCTTCATTTAAAGTCTCATTAGCAGCATCTACTAAAGCGAGAAACGAAGACTCTTGGTTGTTTTCACTTCTTATAAACTTTTCAAATCTTTTTCGTGTTTCCTTAAAATTTGCTTTTGTGTTTTTCTTTTTATTTGACATTATTGTGCATCTTCCTTTCATTTGTTGTCCTATAAAATATGTTTGAGAAAATAACTTGTACATTATGTAAACCTATATGAGGATTAGGGAAATATACAATTATAAAAGATTGTTGAAAAAGCCCTGGCTTTTAACGGGGTTTTTATCTACATTTCAACATATGAAAGGCTGTCGACTGTATCGATAGCCTGAGAGGATGAATTTTCGTTCTCTTTTCTTTTTTAACGATCGAGGTATGTGACCCGCACATTCTGGGATTGCAGAACAAGCTTACTTTTGGCATGATAATAAAAAAAAGTAAGGAGTGGAACGCATGGCTTTGTTGTCTACCCCGTTTCAATTCAAAGGACTTACCTTGAAAAATCGGATTGTCATGCCACCGATGTGCCAATACTCTGTGGATGCACACGATGGAACGCCAACGGACTGGCATTTTGTGCATTACGTTTCTCGTGCAGTAGGTGGAACAGGTCTGATCATCGTGGAAATGACAGATGTGGAGCCAGACGGCCGAATTTCCAACGGCGATTTGGGCTTGTGGTCTGACGAACAGATTCCTGCATATGCGCGGATCGTCTCCGAGGTTCGTAAATATGGGGCTAAAATCGGCATTCAGATCGCTCATGCGGGCCGCAAAGCGGAAGACGCGGAAGTGCCTGTATCTGCGTCCGCGATTGCTTTCCCAGGATCACGCTACAAAACACCACGGGCATTGACGACAGAAGAGGTCAAGCAAATGGTCGTCAAGTTCAAGGATTCGGCGAGACGTGCAGTGGAGGCTGGTTTTGATACCATCGAAATCCACGGTGCGCACGGATATTTGATTCACCAGTTCCACTCCCCTTTGACGAATCAGCGTGACGATGAATACGGGCGGGATAAAGCGCAGTTTGGCGTGGAAATTATTCAGGCGATCAAAGAGGTCATGCCAGCTGACATGCCGCTGATCATGCGTGTCTCTGCCGTAGAGTACGTGGATGGTGGATATGGGCTGGATTACAGCACGGAGCTGTGCCGCCGTTACAAGGAGGCGGGCGTAGACATTTTCCATCTGTCCAGCGGTGGGGAAGGACCGATTGGCTCAGGAGGCCGCCCGGGTATTCATCCTGGCTATCAGGTACCATTGGCTCGTGCGATTAAGCAGGCACTGGATGTACCTGTTATTGCAGTTGGCAACCTCGATGATCCAAAAGTGGCGGAAGCATCGATCGGCAATGGCGACACAGATCTGGTGGCAGTCGGACGCGGCATGCTGCGTGATCCTTATTGGGCACTCCATGCCATTCATGAGCTGTCGGCGGATGAGCTGCAACCACCGAAGCAATATGCAAGAGCGTTTTAATCGTAGCAGGAGAGCAAGTGGCTTCCTTTCGACTGTAGCAGTCGGAGGGGAGCCCTTTTGTATGGTGACTCCCTTGACACTTTTTGGCAGTCGTTTTATTATAAATGTCAGTCAGTACTGACAATCAATTCTGGGAATGAGGGTAACCATGAGCAGCAGCAAAAGCCATACAAGCAGCGAAAAACTGATGATAGCCGCAATCGATCTCATCGCGGAAAGAGGCTACAACGGTGTAACCACGCAAGAAATTGCCACAGCGGCAGGGCTGAGCGAGAAGACGTTGTTTCGTCACTTCGGCAGCAAGCGGAATTTGCTGGAGAGCGCCTTTGACCGTTTTCATTACACGGAAGGACTGACAAAGCTTTTCGCAGAGAAGCTTGTGTGGGATTTGCGCGAGGATTTGCTTTTAATCAGCCGATCGTATCACGAAATGATGAACCGCAATCGGAAAATGATTTTGATTAGCATCAAGGATGAGGCACATTTGCCTGGATTCCGCGAGCGCACCCAAAAGCATCCGCGACAGCTGATGGTACTGTTTACAGATTACTTCAAAGAGATGGGCAAAAAGGGCAAGATGATTCAAACAAATCCGGAGGCACAGGCGACAGCCTTCATGGTCATGAATTTCGGGGCGTTTTTGAACGATCTGGATGGCACTAGCAATTTTTCAGGGGTTTCGCTGGAGGCATTTATCGAAGAGAGTGTAGAGGTTTTCGCTAGGGGTTTGACTCCCTAGTTTTTTTACCAACCAAATGTCAGTCGGTACTGACAGTCAAATTACGAATAGCAAAGTGAAGGGGAAGATGCGGCATGGAAGCTACAAAAACGCAGCAAAACAGGGAAATATTAATCCGGATTTTGATGTTTACCTTGGTTATTTCCTCCATGAGTGCTTTGGTTTTTAACATTGCACTCCCCGAAATTAGCAAGGAGTTTGGTTTGAGCATCGCGCAGGTGAGCTGGCTATCGACCGCGTATGGATTGTTATACGCGATCGGAACCGTGACGTATGGCAAGCTGGCGGATCGATACAAGCTCAAGAATTTGTTGACGTTTGGACTCTTGGTGTTTACGGCGGGCTCTTTTTTCGGTTTGGTCTCCGATTCCTTTGCGATGGCCCTCTTCGGAAGATGCTTGCAGGCAGTAGGGGCGGCTGTCATTCCGGCTACTGCGATGCTCATTCCTTTGCGATACTTCCCGCCTGAGCGCAGGGGTTCTGTTTTAGGAAGAACGGCAGTAGGATTGGCTCTTGGCGGTGCACTCGGTCCTGTGGTCGCGGCGTTAATCGTCAGCTTTGCCCATTGGCGCTGGCTGTTTTCTATACCACTCCTGATCTTGCTTACATTGCCGTTATACCGCAAATATTTGGAGGATGAGGAGATCACGTCTGGTGGGAAGTTTGATTGGGTGGGCGGCTCTTTACTCGCGATCAGCGTGACTTCACTACTTTTGGGAGTGACGAATGGATCGTGGTGGTCTGCATTGGGCAGTTTGGTTACTTTGCTCCTGTTCATCGTACGAATTCGTTCGGTAGCCGATCCGTTTGTACAGCCGAAGGTTTTTGCCAACAAGCAGTATACAGTCGGGATTCTCATGGCATTTCTCATAAATGGAATGGGGATATCGCTTTATTATCTCAGTCCGCTGCTCTTGGCTCAGGTGCAGCAGCTATCGACGAGCTGGATCGGGTTTGTTATGGTTCCAGCGGCCATCGCTTCGGCATTGCTCGGACGCGTGGGAGGAAAGCTCGCAGACCGGCGTGGGAATGCTTTTCTGTATTTCGTTGCGTCTGGCTTACTGTTTGCCTGCTTTGGCCTGCTGTCCACTTTCACAAGCATTTCGGTTGTAGGCATTTCACTCTTTTTGATCCTGGGCAATATAGGGCAGTCCTTCATGCAAATCTCGATGGCGAATTCGATCTCCCGAACGTTGACCAAGGAGCAGGCAGGAGTAGGGATGGGGATATTTT
The DNA here is from genome assembly GCF_047229145.1 of Brevibacillus jepli. Classification (NCBI taxonomy): domain Bacteria; kingdom Bacillati; phylum Bacillota; class Bacilli; order Caryophanales; family Paenibacillaceae; genus Brevibacillus; species Brevibacillus jepli. The sequence continues at coordinate 30,202 of NZ_JBFEFW010000034.1, forward strand.
CGATGCTGAGCTTCATTTCCATGGGGGTCGCCTCTGCTGTATACAGCAAGGTTATCGATCTTGGCGCGACAACCAATTGGAACCCGGTGAATCCGTACGCGAGCGGCTTTATTTACAGCAATATTTATTTGATCATGGCCATCTTGCACGTACTTCTTTTGGTATTCTACTATTTTCAGTTCGGTATGGCGAAGAAGCCGAGCCTTCAGGCGGAGCGTTGATCGTTGATCGTCGTTCATTCATGCTTAATAAAATATGTGGTAGACTAAAACAAAAAAGGAAGGAGGTGCCTGTTCGTTGCGAGAGCTTTCTACCCTTCGTTTTACCGATGAAGAATCTTTGTTCATCCAAATCTATCACTTTTTAAAAGACGAAATATTGTGTAACCATATCGCGTATGAAGAATTTCTCCCCTCGATAAGAAGCTGTGCCCAGTCTCTTTCGGTCAGCAAAAACACCGTGGAAGTCGCCTATCAGCTGCTGGTATCGGAAGGCTACATCAGCAGCATTCCGAAAAAAGGGTATCAGGTGACGTACAAAGCAGGACCTTCTTCCGAGCGTCATCCAGCCGATGTGGGAGAGCCTATTGTCCCGGACATCCGCTATGATTTTCGTTACGGCAATATTGAGCTGGGCGCATTCCCGTTTCATTCGTGGAATAAGCTGCGCAACAAGCTCATCGCCATCCATCAGCACACGTATATGGTGGAAGGGCTGCCACAGGGCGAATACGTCTTGCGCAAGGAACTCTCCAAATTGCTCCATGAGACGAGAGGAGTCGTCTGTACACCAGAGCAGATCATTATCGGAGCCACGCCGCAGCAGTTGGTGTCCATTGTCGTTCAGCTTTTGGACAGAGAGAAGCATGTCATTGGAGTAGAAAATCCGGGCTATGACGGCGCAAGAAACACATTTCTCAATGGTGGCTATCACGTACACGGCATTTCCTTGGACTCGGAGGGCGTTTCGGTAGAAGATTTGTGTAAAAGCGGGGCAAACATCATGTACGTGAGCCCTTCCCAGCAATTCCTTAACAAAATGACGATGCCTCTGGCGAAAAGAAATGAGTTGACCTTGTGGGCACACTCTCAACCTCATGCTTATTTGGTGGAAGATGATTACGAATGGGAGTTCAAATATCAAGAGAGCTACATCCCATCCATTCAGAGCCTGTCACCCCAAAAAGTTGTCTATATTGGGAGGCTTTCCAAAGCGTTGTTGCCGCACGTAAACGTCAGTTATCTCGTCCTTCCCTACGAGCTGTTATCGCGTTTTCACCAGCGCATGTCTGAATACGATCAGCCGGTTTCCAGATTGGATCAGCTGACCGTAACCGCTTATTTGACGGATGGTTACTGGCACAGACACGTGCAGCACATGCGAAAAAACTACGCTGACAAGCGGGAGGCATTTCTACAGGCAATCGCTCGTTACATGGATGGCCGTGTAGAAGTAGAGGGGAAGGATACGGGACTGCATGTCTTTTTGACCGTGAAAAAGCAGGGGACCGAGGCGGAGCTCATGGAGCGTGCATTGGCTCATGGCGTAAAAGTTTACGGAACGACGCGATACTGGCTGCATGACACGAGAGAGCATCCAATCGTATTGCTCGGGTATGGTGCCTTGACTCACGAGGAAATTCACGAGGGCATTCGATTGTTGGCAGAAGCCTGGTTTTCCTGACGTGATGTTCTTCTGTCCCACTCATCTTGAACGATCTGTCCCTTTGGTACCTGGCTGCTATCCCTTACGATGGACAGGACAGCGACAGAAAAGGTGGGGGAAAAATGAAGTTCATTTTCGATCTGGATGGGACGATCTGCTTCAAAGGTCAGCCGATCTCAACGAACATTTTGGATTGCCTGCTTGCACTTGAACAAGCGGGACATAGCGTAGGATTCGCCTCTGCCAGACCATACCGTGATATGCTGCCCGTTCTTGATGAGCGGTTTGCCAATCATCTCCTCATCGGCGCGAATGGTGCGATGACACATCACCAAGGGAGCTTGCAGGGCTACGTGCCGATCCCGGATCGCTTGGCGAGTGAAATTATTAGTATCCTGAATGATTACCGCGCGCAGTTTTTCATCGATGATACGTGGAATTACGCGCATAATTGTGCCGCTACCCATCCTTTTTTGAGCCAGATCGATCCGAAGCGGTCAGCCAGTCGTGTAGACGTGGATCAGTTGAATGCGGTTCTGAAAATCTTGATTTTATCATGTGATCGCTATGAAGAACTGGTGGCGAGAATCAAGGAACTCGACGTCACTTTGCATTATCATTCGGCAGAGGGCATTCTCGATTTGACTTATCGAGGTGTAAACAAATGGACTGCTCTGCATCGGTTCGGTGCTGCAGAGGAGCCTTTCATCTGCTTTGGCAATGACATGAATGATCTGCCCCTGTTTGAAAGGGCACATCATTCTGTATTGATTGGCGAAAATGAACCGTTGCTTCCCTTCGCAAAAGAAAAAATCTCCCTAGATGATCAGGTGGAAGCATCCATTATCGCGAAGTTACAGGAGCTGGGTGCGGCGTATGAACTCGCTCGTCCTTAAACTTTTTGGGGAGGCTAACAAACGATGAATCAATCGGTGGAAAAGAGACATCAGGCGCTGCGCGAAGCAGAGACCAAAGCGGAGTTTTTATTTGCGACAATCGAAGAAAAGGGCATCATCCGCAGCGGCGTGACGGAAAAAGATATCAACAAAGAGATTTACGAGCTGGCCTTTCAATTGTTCGGAATCAAGAAATACTGGCATAAGCGAATTGTACGAGCGGGAAGAAACACGCTGTATCCGTACAGAGAAAATCCACCGAATCTGACTGTCTCTCCCGAGGATATCGTTTTTCTCGATTTCGGGCCGATTTTTGAGGACTGGGAGGCTGATCTTGGTCGGACGTACGTTCTCGGAAATGATCCGGTAAAATGCAAGCTGCGCGACGATATTGAAAAAGCGTGGGATGAGGGCAAGGCGTACTTTTTGTCCAAGCCAGATATTACAAGCAGCGAGCTGTTTTTCTACATGTGCGAGCTCGCCAAAGCATATGGCTGGGAGTACGGTGGACCGCACGCGGGGCATCTCATCGGTGAGTTCCCGCATGAAAAGATTCAGGGGGATGATATCGACAACTATATTCACCCCGACAACCACAAGCCGATGAGGGAGCCTGATCAACAGGGGCGGCCGCGCGATTGGATCCTGGAGGTTCATTTTATTGATCGGGAACGGGAGATTGGGGGATTTGTGGAGAAGCTGTTGACGGTGGAGTAAGGATAGCTCTCATTGAGCTGAGACAATTACTTTGAAAATTGTTTCATTCGGTTTGTTAAGCTAGCTTGTCCACGCAAGATTAAGAGTAACAACAAACAACTGCCGATCAGTGCAACTTCGATCATCCGCCACGCCTCCTTTTTCATAAATTGCGGGAGATTCCGATGGTTCGTCGGAGTCTCTTCTTTTTGATCTTTTTCACTAGCATCTCGCCCAACATGATGGAGAATGACTGATTTTCTGCGCCAATACATTCAAGTATTTCTTTTTGCATTTGTGTACCCCTTGTCGGGTCATATTTAGCTGCTTGGCTACCTCTTCCTCCGTGAATCCTTTATCACAATACTCTTAATGATGAATCGGGGTTTTTCGGGAATTTGCATGAGTAACTCCTGCACGTATATGCTCGAGTCTAGGGAATTCATTGAGTTTTCGCCAAATACCTCATCAATCATAGTGGTTTCCCGATTATATCGAGTTTTAGCAGCGTATTGCATCCTCCAAGCAATTCGTTTAAGGACTCTTCTACAACGCTCTTTCATCATTTCATCTTCCACTAAAATCACCTGCCATAATGTTTTTGCACTTCCAAATGAAACGGCCTCACATTCCCCCTGGAATTTCTCGACCCTCATATATATAGGAAAATAACGGGTGCAAAAAGAAACCATAAATTGAAAAAATTACTATTTTTCTTTATACTCGAGACGGGCATGACGTTTAAGGGAGGGATTACATGTGAAAAAAAACTTGATGATTCCGATTGTTTGTTTCGTGGGTTTAGTTGCAGGGTGTTCACAGTCAAGTCAACTATCACAGGAACCTGCTTCGCAGCAGCAACAAATGGTTAAGCAAGAGGTTCCTCAAGGCTTTGTACCATTGACATTGACGGAAGAAAATAAAACGAAAATAATGGCTGATGCGAAGGAAATTGGTATACAGGATATCTATGTACCTCTATTTGTTAGAGAGGGTTTATCCTTACAGGAAATTTCCAGTAGCGAGCAGACAAAACAAATTTCTCTCCTATTCGAAAATGAACAGGGTGATCAAAGACTAGAGATTAGTTTATCCCCTCAAAAAGTTTTACTTGGGGGTGCCCTTATTCAACTGCAAGAAATCAAACTCGATAACGGTACTCCTGCAAAATGGATGTCCTTCTCTAATCATAAGGACAATGTGGAGGCTGCCGTTGCAGAACTATATTTTCAATTAAAAAGCACCCATGTAGCTGTGAGTGATGACTCCAACCAATTTAATAAGGAAGTAGAACAAATGGCTTCTACTCTCCAACTTCTAAAAAAATAGTGTAAAAAGATGGTTTCTATTTCTCCTGTTTTTTTTTCCTAGATAGGTGAAGGCGAACTCACGGAGAAGCGTTTGCAGACTTCTTGCAAGGAAAGCGTTACTCCAAATTAATTGATTACCTGAAGGGGACAAATAATCCTAAGTCATAAAAATGTGCACGTTATATTGCTGATGCAGGTTACGGCGGTACCAATCATGACAAATACTACGATGAAGTTATTGACTACCTGGAATCCGTTCGTAAGCGTCTCTAACCTGTTATCCAAAAACAAGAAGCACCTCAAAACGGGTGCTTCTTGTTTTTTACAGGCCTCTACTTAAATTGAGTTCTAAATCAATTTGCTTTTTTAACCATATTCCATACTCTTCCACTTGATAAATTTTCCATTCCTTTAGTTTTTGTGGGTTTTGAACGCCAACAAAGGCATCATTAGGAACGGTAGGTTCTAAGAAAAGCACGATGTCCTTTCTCGGGAATTCGTTGACCCCAACTTCTGGAATAAAAGGCTCTCTGACCAATCGAATATACGTATGGTCTTGCGTGCTTTCTCCCTCATCTTGACTTCCTTGGAGATAAGGTTGGCTCTCTTGTAAAAAAGGTAGCTCCTTCTCATCTTTTGTGCCTATCAGCTTGCCATCCCTCCGATAAGCAACGGTGTACAAATCCATCGAGTTTTCGAGAAGCCCATCGCATATAAGGGAACTGTCCGAGACAAATATTTCCTTTCCTCTCTGGATGATGATTTTGCTTACTTCTGGATGGTTTTTTGGAGCCTCGGAATCAACAATCGGGGTGTTTTGATGGTGGATTTCTTGACCTTGAGTGCCAACTCCGCATCCGGATAATAATCCAATACAAACAGCACTAAACAATAGCCTTTTCATATGACCTCCATCAGCATATTTGGTGGTAGAAATATCAATTCCTTTACTAATTGGAACGAGTATCTCACTTATATTTAGGGAAAATATGGATAAATTTTACTTGGATTAATGATAAAACGCCTTTTCCAATTAGGAAAGGGCGTTTTTGTTTTTGTATTTCATTGCTTGAATATCTTCATTATATCGTAAATAGGTAAAGACGTCCGGGAATGGCAGCAAGGAGGAGCCAAGGCAAAAGAACTGGCTCCACAAGGCTACGTCGGCATTCCTGCCGGGTATGAACAGGCACTGGCTGCCACTGATTTTATCGAATGTTTCGCTGATTTTGCTTCCCGAGGAATCCTCTCTTATCTCCATTCCAAACGCTGCTAGCACTTAATACATCACCATGTTCCCAGTCTTTTTCATATGCGTCTCCGCTAGCTTCAACAACATGACAGTCGCTGTCACCAGCACCAGCAAGACAGCGGCTAGCAGTCCCATACTCGGCAACATTGTCTGCAACGACGCTCCCTCCATCAGCAGCTCGCGAATCAACTGAAGCGCGTAAGTCAGGGGAAAGCAAAAGGAAATGACCTTCGCCCAAACCGGAAAGGCCATCGGTGGCAGGCGGACCCCCGAAAAAATCAGCATCGGCTCATCCAGAATGGTATACAGGAAGCTCGAATCACGTGAAAACAGGAAAAGTACACAGAGGAAGCCACCCCAGACGATGGCCGAAGCCAGCAAAATGAGGAAGGCAAGCGGAGGCGCCCACCAGCCGCTCAGCTGAATGCCATCGACAAAAAACAAGGCTAACAGGACAAAGCAAAAGAACAGCCAGACCCCCTCGATCAGGGAAGAAAGTGAACGCCCATACAGAAAAGCGAGCCGGTTGACCGGGCTAATGAAGATCATTTCCATCGTTCCTGCTTGGCGTTCAAAGCTCATTTGCCATGACGACTGCACTAGACACCAATAAAAGATATAGCCCAAATAGCCAGTTAACAGGAACAACGGCAGCTGCTCGTAGCTGACGAACCGGGCAAGGGGCGAATCCGACCCAAGCCGAAACGGGGCGAACGAATAATACGCGGTCACGAAATTGATGACGGGCCAGACTAAGAGCGAGAAGTAGATCATTTTGCTGTGAAAAGAATGGCGATGCTCCTTGATGATTTCCGCCAAAAGCAGGCTGCCTAGCTGTTTCATGCGCCCCTCCGATCTGCCATGTGCAGGATGACGTCCTCCAGTGATGGCTGTTGGGTAGAGAGGCGCAGGACAGGTGATTGGTGGGCAGCCAAGAGGGAAAGCAACGGAGTCGTCATGTCCGTTTTTCCCCGTAACGTCACTTCCCATGTCTGCTCGTCTGTTTCCGCGATCTCACGCGAGCCACCGTAATGCAGAGCCAGCTGGCGCAAATCGTAATCGAGCGAGTCGGAAAGAGAAGGGATGACGACCTGCAAAGCTGTATCCAGACTGAGCGATTTGGTTAGGTGCTCAGGTGTATCATGCGCGACGAGCTTTCCTTTATCGATGATGTATACCTCGTCGCATAGCTCCTCGACCTCCTGTATGTAGTGACTGGTCAACAGAATCGCTTTTCCATGCTGAGAAGCGAGCTCACTCACATGCTTGCGAAGCTGCCGAGCGATGGGGGCGTCTAAGCCAAGAGTCGGTTCGTCTAGGAACAGGTAACGCGGATCATTGATCAGGCCGCGAGCAATCTGCAGTCGTTGCTTCATGCCTTTGGAGTAACGCTCGACAGGTGTGTTGGCCGCATCATACAGACCGACCTGCAGGAGCAAGGTATCGATCCGATCGCGTAACGCTTGCCCTTGCAAACCGTACAGACTGCCGAAATATTGCAGGTTTTCCCGCCCTGTCAGCCGCCAGTACAGCATGCGTTCGCCGCCCGCAATCATATTGATCTTGGCTTTTACGAAACGATCGTCCGCTACTGCGTCATACCCGTCTACCGTGATGGTACCGCTGGTTGGGGTAAGCAATGTGGAGCACATCTTGATCGTCGTCGTTTTTCCTGCGCCATTAATGCCTAACAGCCCGATAATTTTGCCAGGTACCATACGAAAGGAAAGATCGGAAACAGCCTCGACCTCTGTCCATTGCTGATGGAACCAGCCTTTTTTCTCCTTTACCCGGTACACCTTCCGTATATTTTCTGCAATCAGCATGATCGTTGACCTCCCAGTAATCTCGTTATCCAAAAATCGATTCCATGACGCGTTTTTCCATCCGGCGGATGCCCCACACACCGATGACGAGATAGATGAGGGAGAGGGCCGCCATATGCAACAGCTGTGGTGAAACGGCGGTTAGTGGCGCGCCTTGAATCACGCATTGTCGAAAAGCGTCCAGTGCAGGTGCGAGCGGCATGATGAGTCCGAGCGGCTGAAGCCATTCTGGCAGGTACGGAATCGGAAACGTCACTCCACTCACAAAAGCCATAACCGCAAACAGGGTGTTTTGCGTGATGTACGTATCGCGAAACCATAGCATGAGACTGCCCAACACGAGGGCCTGGCAGAAAAATGCGCCAGTGGACAAAACCCAGACAATGACGGCGCTCCACACGTTCGTATGAGTGAGAGTGAGTCCGAATAATGCCCCTACAACCACAATCACCGAAAATTCAAACAAAGTACGCATGAGCTGCTGGGTGACATTCCCCAGAAAGTACCCTCTGCGCAGAGAGGGCGTGAGCAAGACAGCCTCCAGGGTTCCCTCCCGCAGCTCGGTAATAAGCGAGCGGCTGACATTCATCAAGGTCGAGACGGCAAAGGCATAAAAGGCCCCTCCCAGAATGGCGTACGACAAGTAATCGGGCGAACCGGTCATTTGCACGAAGCTCTCGTTCAGCTGTCCGACAAAGACATAGTGATAGGCAAAGAAGGCGAACAGCACCGTATACACCCCGGAAAAAATATGTCCGATCACAAATGACCAAGGATAGGCACGGAACATCACACGTGTATTGCGGATAAAAGTTGCTTTGGCGACATGAAGCACGCTATTTCCTCCGTTCTGGGGGATGTGGTGAAGCAGGTGGAGAGCCAAGTCCGGGAACAGGCATATCAATAAACTCATGCAGATCAACCGCGAGCTGCTCCAGACGCGAAGCAATGGCACGGTAAAACACGTAACGGCCTCGACGTTCACTCCAGACAAAGCCTGTGTCTACCAACAGATTCAAGTGCTTGTTGACAGCAGGCTCACTAATGCCGTGCAGGTCAGCCAATTGCTGCGTACAGTAGGGGTGAGCCAATAACGATTTGAGAATCGCCGTCCGCGTCGGATCGCTGAACACCTTCATTTTGTTGATAAAATCAGCGGGAATAACCGATGTGGCTGAAGTACCGGGAACGTCAACGGACAAGCACACCGAGATATGGTCCTCGTAAATGCCGAGCAATAAGTGGGGTGAGACAAAAGTAGAGACTCGCAAATGAATACGAGCCAGCTCAGAATAGCCAAACGTATACGTCTTTGCCTTATGGAATTGTACGAAGTCTTCGTGCACCTTCAAGCGAGGATGTACGTGCGACAAAAAACCATTCGGATCTAGCTTTATCTGCTCTTGTGCTTCATGTACGGCACGGACAAGCCATGGTTCAATCCGACGCTCCTCTGCCTGAAAATGAGGGAGGTAGTCGTAGCAAAACTCCAAAAAGCTGCGCTTAGTCGACAACGGATGGCGCAAAAGCTCCCGATGCTCCGGTTTTAGTTCATCAAATACCTCGTCTGTCCGTCCTTGTATCCATGCGTGCAGTTGTCTGGGATGGTAAACAGGCCCAATCATGAGCTGCGCAAAATCGCCAGCATCCATTGCCTGCACATGCTCCAGTGCAGCTTCCACGGAATGCTCGAACGTTTCCTCCCAAGGCACCAGGAAATCCATAGCATCGAGAAACTGATTGGACATGGAGCTGAAATAGCGCAGCTTTTCCAAGAGCGAAGCAGGCATAACGGTGAGCAGCTCCTCCGCCCAATTCAAGCGGGAGCTGTGATGCTTTGGATTGGACAGCACGTGAAGACTGAGCAAAAACTCATAGCCGGGTATGTAAGCCACGTTAAGATGCTTGCGTAGCCAAGTAGGCAAATCTTGCACGGAGCATCCTCCTTTCTCTTTTGATTAACCAATGGGTGAATTCAATTTGCAAGCGGGCAAAATTGAAGAAATTATGCAGGAGGGGGGCTTCGATGTCAAGAGAAAAGAAAACAACCACGGCTCACGGGGAGCACGCGGTTGTGTATCAGATTACCTTTCAGGAAAACTAGAGCCGAGCATCTGCACGCTATGCTGCATCGTTGTCAATTCAGCTTCAGGAAGTGACTGTTCTTGATAACGGTATTGTTGATAGTAACGGGTAATGTTTGCAACTGCATCCAGTTGGCCTGCATCTAACAAGGACTGATTGCGTAGACGATTGAGAAATTCCTGTGGTGTCTCATGCAGCTCGATCGGCATTCCTTGCTGCTCCATGAGGACGAGAAATTGATAGTAGGCGTACCGGGTGGGGTCATCCTCTGGGCCGACTGGCTGTTTGAACCATTTGGCAGTGTCGCCATCTGTACTTTCTTCACGAACAGAGGGTGGAACAGCGGTCAACACGGCTGTATGAGCAGCAACTGCTTCTTTCTCCTGTGTAGTTGTCCCTGTGAAGCGCTTTTTCCATATGTATCGGCCGAGCAGCAATACACCGATGAGGATGAAGCCAGCGATGAAGTATGGCTCTAGAACAGAAATGAGTGATTCTCCAAGCGGTATTTGTTCCTTGGGCCTCTCTGCATCTCTTGCCATCATGTTGAGGAAGTCATTAATGTTATCCTGCTTTGTATTCGCTTTTTCGGCCAGTTTCTCCATCAATTCCACGATGAGAATCAGCACGGGCTCAAAGAGCGTGTACAGTCCAGTAGCAAGTGGCTCTTTAATCGAAGTCCATATCCAATGGAGAAGAGCAAGAGTGATAGAACCGACTGCCAAAAAGCCAGTGATCAAAACAAGGCGAGTGCCGAGCACTTGACTGGCAAGCATCAAGCTGAGGCGAGCAGGCAGTTGCGTAGGGAGAGATTCTTCCCGCAGCACGAATGCCCCGATCGCAATTAAGACATAACTGAGTGAAATGAGCACGAGCATGGAAAAAGAGGCAGCGGGTGAATAGGAATCCGAGTCAACAACCGAGGTGTAAAGTACCGTTATCACGAGCTGCATCAAGCCCGCCATCAAAGCCAGAACAAATCTGCGTTGCAGACTGTATCGTCCGTATCCTTCCGAGGCCGCGCTTTGGACTCTCCAAAAATAAACAGCAGCCAGTATCAAAGCGATAAGCCAGGAATCGTAGAGGTAAAAGCTGGATACACCGACTGCAAGCACGATTGGATACAGGATCAGGTGGAGCATCAAGCGACCGCCGCCACCATGATACAACCAGCTTCCACCTATGAGCAGAATCGCCGCGACGAGGCAAAACGAGAGCAGTTGACCAAAGCCTGCTGTCATATAACCGAACAATACCAGGCAAACGCCAATAAGCAGTGCTTCCAGCCAAAAGGCGAGCGTCCAGCGGCCCATTAACGAGAGTGTCATCGCATCACCATCCTCCTTTTTTTCAAGCGAGAATGGTCAAAGCGCTTGATGAAGACAGTGTCAGAAGAGACATCTACCACAGCAACCTCATGACCGCATTGAACAAGGCGTTCCGCCGAGGCTTGTACCGATTGATCCATACGCGGTGTCACGATAAGAATGGCTTCCTTCACGGTCGCCCCCTCCAACCGCCGGAGAAGTGGTACCAGAGGTGTCGTCACGAAATGGTGCATTTGCGCCAGATGAGTCATGACGTGCAGGTGGTGTGCTTTACCACTGCCCGCAGGTAAATGGAAATACTCACGTCCCCGTTGCTTCACGTTGAGATACAGCTCGTATCCGACCGATTTTCTTCGGCACAGGACAGACAAAGTCGCAAGACAAGAGATTGTCCGTTCATTTGCGGCTTCGTTATTCTTTTGCAGCATCGCTTCATAGTAGGGCAGGATATGCCCGACGATCCGCCAGCTTGGATGAGCCGTATACTCGAAAAGTCTCGTCTCCAGTGAGCCTGTTTTGGCGGTTGCCTTCCAATGGATGTGCTTGAGGCGGTCGCCTGGCATATAAGGCCTGATACCGCGTTGAAAAGTGACATCGTCCTGCTGTCGCTGACGAGAAAGACGATTCCCGTCTGGTTCCGTTTCATTGAGCACAATGGGAAAGAGAGCAAGCGGTGACGGATAGACCAGCAAGGAAAAAGAAGTAGACAGCGTCATAGCGGTGAGCTCCTCGCCAAATAACGGTAACGTTTCTGATTGAACATCTGTCAGCCAGACCGTGCCTCGCTTGTTCGGGATGAGAAGCAAGGTGCGAGTGGCACTTTGGCGCATCGGCAGGTCAAAGCGAAGGCGAACGTTGGTCCGATGATTGTATGTTCGCACCTCGTCCGCACCGTCGACAGATACATGCTCCGGCAATGTAAAGCGAAGCCAGGTCGCAGGCAAAGGCAGCCACGAACGATTGTGCAAGCGAACCGTAATGGTTACGGGTTTTCCAGACATGACGCGCGTAAGATCGCTGGACCATTCTAACGTCACCCATTTGGACATGGATTTGGCCCACCATTCTTGTGCGGCAGGCATGAAAAAGAAAAAGCCCCCCAATAAAAAGAGAAACCAGTGACCGGAAAAAAGGGCGAAGAGAAGCAAGACAAAACCGATTACATGGAAGGTCTGCTTGGTGTTCATAGCGCTACACGCTTTCTTCGACAGGAGCGGGGACGCTGGTCAAGATTTGCTCCACGACTTCCTGCTCCGTCACATGCAGCTCTGCGTCCATGGAGAGCCGAATACGATGGGCAGCCAGACTTGGGAACACTGCTTTCACATCATCCGGCAAAACATAGGTGCGACCAGAAACGAATGCGTATGCCTGAGCTGATCGCAACAGGGCGAGCATGGCACGCGGACTAATGCCCACCTCTACAGAGCGATGCTGGCGGGTCGCTTCCGTCAGGTCAATGACGTAGTCTTCTACCGCTTGGCTGACATGAACGGTCGTAACCTCTCGCTGCAGAGCGGCGATTTGCTCGACAGTGATAACTGGTTCGATGTCTTCTAGTGGTGATGTGCTGCGGAATCTCCGCAATATTTCCTTGGCATCCTCTCGCGTACCGTAGCCAAGCGACAGCTTGAACAGAAAACGGTCCAGCTGAGCTTCCGGCAGCGGATAGGTCCCTTCCGATTCAATTGGATTTTGGGTAGCGATGACCAGCATGGTCGAGGGAAGAGGCAAGGTGACACCTTCAATGGTAACCTGGCGTTCCTCCATGCATTCCAGCAAGCCGGATTGGGTCCTGGGCGTCGCACGGTTTATTTCGTCAGCGAGCAAGATGTCAGCAAAAACAGGTCCCTTACGCAGTTCGAATTCACTTGTGCGCTGGTTGAATACATGTAGTCCGACGACATCAGACGGCAGTAAATCTGCGGTAAATTGCAGGCGGTTGTATGAGCCGCCAATCGCTTGCGCTAGCGTTTTCGCCAGCACGGTTTTTCCCATTCCAGGCAAGTCCTCCAGCAATACGTGACCGCGAGCGAGCATAGCTGTTACCAATAGGCAGATTTGGCTTTCTTTGCCCACGATGACACGACTGACGGCGTGCAACAGGCTATCCAATGTCGGATGAGTCATGAAAATCCTCCTTTTCGTATCTATAATGAGGAGTCATACGGTTCTCATTATACAGGGAATATCCTGTTTTTTACAAATTTTTGAAATAGTATACCGGTTAATGACGCGATTACGATACATGCACCTACGGAGATGTAAAGAGGACGAATCCCAACCTGATCACTGAGCTGTCCGCCAAGCCAAACTCCGACGGGCATCGTCGCGCGCACGATGAGCAGGCGGACGGACAGTACACGCCCCATGAGCTCAGAAGGAACGTGAAGCTGATACAGGCTTGTACTATGTACCTGAAAAAAAGGGGCAAACAGACCAGCCAGTAGCTCGATGGTGATGGCGAGCCATAAGTCATGTGTAAAGCCTAATGCGACAAAGCTTGTGCCACCCAGTACAAGTGAGCCCAGCATAATGAGAGGCTGTCCGAAGCTTTTTCCGAATCGTGGCACTAGTAAGGAGCCGAATAAATACCCCAACGGATAGCCAGCCAAAAACAAGCCGACGTGAAACGAGGTGCCGTGAAGCTCGCCTGCTACAAAAGGCAGATTCAGTACGAGCGTGACCCCTACAGCAAACTGGACGAGAGCTGAGTACAGTCCGAGCCAGAGCAGAAGCGGCTTGTGCCAAAAAATGGAGAGACCTGCCTTGAACATGACGAACCACGTTTGCTTCGCTTTGGACGACTCCTCGGAGACATTTTGACAGAGGACAAGGAAGAAACCGCTCAGTGCATAGCTGATCGCGACGAATGCGAGGACTGATGCACCGCTGATGCTTGCGACAAGCACCCCACCCAAAGGAGGACCTAGAATCAAGGAAATTCGCAGGGCGCTATCCAAATAGGCATTTGCTTGGAGCAACTGCTCTCTGTTGACAAGAGCAGGGAGGAGTGCCTGGCTAGCGGGCACGTACAGCGGCTGAACGAGACCATTGATCAGGGCAGTGAAATACAGCGGCCATAGCGAGTCTGTCCCGGAAGTAATGACGGCAAAGGACAAGCCAAACGCAGCAGCTCTCATCCATTGAGAAAAAATCATGACGCGCTTTTTATCAAATCGGTCGATGTACGGTCCGGCGATCAACTGGATTGCAAGTGAAGGCACGAAATAGAGTAGCCACATCTGTCCGACGGCGCTTTGTGAGCCTGTCGCCTGGTAAATTAACCAGCTATTGGCGAGAGTACCGAGGGAGGCTCCCAGCTCGGAGATGAGCTGTCCGAAGAGAATCCAACGGTACGAACGCTGCTGCCAGACAGAAGCCGGTACTGCTGCTTGGGCTTGGTTCATGGAGTACTCCTGTCCAAGAATTCATCCCACAACAGGGGGAGCTTGTCCAATGTTCGGCGGCGGAGTCTGTAACGGGACCCTACCGTTTCGACGAGATGAGCCGAACGCAGCATGGAGAGGTGATGGTGTACAGTCGATTTTGCCATAGAGAGATGATCCGTCATTTCTTGCAGGCTCAGATCTTTTTCCGCCAGCATTTTGACCATGCGCAGCCTATGCTCATCGCCCAGTGCCTTTAATGCTTGCACCAGTGAAGGAGGTGGCTGATAAGGATCTGCGACATCACGCAAATTTTCATCGGCAACAGGGTAATAAAAAATTTTCGTCCCCACTGCATCCGCCTGTACCGTCCAAGGGCGATAGATTGCTTGTGGGATCAGCAGCACTCGTGTCACGGCAGGTTCAGGGAGATAGCTCGTTCCTGTCGCATACTCCACCAAGGCTTCTGAGCTGAGCTTCCCTAGCTTGCTTTGCTTTTGTGACCAATCCCGCTCTAGCATGCGAACGATTTCTCCTTCACGCGGCCTGATGTGAGTGGTATACCACCCTTCCATCAAAAGGAGAATATGACCCCGCAGCTCTTCTGCATTCACAGAAGCAATATGTGCAATGTACGATTCGAAAAAGAGGTGCGAGCGGCAAGCCTCCTGCATAATGGCAAGGTCTGCCTCGCTTCCTCGTGCAGCGTTCCGACGTGCTTCTTGCAAATGTTCTCCTAAAAAAGGGAGTGCCTCGTATCGCAGCTGTTCCGTGGAAAGCTCTCGGACATACGAGAGAAACGAATCCAGATCAGCGAATGGATATAGATCGAGCAATTGCAGAAGCGTCTTCCACGTATTGTGCTCCTTCGCATAGTCAACCTCTCGTCGGACGGATGGTGCTAGCTCGTCCAACAACTGACGCCAGTAAACAGAAGGGTGTTCCATTGTGTGGTGCAATTGATCGTAGGTAGCGGCAGCGATTCCCAAAGCAGCTTCGAATAAAGGAGAATACGAGATCTCAACCCGATAGGTGGTACGTTCACTCCCGATGTTCAAAACTTTCACGTCTATCAACCCCTCCAACATTTTCTTATATCAGCATTATAAAAATATCGAATTATAAATTCAATAATTTTCGAATAGAGTTTCGGATGTTTTTATGCAAGACTATAGTCCCGTTGTAGTTTGATAGAGTTTTATAGGCGGATAGGTCTATATGACTGGAAAGTTATTTCGCCATTCGACATTTTTCATATATTGTCTTGCTTCGCTCATTTACGGTACGATAGATATGTATTTTCAGATTTGTTTGGACAATAGGATTGGAGCCTATCTCGGATGAACCGACTATTATATGAGTTCCGCCTTGTCATGTACCTCTTCCAATGGGTCTTGCTATTGGCTTTTTTCTTTTTTTACATGAATGCACCGAATTGGGATTACCGTGTTTTTATCTTATCTCTCATGGTTACTACCCTCTACGCGGTCATTCTCGTCTATGCGATTCCGAAGAGGTCGTGGTTTTTGCTTGGAATCATTGACATGGCAATTGCCTTATTTTTTATCGTCCAGACAGGTAAATGGGACAGTCCTTTTATGCTCTTCGCCTACACGACGCTGCTTTGGCTGATGCTTATCCTGCGGTTAGAGCAGCTTCTTCTCATTGTTGGATTGTTTGTTGTCGCCATCTCGCTTCTCCCGGAATTCATTGACTTCACCATGATCCTCTCTCAGACCAGACTCAACCAACTTCGATTGCTGCTAGATATCACCATTTGGGTCAGTGTTTTATTTTGGGCTCGCGCCGTTTTACGGCTGATGCGGTATCTCTACGCCAAGTCCTATCAAGTCTATTTGTTTCTCGTAAAAGTCGCATCCGTACCTGCCAGCCATCTATGCTCAGTGACAGAGCGCATGGTACGGAAAGTCTTCCATGCCCAGCAAGCGTATTTATGCTTGTACCAAGAGCATGATGCAGAGGGGAATTGGAAGCGCGAGTTTTTTCTCAATACACTGCTCGATGCCGGTGCAGATAAGTGGAGACGTTTTTCTGTGCAGGCGCTCAATGACTATACGGGCAAAGAGGATTCGTACGCATGTATCCCGCTTCGAATGGATGGGGAAGCGTGGGGGTGCTTGATTTACTCCATAAATCCCAAGCGAGGCTTGTACCGGATTGATCGAATTTTGTTGCTGTTTATATCCGCGATCATTTGTCAGCAAGGGAAACAGAATCGTGCACGTTACGAAATGGCGCAATCGCTCCACAACGATATGCGGCGAAAGCTAGCACAGGACATGCATGACGGTCTCGCCCAACAGCTGTTTTTTTTATCCGCACAGCTATACCAGTTGAAGCGCACCATCCCGGAGGATATCAGGGACACGGTAGACGAACGGATCGGGCAGATTGAGGAGAGGATCAAGTGGTGTCATCAAGAAGTCAGGCACACGATCACTCATTTGCGTCAGTTCCGTGAGTCCGAGCAAATTGCTGAGGCCATCGAGCAATTGCTCAAACGAATGACGGCAGGAACAGACCTGCAAATTCGTTTCTCCGCCAAAGGGCATGTGATCGAGGAGGAGCTGGTGGTGCTCGATGCGATCTACCGAATGGTGGAGGAAGCTGCGGCAAATGCGATCAAACACGCCCGTGCCCAAAATTTGTCGGTCAGTGTGGAGGCTTCCTCGGTGCAAGTGAAAGTTCGTGTGAAAGACGACGGGATCGGATTTTTGCCTGAAGAAAAAGACGGAGCAGATACGTACGGAGTCATTGGGATGAAGGAACGAATCAATGAGGTAGGGGGAACCCTGCACATTCGCTCCAAGCCCCAAGAAGGAACCGAGGTTACTGCGATCATACCGAGAAGAGGAGTGGAGATGTTTGGATAAAGTGAAATTGTTATTGGTGGACGATCATCGGATTGTACGTGAAGGGCTGAAAATGATTCTGGACAGCTCCCCCCGGTACACGGTGATCGATGAGGCGAGCGATGGCGATGAGCTGGTGACGAAAGCACTCGCGCTTAAGCCGGATTTAATCGTGTCTGATCTGAAAATGCCCGGGGCGTCCGTCATTGACAGCTGCAAAATGCTCAAGGAGCAGCTCCCCGACATCAAGCTGCTGATTCTGACGGCTTATGACGAGAGTGAGGATGTTTTTCGTGCATTGGAATCGAATATAGACGGGTACATCATGAAGGATACAGTGCCAGAACAAATCTTGCATACGATGGACATGGTCATGATGGGATACTCTTGCTTCCAATCCAAGCTCCAACGAAAAAAGAAGGACGAAAACGATATCGCCTTCACCGATCGGGAGCAGGAAATTTTTCAATTGATCGTCGAGAACTTGAGCAATCAAGAAATTGCCGCGCAGCTATACATTTCGGAAGCGACAGTGAAGACGCATGTCAGCAGTATTTTACGCAAAACGGGACAGCCGAATCGTTCACAGGCAGTGTTGTATGCCTTGAAAAAAGGACTCGTCAAAGTTCCACGCTAACAGATGACTTACCCGCATTCCTAGAAAACAGTGAAGAGGGGGTTGTCTATGAAACTCCGAATAAAGAACCGTAACTACTCATCGATTTTGGCGAATGGGATGTTCTACTGGATATCCATTCTCGTCAGTCTGACTTCCTTCATGGCATTATTTTTACATGTACTAGGCATTATGGCATCGGAGTGGAACGCACAACTTGGACTTGCGGCATGCGCAGCTGTTAGCTGGACCGTATATGTGCTGCACAAGCGATACGTGATTCCGGATATGTACTCGAATCATATTTCTGCCTTTTTGGGGCTATCCTTGTTGTTATTTTTAAGCTTGTATAATCCGCATCAGTTCGCGGGTATATGGTTTGTTTTTTTGCTCTATCCGATCTTCCTCAGCTTCTTTCTCGACCGTGTACTTCTGGTTGTTTGGGGAGCGGTCAGCTATTTCATTTTTACGTGCTCGCTAGGCTATGGAAATGAGGAGACCATCACCTTGAACGTCTTCTTTTCGATGATCATGGCGGGAGGAAGTGCCTTATGTGCTTGGGCTGGACATTTGACCATGATAAAGGTGGCGGGGGAGTCCAGGCTGTCTGCAGAGGCGTACAATCGTGAAGCGGCTATTACGCTGCTCAATACGCTCGTGCCGATCGTGGAGAGGAAGACACAGACAAGCAGCAAAGAAATTGAACAAATGAGCCGCTTGATGAAACGGATGCTGCTCGAATTCCCGCAGGAACAGGTCCAAGACTGGGAAATCAAGCTCCTCTCGCTTCTGCATTACGTCAGTCGGATCAAGTTTCCCGACTATGTATTTGAGACAGGGGAGAAGCTGACGACATTTGAATTCCAGATCATTCAGGAGCATTGCCTGTTCGGGCATGAAATGTTTCGGGATGATCCGGCCTTTACCCGTGTGGTGTTTGCCTTACAGGATCATCATGAGAAATATGACGGGTCAGGGTATCCGAACAAGCTAAAGGGAGACGACATACGCTTGTTGGCGCAAATACTTGGGATTGTAGAATGCTTCTTGGCCATGACTGCGCCGCGAGCCTATCGGGAAACGGTGAGCTTGGAGCAAGCGTTTGAAGAGATTTGCGGGATGGCAGGTACTGCCTACGACGAAAAAGTAGTGCGAGCGTTTGCCCGTGCTGTACAGATTCATTCTCCTACCCGGGTATCGAATGTCCCGCCCATGGTCGGGTAACATCTCAGACTGACAGCTACCTCACAACCAATCTGATTTCGGATGGGCATGAGCCTCTACTCTTGCGAAAATAATAGAGAGGGGAGGAACATGAGCATGATGCAGAAAAAATGTCTGGTCTGTAAGGAATTATCGTACAGCAGTGGCGACTCGTATTCGTGGTATTGTCCATATTGCGGGACAAATATTACAGAGCAAAAGGCGATCCCTGCCGAGCACGATGCCGAATTACTACCAGCAAAAGGCGCGTATCAGTTCCTCTTGAGTGATGTAAAAGAAGATACTAGCTGTTAGTGAAAGCTGCCCATGTGGCAGTTTTTTTTGTTCCCTCCTCCTTCAGTATGAGATGCGGTCATTCTGAACGCTAAAAATGTTCCAACTTGTGAGTGCGCACAGTCCTTCCGGTGGTGGAAGATGAAGTCCATACAACCACGTACAATGAAACAAAGAGGTGAGCGGTGTGGGAAGAATCTGGGTAAAGCGTACATGCATCGTGTTACTGGCATTTTTTATGATCATCAATCTTTTTTTATTCGCGAGTAGCCGCTTGAACGCTGATGGTATTCCTGGAATCGGCAAGTGGAAGGTGCTATCTGTTTTGACAGGGAGTATGGAGCCGTCCATTAACACCGGAGACATGGTCATTGTGAAGCGCTATGAAAGCACCGTCCCGCAGATGGGTGATATTGTCACGTACTGGAAGGACGATCAATCTCGTTCGTTAATTACGCACCGCGTCATACAGCGGCTGGAAAACGGTTATCTCCAAACAAAAGGCGATGCCAACCAGGAGGCGGATGGCGGCTGGACAGATCCGAACAGACTGATCGGTCAGGTCGTATTTACAATCCCGTTTGCTGCTTTACTACAACAGCTATTGAAACAGCCTTTGGTCATGCTACTTATTCTCGCAGGTTTTGTCATGTATCTCGTTTTCTCAAAAAGACGCACGACAAACCAGCCGAGCAACAGCCAAGATCCGATTCAAACGTAAAGAGGTTGCGAAACGAACGTGGAGGGGGAGACAAGCATGAAGTGGGAACAAGTGAAGAATTGGCCGTGGAAACGAATTTTGGTGGGGACAGCATTCATCAGCTCAATCGCTGCCAGCACCAGTTTTGGTACATATGCTTACTTTACGAGCCAGGAACAGAGCAGTGCTACCTTTGCTGCGGGCAAGCTAAAAATCAGCCTCGGGGAGAGCATGGCGAAGTTCCAGGCAGAGGATGACCAACCGTTTTTACCGGGCGTCCGTCTTGAGAAGACATTGCGCGTAGAAAACGAGAGCGACGTGCCAGTGAAGTACGCCCTGCTGGCAGAAAAAGCCGCGGGTGATGATGTTGTGTACGATCAGCTGGTGGCGGAGATTCGCAGAGGCAGCGATGGTGAACTGCTGTACCATGGACGAATCAGCACGCTGACACAAGCCAATGTCATCATCCCTGAGCTGGAAAAGGGTGGACGGGATGAGCTGAATTTCACCGTGTACCTCCCGGAGAGCACAGGAAATGAGGTTCAGGAAAAATCAGCGGACGTCAATTTCGGATTCCTCGCGACCCAGCAAGAGAATGGTGATTACTTCGCGCAAGGCGGGCCAGTCATGACATTTACGCCTGCTGACTTGAGTGGATCGGCTCTTTTGGAGACGATGCAACTGGCGAAACGAGTAGAAAAAGAGGAAAGTGCCAAGGATGCAGACGGTGCCGGTCAAAAACGGATGACCTTTATCTTGGCGGAAGGCTCCTATGATTTGAGCGGATTGGATTTGCCGAAAAATATTACGTGGAAAGCAGCACCTGGCAAAGAAGGGAAAGTCGTCATCAACGCTAATGAGCTGGAAATAAGCAATGCGTCCTTTGAAGGAATCCGCTTTGATGGTAGCGGGACAGGCATACTGGTTGGTTCCAATGTCAGCTTCCGCAATTGTACATTTGACGGCGGATTGGATGTAGCGATCCAGACCAAATCAGGTGGCAAGCAGGCTGATGCTCAAACAGAAGCGGATACGGACACCAATACAGAAGCAGGCAACTACCTGGAAGGCTTGACGGTAAAGGACAGCGTCTTCGAAGGGCCAACGCAGGCAATCGTTCTCGATCAGGCGATCCGCGCCGTACTTTTGGCCAACAATACGTTCAATGGCGGAGATCACGCCGTTGTAATCGCCAATACAGAAGCTACACAAGTCCAAATCGTGAATAACGATTTTACGAAAGTGAACAAGCACGCGGTTGAAAGCGACGGAGTCCGGGTAGGTGATGGCATTGACGGATTTAAGGAGATCGCGCAGGAAGGCAACGCAACACCGAAGCTGGCTCTCCATCTGCAGAAAGCGGACATGTATCTGGAAAACAACAAATATGAGTAAGGAACAAGACAGTCGTTCGAGAAAACGGGAAAAATCACGCGCGAGCAGAAGAGCGTTGCGTGATCAGGCTATTGGATGTGTATTTTTAATCGGGGTGACCTTGTCTTTGTGGGGGCAACCGGCTACCACTTACAGCTGGATGTGGGAGGAAGCAAAGGATGCCGGACATGAATTCGCTGTCGGTTTGCTCGATATTTCACAGAGCAGCTTTGGGAGTGAGTGGCAAGTGGTGAGGGGAGGGAATCAGACGGTAGACTTGTCCCGGATGATTCCTGGTGACTCCAGGAAAATAAAGGCGACCCTGTCGAATGGGCAAAGCGATCTCGATTTCAATTACAAGATCGTAGCAAAGGTAAAAGATGCGGGAGTACCCGGATCGGCTCAAAAGCTGGAAGAAGTACTGCGGATGAAGATTGAGCAGGACAAGGAGGTCATTTATGATGGCTTGGTACGCGAGCTTCATCAGAGCACAGCGGGTCTGATTCAGCCAAATGGAACAGAAAAAACAATGAACGCCGATGAAGCGGATCAATCATTTTTCATTACTGTTTATTTGCCAGAAGTAGGTGTGGATCATTCATTCCAGTCTCTTAGTGCAGAACTGGAAGTGCGGTTTTTAGCGAAACAGGCGACAGCTGATTCGATTTTTGCGGAATAAGGGGATGGGATCTTGAAAAAACTGGCGATCGGGCTGGTTGCAGCTACTCTTGTGCTGAATATTGGCCACCTGGAAACGACCTTCTCATTTTTAACCAGTGAAAAGAAGCAGCAGTCCCCTATTTCTACTGGAACCAATGAAGATGTATTTGTGACGGACGTGGAAGAGCTTGTTGTAACGACAGAAGTGACCAAACACAAAACAGTGGTCCGGAAGCGAAGTGCGAGCGGCACTACTTCACAATCTTCTCATACGACGATTACTATCGATGAAGGCGTAGCACGAATCACCTTTACGCCCAAGCGTGAGCATCTGGTTTTGGGCTTGGAAAATGTAACAGTGACAGGCATAGCTGAAGACGAAGTAAAAGTCGAGCTGATAGAACCAACTGAAGGAGAAAAAGAAGAAGGCTTCCAGTTTCGCATCACCCATAATCGGCAAAAGGTTGGGCAAAAATCACAAACGGAAAAAGGGGAGCTTCAAGTCACCGCACTTGGGGGATTCTACACCAAAAAGATTCCACTAACGATTCGCACATCGTATAGCACTACCACAGATATAGAAGAAGAAACCGAACCAGATCAACCGAATCAACCGAATCAACCGAATCAGCCAGGACAACCAGACCAGCCATCTACACCTGAAACGCCTGCACCTGGAGGAGGCTCATCGGAAACGTCTCCTCCACCGCCAACAGATGGTGGGTCGCCTACAACACCACCAACGGATTCAAGCGGTCCGGCACCGCCAACTCCAGAGGAACCGGAGGAAGACGCACCTCCACCCGATTCACCCTCTACGGAAACCCCTTCTTCGCCTGGCGATGATGCGGGAGAAGCTGGCGGCGATTCGCAGCCTGTGGATTTGGCCAAGTGAGGGGGCCGCAAAACGGTCATGACCGTTTTGACTGACCGCTAGCGGTCAATTTTGTTTCATGAAAAACGTCGAGATGTTTCAATCCCCCGATGAGAGGGGACGTTTTTCACAAAATACCCCATACTTGCCCAGCGATTTCATGTCGCTGGGTCTTTTTAGTAGGAGAGGCCAACTCATACTTCAGGATGAGCTTGATCCAACCTGATGATGGAAGTTCGCGTGAAGGAAAATCCGTACAATAAGATCAATGAACTGAAACGGAAAGTGAGGAATGGATTCGTGGTCATTCTCAAAAAGTGCTTATCCTATGCAACTACTCTTTTTCTTGTGCTAGTCATTGCTCTCTCCGGATTTCTATTTGCGAGTAAACTGAACGGTGGAAAGACAACCTTGTTTGGTAGCGAGATTATGGTAGTGCTGAGCGGATCAATGGCACCGACTTTTGATACGGGCAGCATCGTCGCAGTGAAGCCGGTCAAGTTCGAAGACATCAAGCAAGGCGACATTGTCACCTTTAAAAACGAAGACGATTTGACGATTACACACCGGGTTGTGGAGGTCGCCAGCCAAGGGCTAATTACGAGAGGCGATGCCAACAACGGGAATGACACCGTGCCTGTCACGCAAGATCGATTGATTGGACAAGTAGAGTATTATGTACCGTTGCTCGGCTATTTAATTGAATTCATCCGTTCCAAAGTAGGGATGCTCGTATTTTTAGGGGTTCCGGGAATCTATTTAATCGTAAGCCAAGTCATGAAGCTATTCAAAATGATGAAGGAAGCTGGGGCACAAACGAGCTGATTATTATCTGGAACTTTCCGTCAAGGTGAATGCCTTGGCGTTTTTTTCTGTCTGGATGTTCTTCTCTCATACTCAAGTATGAGGAAAGGTAGCGGAGTAGTTGTAGAGTGAGTTCATCCGACTTCTCCTACTTTTTTCACCCTGATGCAGGAAGTTGGAAACGGGCGAAATCAGTAAGATTGTAAGTGTAAGGCACACCAAATACGGGGTGCCACAACGAAAAGCAATCATCCCATAGGAGGAATTATCCAATGAATTTGAAGAAACAATTCGCAGTAACGTTGGCTTCAGTAGGTTTGGGTGCAGCACTGATCGGCGGCGGAACTTTTGCATACTTCAGTGATCAAGAGAAAGTGGAAAACACCTTTGCAGCAGGTACTTTGGATCTGGCAGTCAGCCCTAGCGTAGTATTTGACCTCAAGCACATGAAGCCAGGAGATAAAGCAAAAAGATCTTACAAGATCACAAACAACGGAACGTTAGACATTCAAAATGTGTTCTTGACTTCCAAGTACACAGTGACAGATGCAAATAATAACAACGCCGGAGAAGATCTGGGCAAACATCTGAGAGTAAATATTATTTATAACATCGATAACAGAGACACAATCGTTTGGTCGGATACACTCGCAGAATTGCAGTCAAAACAAGGGAAAGATCGTCCTGACCTCCTGAAGTCTCTTTTTGAGCGCACTGGTGAATTGCTGAAACCAAAAGAAATTGATGATATCCGCGTTGAAATCGAATTCGTTGAAAACGATAAAGATCAAAACGTATTCCAAGGTGACTCGGTCAAATTGGATTGGACATTTGATGCTACACAAACAAAAGGAAAAGAAATCTAGGATAAACGATAAATCGATGGTAAACGAAGGTGGGAGCTTCCCACCTTCGTTTTACAAATGAGGAGATGACCTATGAAAAAGTGGAAGAGTCAGTTTATGCTCGCACTCGCGGCAGTGGGCGTAGGTAGCGCCTTGGTAGGAGGAGCAACCTTTGCTTACTTCAGCGACCAAGAAGTGGTCAACAATACATTCGCTGCTGGCACGCTCGATTTATCCGTGAACAAGCAAGTGGTGTATGATGTGAAAAACATCAAGCCGGGAGATTATATGGTTCGCTACTTTACCATTAAGAACTCCGGAACACTGGACATCGAAAAAGTACTGATGCATTCCAAATACACCGTAACGGACGCAAAGGGTGACAACGGTACAGAAGACTTCGGCGACCATTTGTATGTAGAGTTTTTGACGAGTGATGGACAAGTTATTTTGTTAAACGAATCCTTGGGAGAGCTGCAACGGAAAACAACCAACGGCCAGTCACCTGACATCTCGACCCTGTACACGAGCTTGAAGAAGCTCCCGGTGGGCGATGAGGATACGATCGCAATGAAAGTTCATCTTTAAAGAAAACGGCAAGGATCAGAACGTATTCCAGGGCGACAGCTTAAGCCTTACGTGGAATCTGGAAGCGTTCCAAGGCAAAGGATCAGAATTGTAATACAAGCAAAGAAGCACGTAACTCTGTCAGGGAGCTACGTGCTTCTTCTATTATTATATGTTCGCTATTATCCAACCGTAGATAATTGCGACGCACGCTGCAATGCTTGCTCCAAATCAGAAATGATATCGTCGATGGATTCTGTACCGACTGATAGGCGGATCAGTCCAGGGGTCACGCCGGCAGCCACCTGTTCCTCTTCCGTCATCTGCTGATGTGTTGTGCTGGCTGGATGAATGATAAGTGACTTGGAGTCCCCGACATTCGCCAGATGGGAGAACAGCTTCACAGACTCGATCAAAGTCTTTCCTGCCTCAAGACCACCACGAATACCAAAGGTCAGAATCGCTCCAGCGCCTTTTGGCAAATATTTTTGTGCCAATTCATGATGGGAGTCTGACGCAAGCCCCGGATAACTCACCCACTCGACTGCAGAGTGATTCGCGAGGAATTGTGCTACAGCCAAGGCGTTCTGGCTATGCCGCTCGATGCGCAGATGCAAGGTCTCCAATCCTTGGAGGAACAAGAAGGAATTGATCGGGGCGACTGCTGCTCCAATATCTCGCTGGAGCTGGACGCGTGCTTTGATAATATACGCGAGTGGACCGACAGCTTCGGTATAGACGACGCCATGGTAGCTTGGGTCTGGAGTGGTCAGGCCCGGGAATTTTCCATTGTTCCAGTCGAATTTTCCAGAGTCTACGATGATACCGCCAATGGCCGTTCCGTGGCCACCGATAAATTTGGTTGTGGAGTGCACGATAATATCGGCCCCATGCTCGAAAGGACGGCACAAAATCGGAGTTGCGAAGGTGTTGTCCACGATCAAAGGCACGCCATTTTCGTGGGCAATATTGGCGATTGCTTCGATATCAGCGACGTCAATGCGCGGATTGCCGATGGTCTCGCAAAAAACAGCTTTTGTCCGTTCGTTTATGAGTGCACGGAAATTTTCGGGATTGGATTGATCAGCGAAATGAACCTTAATACCGAGGCGGGGGAGTGTGTGGGCGAACAGGTTGTAGGTACCGCCGTACAGGCTGCTGGAAGCGACGATCTCGTCCCCTGCATGCGCAATATTCAAGATGGCAAACGTTATGGCAGCTTGCCCGGATGCGGTCGCCAATGCGCCAACGCCACCTTCGAGTAGGGCAACGCGCTTTTCAAATACATCTTGAGTTGGATTCATGATGCGTGTATAGATGTTACCGAACTCTTTTAAGCCGAACAAATTGGCGGCATGCTCCGTATCACGGAAGACGTAGGAGGTCGTCTGATAGATCGGGACAGCACGTGATCCTGTTGCAGGGTCAACCTCCTGCCCCCCGTGTACAGCGAGTGTTTCTGGCTTCCATTGTTGTTGGTCGGACATGATCATCTCTCCTTTTTCTATGGAAAATAGGATAATAAAAAAACGGAGCATTCTCCTGAGAAGAAGAAGGCTCCGGTCATTCACGGGCATTTGTCATCTCTCAGAATCATTGGATTCTGCAGGAATTGGCACCATGCAGATAGCCTGCTGGTTGCCGGGTTTCGTAGGGCCTGTCCCTCCACCGCTCTTGATGAAATTAATTGTTGTCGTAATTGTAAGAAAATAATCCCTCTCTGTCAATGTGGAATATACAGTTATCAGGGAGGTTTTTATGTATATATGGATGGGGTTGGCAACCTTTGCCTTCAAATTGTAACGGTTTTGCCCCAAGCTGTTCACATCCGGTGTGGCTACCGCAGGGGCGAAATAGGTGGTTTGTGATAGGATAAAGATAGAAAATACGGAGCATTCGCGCAGGAGTGAGGCTAGGTGTGCAAACGCTCTCTTCCCGTTAGAAAATAAAAAAAGCGTGTGATATCATGGAGGTGGTTATAACTGATCTAATCGTACATATATAGGAGGATAAATCACGATGAGCAATGGAGTAAAAGAAATTACGCCACAAGAGCTGTTGGAAAAGCTGGAAGCCAAGGAAGAACTGCAGGTTATTGATGTACGCGAAGTCGATGAGTGGAATGCAGGTCATATCAAAGAGGCAAAGCTGATCCCGCTCGGTTTTTTGCCGCATCGTATGGAAGAGCTGGATAAGGACATTCCGGTCGTGATGGTTTGCCGAAGTGGTGCCAGAAGCCATAATGCTACAGAGTATTTGAGCGCCCACGGTTATGACGTGGCGAATATGGTTGGCGGCATGCTCGCATGGCCAGGTGAAATTGAACGGTAGTATATAGAAGCGGTGTGTTTGCCTCCAGCGCGTGAGGAGGAGGCAGACACACATTGGACAAGCAGGGAGGAAGCAGCTCGTGAGTGAAGGAACACAATTACAGCAGGAATCAGGTATGAAGCGCCATTGGTTCACTATATTAGCTGGTGTTATCATTTTGGCTATCGTCGGAGTATTTGGTTATAAGTATATGACACAGGAAAAAATCGAGGTATTGAAGCCCATCGCGGACTTCAACTTAGACAATAGTGATGGTACTACTTATAAATTTTCAGAAAGCGCTGGTAAGGTACGTCTGGTAGAATTTATGTTTACCAAGTGCCCGGATATTTGCCCTGCGACCACGTACAACATGGCCAAGCTGCAGGATCAATTAAAGGAAAAGGGACTGTTTGGAGATAAAGTGGAGTTTATTTCCGTTTCCTTTGACCCTGACAATGATACGCCTGAAGTCTTGCAGGAATACGCAGCCAAATTCAAGGCGGACCAGAGCGGATGGAAGTTCCTGCGTGGGGACGCTGCGGCTGTAGAGAAAGTGACGAAGGATTTTGGCATGATGGTTATGAAGAATCCAGACGGTTCCTATGCCCATACGGCTCGCATGTTCCTCGTGGATGGCGACGGAAACATGCGCCGCGCGTACGGGATGGCAGCCGATATGGACATGGAAGTCATGATGAAAGAAATGGAACTACTTGCTGACTAGTTTTGATTAAGTAGTTTCCTCATAAGAGATGCTCACGACATCTTCGGTATGATTCACGAATTCAATATGAACGAGTAGCGCCCACCTGCGATTGCCTTCTTGAAGCAAGAGCTTAAACGTCTCTTCCGACGTGGTGGGTGTTTTTTGTATTCGTCCGACGTGCAAGTAGTCCACGATTTGCGCATTGGGATATCGTTTCATAGTTTCTTGCATCGCCAGTCTTCCCCATTTTGCATACGATGGCTGCGCACTAATAGGTAGGGGCTGGAGCAGGAGCAACACAAGCCCTGTGGAAAGAAGAGACATGATGTACCGAGAGCGAAGAATACGTCGAACGGCTTCCATCTCATTATCCCTTTCTTTTTCTAGATGGTTTGTCATGTATTTTGAAGACTTTTCGGAATATCATTCGTAGAAAATAATGACAATGAGTACGGGGGGTATTTCATGCATTACTTGCTCATTCCTTTATTTGCCGTTCCCCTTTTGTGTGGGGTTCTTGCGGCGATATTTCAAAAGCCACCGTTCTGGAAAAAGTGGGGGCTTACGATTG
Organism: Brevibacillus jepli; assembly: GCF_047229145.1. NCBI lineage: Bacteria > Bacillati > Bacillota > Bacilli > Caryophanales > Paenibacillaceae > Brevibacillus > Brevibacillus jepli. Next base: position 59,049 of record NZ_JBFEFW010000034.1, read on the forward strand.
GTTCGGCGGTTTTGATTTATGGAGGCTGCTTCGTCGCGAATGTATATTGGCAAGTGAGGTATGGCATTCCGGTTCTTCCTACGGAGTCTGAACTGGAGGTATTTTTATACTTTTGTATCCTGTTGGTGTTTGTTTTTATTCTCATGTACATTGTTTTTTTGTTTATGATGAGAAAGCAGTTTTGGAAGATGAATCTTGTCTTTCTTTGCACAGCCTTTGGCTTGTTTAGCTTTTTTGCGGCAGCCTTTTTAGGAATGGGACCATTTCTGAAGAAGATGGAGTACGTCACAGTGGTACAAAAAGCAAAAGATCGATGGAATTCCGCGGAGCTGGATAATGAGAAGCCGATTGATCTCGCCATCGTATACAGCAGACAAGACTGTACCAAAAATTGTGCCGGGTATCCTTATACCAGTCTGATCCTGGTTCGGAATCAATCGGATAAGCCGATGGAGATCGATTTGAAGCTGCGATTGCAAAACAAAAGCGGCGCAGTCTTAAAAGAAATCGAGGCAAAGCCACTGGAGCTCGCTTCAGGCGAAATCACGGAGGTATGGACGGAAGATTCCCACGCCAAAGACTTTTGGGCAAGAGCAAGTGTCGTTACTGATGAACGAGTTACCGGTTTGGAGTATCAGTATTCGATTATTGACCGAAGATGAATGTGTATCAATTGACAAGACTGTGTGAAACGAACGTCTTCCGTTGTGATATAATAAGAATGGCATGCTTGGTTCGGGTTCCCATAATCATGCACGACGATGTTAGGAGGAAAGAGTTTGAGCGACGTTAAGATTTTCGCGATGGGCGGCCTCGGCGAGATCGGAAAAAATATGTACTGCGTCGAGTATGAGGACGAAATCATCATCATTGACTGCGGGGTGAAATTCCCCGAGAATGAAATGTTCGGTATTGATCTGGTTATCCCGGATGTTTCGTATTTAGTGGACAACCAGCACAAGATCAAAGCACTTTTGTTAACGCACGGACATGAGGATCACATTGGTGCGATTCCTTATATTTTACGGCAAATCAAGGTGCCAATTTATGGTGGTCGTCTGACCCTGGGCTTGGTTAAGGCGAAGCTGGAAGAGCACCGTTTGCAAAATGAAGTGAAGCTGATTCCCATTTCGGAAGATACGGAAATCCCTTTTGCCAAGCTGAAGGCGACATTCTTCCGGACGAACCACAGTATCCCTGATTCCCTGGGAATTGTGCTCCATACACCAGAGGGAATGGTCATTCACACGGGTGACTTCAAGTTTGACATGACACCAGTCGGACAGACAACGGAGTACGGGAAAATTGCACGTTTTGGTGCGACCGGTGATGTCTTGGCCCTCTTGTCCGACAGTACGAACAGTGAACGGCCTGGCTTTACGATGTCAGAGAGATCGGTAGGGGAAGGGATTCTCGATGTGGTGCGCAAAGCGCGTGGACGCATTATTCTCGCTACCTTCGCTTCTAACGTGCATCGCCTGCAACAGGTGGTAGATGCTGCCGAGCAGTGCAATCGCAAAGTAGCGGTCATTGGCCGGAGTATGGAAAAGGTTTTCTTGATTGGACAAGAGTTGGGCTATATCCAGATGCCAGAGGGCATGCTGATTGATATTAAGCACATCGACAACTACGCAGACAACCAGGTGCTGATTATTTGCACGGGCAGTCAAGGTGAGCCGATGGCAGCGTTGACCCGGATTGCTTCCGGATCGCATCGTACTGTTTCCATTTATCCGGAAGATACGGTGATCATTTCTGCATCTCCGATTCCGGGCAACACGATTAACGTAAGCCGCACGATAGACAAGCTGTACCGTGCAGGTGCCAACGTCGTATTGAGTCACGAATTTGATATTCACGCATCGGGCCATGGTAGCAGCGAAGAGTTGAAGCTCATGCTCAACTTCATTCGTCCGAAATATTTCATCCCGATCCACGGGGAATACCGGATGCTCAAGACTCACTCGAAGCTGGCCCAACAGGTTGGGATCGAGGAGAGCAACATCTTTATTATGGACAACGGCGAAGTGCTGAACTGCAACCGCGAAAAAGCGTGGCTCAGCAAGGTACAAGCAGGGATTGTCCTCATTGATGGCAGTGGTATCGGCGACGTGGGCAATATCGTCCTGCGCGATCGCAAGCATTTGGCTGAGGATGGCTTGATGGTCGTGGTTGTCAGCCTCGATATGAAGAACTTTAAAATTTTGACGGGACCAGATATCGTCAGCCGCGGCTTCGTATACGTACGAGGTTCGGAATCCTTGATTCAGGAAGCGACACAGCTCGTTCGTGGACGTCTGCAGGAAGCATTGGATAAGAAAATCAAGGAATGGTCTGAGCTGAAGTCGCAGATTAATGAAGTGATCAAGCCGTTCATTTACGAAAAAACAGGCCGAAATCCAATGATCCTGACCATTTTGATGGAAGTGTAGCTGGTCACCACTTCTGCTTTCTCGGGTAGGTACAATCGGGTTATAATACTAAGTAAGTTGAACACGTGATACAAAGGAGAGGTTGCCCAATGATGTCTTATGAAGCATATATGAGCCAAGTAATTCAACCGATGCGCGATGAGTTGACTCGCAACGGTTTTCAAGAGCTCCGTACTGCTGAAGAAGTAGAACAAGCACTGCCAAACGCAAAAGGCTTGTCACTTGTCGTAGTAAACTCTGTTTGTGGCTGCGCAGCAGGACTCGCTCGCCCGGCAGTTGTTCATTCCTTGAACCACACTACGAAGCCAGATAACATCTTTACGGTATTCGCAGGACAAGACAAGGAAGCGACAGCAAAAGCTCGTGAGTATTTCGAAGGCTATGCTCCATCTTCTCCATCCTTCGCGATCTTGAAAGACGGCAAAATCATGACGATGATCGAGCGTCATCAGATCGAGAACAACGATCTGGGTACAATCGCAGGCTTGTTGACTAACGCATACGATACTTACAAATAAGAAAGCATGAACCTCACAAGGCGCTCGGTAACGGGCGTCTTTTTGACGACTTTTCGCAAAAACGTGGTCGCGCCTTCTGATGTGGCTGCGGTGGGGAGAAGAATATTTCCAGACTAGGCTCAGTGCTCCGTCCCACGGGGAAGTGTGGACTGCCCGCTCCGAAGGGATTCGCGGGGAAACGCAAAAGAGGTAGCCGCTACGTCGTAGGGGCACGTTGCGTTTCTGTTGCCCGCGAATCCCTCCTCCGCTCGGTAGGACTCCACAAGTCGCTACGTCTGGAAATATTCTTCTCTGGCGTAACGGATCACATTCTTCAATCTATTAAGGCTTAATAAAATCGGATAGCACTGAAAGCTCGTAGAGGAAACAGGAGAAAACCAGCTAATAGTTTGTCAAGTTTTTTAAAATCTTCTCTGTACTTGTGATATCATTTAAT
>NZ_JBFEFW010000035.1:0-59866 GCF_047229145.1 Brevibacillus jepli
GCGTACTTGCCCTTAGTGTAGCCAGAGTAACCTACGAAGTTACGAATAGGGGCTGTCCTCGTTCATCATAACTTATGTGAATACTTCCTTGAACCTTCAACGTTTGAAGCGCTCCCGCCATTTTTTCCGAAGCGTACAGTCAATCCCACAGCGGGGCGTAGACCGAAGCGTAGACTGGAAATGCGCTTCTTCCCTCCACTACAGCTACTTCAAAAACAAAAAAAACGTGACACAAGCAACGAATCACTTGTGCCACGCTTATTACAGATTAATATTTGTTAAACAGCATGATCCAGAGGGAACCTGCAACGATCGTGAATACGAGGACAAGTCCTAGAATCAATGTCTGTACGTTGTAGCGCGGTTTTTCTCCTTCGCGGATGTGCATGAAGAAGACCAACTGAACGACGAACTGCAAGACTGCCATTATCATGATCGTGACGATGGTCGCCGTTTTACTCATTATCTGGTTCATGACCAGTACGAGTGGAATAATGGTGAGCACGATCGAGAGAATGAAACCGATCACGTACTCTTTCATTGATCCGTGGCCTTGATGTCCACCATGGTTTTGATGTTGTGCCACCTTACATCACCCCCATCAAGTAAACGACTGTGAAGAGGAAGATCCACACAACGTCAAGGAAGTGCCAGTACAAGCTCAGGTTGGTAATTTTGCGGCGAGTAACCGCAGTGATTCCACGGCGCTTCAGCTGCATGATCAACGCAACCATCCAGAACAGACCAAGCGTTACGTGCAATCCGTGCGTACCAACTAGTGCATAGAAGGCAGACCAGTATGCGCTAGTACCCATGGTTATACCTTCACTTACCAAATGCATGAACTCCGTAACTTCGAGCACGATGAAAGACAGTCCCAACAGACCCGTTACAGCCAGCCAAGCAATCAGCTGCTTCACGTTGCCCTTGTTCATTGCCAATACCGCGAGACCGCTGGTAAAGCTACTTGTCAGCAAGATAAAGGTCGAAGCGATAATTCCTGGCAGCTGGAACATTTCTTGTCCAGTTGGTCCGCCAGCAAAGCTGTTCATCATTACTGCATAGGTTGCGAACAATGTACCGAACAGTACGCAGTCCGTAATGACGAAAATCCAGAAACCAAGAACCTTTAATTGCTCATGCTCTTCATGATGGTCGTGGTCGTGGCCGTGACCATGGTCATGATGCTTAGCCATCGTTACACCACCCTCCCCAGTGAAGCCTCAGTGCGACGCACTTCCTCCACCGGTACGTAATAATCCGTGTCGTATTGGAAGGAGCGTACCCACATGCATGCGAATACTCCAATGAATCCAATGACGGCCATCCAAACCCATTCAAACGTGAAACCAAAACCTACCAAGAACCAGAAGTTCGACATGATAAACGGAATTCCAGAGTTCTTCGGCATATGAATCGGCTCCAGTTTCGCCGGTTGTTCTTTATAGGTGCCATTTGCTTTTGCTTGTTTCGTTTCCCACCAATCATCCATTTCTTTGACTTGTGGAACGACAGCAAAGTTGTAGAACGGTGCAGGTGACGGAATCGACCACTCCAGCGTACGACCATTCCATGGATCGCCTGTCGTGTCGCGCTCACCATGCTTGATGCTGTAAGCGATTTGCCATACTTGGAAGATGAAACCGATACCCATCATGAATGCACCAACGGTGGAAACCAGGTTCATGTCTGCCCAACCGCGGTCCCAACCGTACGTATAGTAACGGCGAGTCATACCCATCAAACCAAGTGCATATTGCGGCATGAAGCACACGTAGAAACCAATATTCCAGAACCAGAAGCCCCATTTGCCCAATTTCTCATCCAGCTTGAAACCGAACAGTTTTGGCCACCAGTAGTAAATACCAGCCAAGTAACCGAATACTACCCCACCAATCAATACTTGGTGGAAGTGGGCAACCAAGAAGTAACTGTTGTGATATTGATAGTCTGCTGGAGCTACCGCGAGCATTACCCCTGTCGCTCCACCAATAACGAAGCACGGGATGAAGGCAATCGTCCACAGCATAGGTTGCTTAAAGGATATCCGACCGCGATACATCGTAAAGATCCAGTTAAAGACCTTAACCCCGGTCGGTATCCCAACAATCATCGTTGTTATCGCAAAGAAGGCGATAACACTTGCGCTCGTACCCATGGTGAAGAAGTGGTGAGCCCAGGTAAAGAAGGAAACAACGGCAATGACCATCATCGCCCAAACCATTGATTTGTAACCGAAAATCTTTTTACGCGAGAACGTAGCCACGATTTCGGAGAAAATACCGAAAGCTGGTACTACTACGATATATACCTCAGGGTGACCCCACATCCAGATGAGGTTGAGGTACATCATCGGATTACCGCCGCCGTCCATCGTGAAGAAGTGAGCACCTGCAAAACGGTCAAGGAACAACAGTGCAAGTGTTACAGTCAAAATTGGGAAAGCGAAAATGATCATAATGCAGCTGGACAGTACAGACCAGCTAAACAATGGCATTTTGGAAAGCTTCATGCCAGGTGCACGCATCTTGAGAATCGTGACCATGAAGTTAATCCCTGTCGCCAAAGAACCGATACCGGAGATCTGAATCCCCCAAATATAGAAGTTCTGACCTGGTCCAGGGCTAAATTCATTTTGTGACAGTGGCGGGTAGGACAACCAACCAGCGTCCGGGGAGCCCCCGATTACGAATGAAAGGTTGAACAACATCGCGCCGAGCATAAACAGCCAGAAGCTGAGTGCGTTCAGGAACGGATACGCAACATCGCGCGCTCCGAGCTGAAGCGGTACTACCATGTTGAACAAAGCAAACATCATCGGCATCGCCATGAACAAAATCATGATCGTACCGTGTGTCGTAAAGATGGCATTATAGTGCTCCGAGTTCAGGAGCTCTAAATTCGGGAATGCCAACTGTACGCGCATCAGCAGGGCGTCCACCCCACCGCGGAACAGCATCAGAAGCGATGCAATCAAATACATAATACCAATGCGCTTATGGTCAACGGTGGTCAACCACTCACGCCAGAGCCAGCCCCATTTTTGATACTTGGTTAAAACAAATACGATCGCAATCATAGTCAGTGCAATCGATACCTGCGCACCATAAATCAGTGGGTCACCGGTTACAAAGAACGTGGATGCAAAATCCTTAATGTTCTCCCACACGTGGTATTCCTCCTCCCTCTCGCCTAGTGGTTCATACTGGAATGATTCATCCCAGGCATGTTGTGCGAATCAGACTTTTGCTGCGTGTTTTGCGAAGTCTCATTAGAAGACTTGTCACCTGCAGGCGCAGGGGTTTTCTCCATAACATAGTCCATATCGTGACCATGGCCATATTTAGCAACGATCTCTTCAAACAAACCTTCTGGGAATGCAGAGTACGTAAACTTATCTGTCACACTAGGCTTGCGGAGTTCTTCATAATCTGCCTTGGTCATTTCTGGTGTCGTTCCTTTTACCTCTTTGACCCAGTTATCGAACTCTTCTTTTGATTTCGCAGTTACGTTAAATTGCATTTTCGCGAAGCCTTCACCAGAGAAGTTCGAACTGAATCCAGCGAATGTACCTGGCTCATCTGCTTGCAGATACAACTCGGTAGCCATCCCTGACATCGCATAAATCTGTCCACCCAATTCTGGCACCCAGAAAGAGTTCATCGGTGCATCCGCAGATACTTGGAAGCGAATCGGTACACCAGCAGGAATCTCCAGGTGGTTAACAGTTGCAATATTTTGTTCTGGATACGTAAACATCCATTTCCAGTCCAAAGCCGTAACCTGAATGGTCATAGGAGCAACTTCTTTATTAGGAGACTCTTTTAACACATAAATATCACGGACAGTAAAGTAACCCAGTAATGCAACGATAATTACAGGGATAACCCACCAAATTACCTCCAGGGTTGTACTGTGTGCCCACTCCGGCTTGTAAGATGCTTTGTTGCCCGGTGTATCCCGATAACGGTATACAATGAAAGCGGTAAGCAAAATTACCGGAACGCAAATGATAGCGACCAATATTGTGGAAATAATAATGAGATTGTACTGCGTTTCTGCTACAGGTCCTTTCGGGTTCAAGACGAGGTATTCGCTACCACAGCCTGTCAGCAGAACGGTGCCCAACACTGCCAAGATCCAAAACTGGATATGCCTCAGCATTTTTCCTCCGCTCATTCTCCTAATCCCTCCTAGTCACAAACAACGAGCATGAAATACTTTGATAGCTTAGTTCTTTTGGCGTGAACTTCGCTTATATCTGTCAATAGTGCAGTCACCACTCTATAAATAGAGATTTTTTAACATGAGTGAACTTCACTATTTGCCGCATATACATACTATCAGAGTCAGCGAGCTTTTGTACTCGTTTTTGACGACGTTCAATATTTCGTAGCTTTTCTGTTACAAAGTGTTCACATAGCATTCACGAGTTGATCATATTCTTGTTAGGATTCTCCTCAACTGAAGTTCAACACCCATTTTTGGTCGCTCCGCCCAATTCTAAATGTCAAGTTTCTTTTCACTTTTAATTAAAAAAATCAAAAACCGCCAGCGCAAATCGCTGATGGCAATATTTCATCACAAATAAAAAAACCTCTCATTATAATGAAGAAAATGAGAGGTTCTCTATGGCGTTGCTTCTATACTGTTACGCGTCATTTCTTCGTAGCGTCATCAAGCGAAACACAGTGCTCATAATGAAGATATTCATGCCAGCGATCAAAAATCCGATAGACACCATCAACGGCAAGTTCTGCGATCTGAAATCGCTTGCAGTGAAAGCCATCATAACAGCACCGACGAATAATACTGTCCAAGCCATCCATTTTAATACATCTGCTGCTTTTCCATCGTTATTCATAACACAAAACCCCTATCGCTATAGATTTTTTGCGTGACCGTTTTTCTTTGATGTTCTTATTGTAACATAATATTCACTTGTTGTTCATATTTTGTTCAATTTTTTATAAAAAATTTGTCAAAACTTTTTTCATAAACCTATTGTCTATTGGTTTACTGCAATTTTATTTTGTGTCACAAATGTGAAAGTGTTATTGTTATAATGAAAGAAGTAAACGGTTTCATACTTTTCTACATCCTGATCTGTCATCAAAGGTGGTTTGCCCATGGTCCACACACCCAAAAAAGCACGCATCAGTCTCTTGACCCAAATGGTTCTGCTCATCTCCATCGTTGTCCTGATCAGCATGGGGATTGGAACCGCCTTATTTTCCTTCATATTAGATGACATTCTAGATCGATACATTGGACAGCAAGCCATGACGGTCGCCAAGCTATCTGCCATGAACGAACGCATCATCGCAGCGTTCGAGACTGATAATCCTTCTGAAAAAATACAGCCGATTGCCGAAACCATCCGACTCGAAACGGGTGCCAGCTATGTCGTGATCGGAAATAAGGACGGCATTCGATACTCCCACTATGACCCCGATCAAATCGGATTGCCGATGGGAACCAGCAATGATCCTGTCTTTTTAGAAAACCGCTCGGTCATTTATCGCGGCTCTGGCATCTCAGGTCCAGCCATTAAGGCAAAAGCGCCAATCGTCAACAAGAAAGGCGAAACGATCGGTGTCTCCTCTGTCGGCTTCGTCATGAGTGATGTAGAAAAACGAGTAGCAGAATACAAGGAAAGAGTCGTCGCCTTATCCCTGGTGCTGTTGGTTATCGGCATTATTGGTGCTTTTATTATTGCCAGACGCGTAAAGCGATTGATCTTTGGCTTGGAGCCAGAAGAAATCTCATTTTTGTTTACGGAAAAAGCAGCTATTCTTGAATCGATTCGTGACGCTACGGTAGCGGTCGATATGCAAGGGCGAGTCGTGTCCATGAATAAACGTGCACGTGCCCTCCTAGAGGAAGATTTGACCATAGGGAAACCGATCGCAAGCCCGCAAATACGTGACATCATTCATTCTGTCAATCGAAATACGCAAGAAATGAACTACAAAATTTTGCTAGGTCATGAGATTTTTATTACGGATTACTCTCCTATTTTGAGCAATAACGAAGTCAGGGGCGTCGTCTTCACCTTTCGACCGGAGTCTGAAATTGAACAGCTCACTGAAGTAATTACGAAAATCAGTTCCTTTTCGGACAATATGCGTGCACAAAATCACGAATATTTGAATCGTTTAAACACCATCTATGGGCTACTCAAGCTAAAAGAGTACGACAAAGCATTAGAGCTCATCACGGATGAAGTTAAGGAACGGCAGGATATCCTCGCCTTCATTATGAGTTCAGTAAAGGAGCCGTTCATCGCTGCTTGTCTGCTGGGGAAAATCAACCGCTCCAAAGAGCTGAAGGTAATACTCGAAATTGATCAAGACAGCTATTTAGGAAATGTACCTGACAGCATCGATACGAAGGTACTGGTTACCATTCTCGGCAATTTGATCGACAACGCTATGGAAGCAGCTCTCGAATACAGAGGCTCTGACGCAATGGTTCACGTATCCTTCACTGATTTAGGCGGAGATATCATTTTTGACATTGAAGACAATGGGCATGGGGTATCAAAAGAATTGGAGCCGCGCATCTTTGAAAGTGGTGTCACTACGAAGTCAGGTGAAAATCGGGGACTCGGTCTGGCCATTGTGAAAAACGCCATCGAGCTTTTAGAAGGACAAATCTCACTGGGTACAAGTGATCTTGGCGGTGCGCGTTTCACCGTTGTCGTTCCGAAAACGTGGGACAAGCAAAAAGAAAGGGGGCCAATCCACTATGTCTGACAAACCAATTACCGTCATGATTGTAGAAGATGACGAAATTGCTGCCAGAATCTATGAGCAATTCACAAGTAAACTGGATGGCTACCAAATCATCGCCACGGCTACGACTGGAAAACAGGCTTTGGAGATGCTTCACGTCGTTACACCTGATGTGCTGCTATTGGACATTTTTTTGCCGGATATGAATGGGATTGACCTGCTGAGGGAGGTGCGGAAGCATTTTCGCGGGATCGATGTCGTCATGATCACAGCCGCAAACGATGTGGAAACCGTACGAGAAGCAATACGCGGCGGAGCATACAGCTACATCATCAAGCCGATTATGATCGATAAATTCATGTCTACCTTAGAGCAATACGCAAATACGAGACGCCAGCTACAACAGCATACAACGATTGATCAAACAGCAGTGGACAAGCTGTTTACGAAAACAGCACACTCCCCCGCTCCCAAAACGGGTGAAACCATCACCATGCTCCCGAAAGGCATCGACAAGCTGACGTTAAAGCTGATCCGGGACAAGCTGCAGGAGACGACCCAAAGCATGAATGCCGATGATCTGGCGGCACTAGCTGGGATGAGTCATTCGACTGTACGCAGATATCTTGAATTCCTCGTCTCCATTAATGAAGTGACTGTCGAGACGTTCTATGGTACGGTTGGGCGTCCAGAGAGAAAGTACCGCTGGGTCCCGCAAAAAACGGCAAAGTGATGCCTGGTGGCAAAAAAAGAAAGGGAAGCTTCATTTGTGAACCTGAAGCTTCCCTTTCTCTTTCTTTGCTACCGGTTGTGTCGCACCTGAACTCTTTCCCCGAAACATCGTGATGATGACAACGGCTGCAATGATCATGACAGCAGCAATCAAGGTTTGGCCCGTCAATTGTTCATCAGCGATCAACCAGCCCAGAAATACCGCGACAATTGGGTTCACATATGCGTAAGTAGATACCAGTGAAGGCTCTGCATTTTTCAAGAGCCAAATGTACGCCGTGTAGGCAACGATCGAACCGAATCCAACTAAATAACCAAAGGCAATCCATGATCGCAGCGTAATCTCCGATACATGCAGCTTCGTCCAATCGTCTAGAAACAGTGACGTGATCCCCAATAAAATCCCACCGACGATCATTTGCAGGGCGGTCGACATCACAGGTGACGCAGGGAGATTCGCATTTCGCGAATACAACGATCCCACTGACCAACTGATCGAAGCAAACAGGAGTGCCAGGATTCCGATTGTATCCACCCCTTGATTGCCACTTCCGCCGGGATGGACGACCAGCACAGCGATTCCTGCCAAGCCAAACAGGATTCCGCCCATGACACCAACCGTTGGCTTCTGCCGGCTACCCCCGATCCAGTTGAAGACGAGAATCCACAGCGGTACGGTAGCGACTAGCAAGGATGCGATTGCAGACGGTACTTTTAGCTGTGCCCATGCTACAACGCCGTTACCTCCAAGAAGAAGCAATGCCCCGACAATTCCGGCACCTCTCCATTCTGCTGCACTGGGCATCTCTGCCCCCTTCCAGCGTCCGATCAGGAACAGGACCAATCCAGCCAAGAAAAATCGCGCACCTGCCATAATAAAGGGAGGCATGGATTCTATAGCGATCTTCATTCCGAGATAAGTGCCTCCCCAAAACAGGTAGACCGCTAGCAACGCAATCGTAACGACAAATAATTTCGAATCTTTTTTTCCTGTCATTATGTTTCCACCTTGAGTATTAAATTTCTTTCCGTCCATCCTCGTAGATCGTCGACAAAATGAATGTCGTAGAGGTTTCCAGTACTTCGTCATACGTGACCATTTCATCGATCAGATTGGTGATATCTTCCGGTGCCGTCGCACGTACTTTTAGCATCATACACCACTCTCCGGCGAGCCGCTGGCATTCGATGATGGTTACGTTCGGTACCTGAACGTTCACAATCTTTTCTGCGATTTCCTTGAAGTTCTGACATCTTGCCTTGACGAAGATTAATACCTTCAGCTTTTGCTCTACTTTTCTCCAGTCAATGATGCCACGGTATCCCTTAATAACGCCATTCTTTTCGAGCTTGGCAACCCGTTGGTGGACAGCCGGTCGCGAGATGTGCAGCAGCTTGCTGATTTCCTCGTGAGAAATCCTGCCGTTTTCTTCGAGCAATTGAACAATTCTCAGGTCAACCTCATCCATCACATACCTCCTGTTGAAATAGTAGCATATATATCCTTCATATAGACCATTTGTAATCTATATTGACCAAATTCAAACGATTTGTAAATACAGAGCACGTAATCAAACAATATTATGCCAATAACCGTAGTGAAAACCTTCCTCATCATTACGAATCGTTACTTAGGTACCCATACACGCAAAACAAAAAGCCCCCGCCTGATCGTAAGCGGGGACCAACAGTATCATTCTGGCTTTATAAACAGTGCCATCCACTCATCTACCTGGATGGAAACGACTTGCTCGCCCTCTTTTTCTACAGCAAAGTAGGCTTGGATTTCTTCCTCTGCACTTGTAATATGCGCGGTAACCTGCTCGACTTGCTCCTCAGACTCTGTCGTACGTCTGACCCAACTCGCATACGGGAACGTCTTTTTACGTACCCGCGAATTGCTCTCCATCAGACCCTCTTGCTCCATCCATGTTAACCATTCGGAGCGTGAGTAGCTTCGTACATGACTGTGATCGCGCAGTTTCTCCAGCGTATTCACAAATCGATCCAGCTTATCATCCTCTGCTGCGATGTTGTCGATCAGCACGAGCTTTCCACCCGGCTTCAAGACACGGGCCACTTCTTTTACAAACGCCTCCGGATTCGGGAAGTGATGAGCCGCGATTCTGCACCCGACTGCATCAAAAGAATTGCTCAAAAACGGAAGTGCTTCCGCGTCCGCAACCACATAAAAGACATTGCTTGCGTAAGATGTCAAATGGTTTCGCGCCGCCGCAAGCATCGGCTGTGTCAAATCTGTCGCAATGACTTGACCGACATGTGGAGCGATCGCCTTCGTCAGATGACCACCGCCCGTTGCCACATCGAGAAACACCCAATCAGACGTCGGTTTCAGCCAAGGTGTCAGGAGAGCCAGATCCTCTCCGGTAGCGTGCGTCTGGCTGGTTACATACTTTTCGGCATTGGCACCGAATTGCTGTTTAACTTCCTCTTTGATCTTATCGTCATCGCGCATGAGAATGGTCCTCCTCTATTCTTCGTTCACGATTACTTTTTTCCCTCTCATTTTCATGATCAACGGTATGGTGATCCACAGAAATGCAATGATCAGAAACACCAGCGATACTGGCTTTTGAATAAAGATGGAGAAATCGCCATTGGAAGTCGTCAAGGCACGTCTCAGGTTGTTTTCAATCATTGGGCCCAAGACCAAGCCCAGAACGAGTGGAGCCATTGGGAAATCATTTTTCGCCAAGAAGTAACCTACGAGTCCACAGAATAACAGCAGGACCAGATCAAATACCGAGACACGGACCGCGTATACACCGAATACAGAAATGGCAACGATCATCGGGATCAAATATTTAGGCGGTGTCTCAATCAGCTTCGCAAATACCTTTACGAGCGGCATGTTGAGGATCAAGAGCATTACGTTTCCAATGAACATACTGGCAATCAAGCCCCAAGCGATGTTCGGATGATCTTCAAACAAAAGCGGGCCTGGCTGTACGTTGTACATAATCAGTGCGCCCATCAATACAGCTGTCGTCCCTGTACCCGGAATCCCCAAGGTCAAGAGCGGAATCATCGCCCCACCAGAAGCTGCGTTGTTTGCTGACTCTGGAGCTGCTACCCCAGCGATTGCCCCTTTTCCGAACTTTTCAGGCGTTTTACTGATTTTCTTTTCCAACAAATAAGCGAGGAAGGATGCCAGTGTTGCGCCAGAACCAGGAACAATTCCTTTAAAGAATCCAACAAGCGATCCACGGAGAATTGGTCCAGCACTTTCCTTCAAGTCTTGCTTGGACGGTACAATTCGGGAGATTTTGGCGATCTCTCCCTCATTTACATCACGTTCGAGAATCGTCTTGAACACTTCTCCGAGCGCAAATACCCCTACGGCAATCGTCAAAAATTCCAAACCGGAATAGAGCTCTGGCATATCAAAGGTAAAACGCGCCACGCCGGATACATTGTCCAGCCCGATTGTCGCAATCAACAAGCCAAAACACGTCATCATCAATGCTTTGGTGACAGACTTGCCTGCCAGCCCGCTCAGTGCACACAGACCTAAGATCATCAGCGAAAACTCATCTGCCGGACTGAGCTTGAGTGCTACCTCAGAGAGTGGCTCTGCCAAAAATACCAGACCGACAAGCGAGACAAGCCCTGCAAAAAACGAACCAATTGCAGCGATGGAGAGAGCAACTCCCGCTCTTCCCTGCTTGGCCATCGGGTATCCGTCCAGTACGGTAACGACGGAGGATGACTCACCAGGTGTATTCAACAAAATCGAAGTGGTAGAGCCGCCGTACATCGCTCCGTAATAAACCCCTGCGAGCAAAATAATGGCGCTGGTCGCCGCTGCTTCTGGTGGCAGTCCACTGGTCAAAGAGGCTGTCACAGGAATCAGCAAGGCAACGCCACTGATTGGTCCGATCCCCGGCAGTACCCCGACTACCGTCCCGATTAATACGCCGACAAACGCAAAGATGATATTTTGCCATTGCAGGGCAGTGGCAAATCCGTCCAGCAAATAATCAATTGCACCCATTTCATCCACCTCCTACAAGCCTAACCATGTTGGCAAACCGGGCAATGTGCCATCGAGAACTTCTACGTACAATAAGTAGACACCGAATGAAAACCCACCGGAAATGAGCACGCTGTTGAGCCATTTCCCTTTCTGCATCGTCTGGAATCCAATCACGAGGAAAGCGAAGGTGCTGATCACGTAGCCGATTTCTTCCAAAAGCAATACGTAGAATAATGCCGCCACAAGAATGATGAGGAACCGTTTGTAATCGAGCTTTTGCTTCTCTTTCTCACCCTCTTGCATATATTTGAACGTCTCATAAAATAATCGCAGGCTAAGCAGGATCAGAAGACTTCCGAGTCCCATCGGAAAAATGTTTGGTCCGACATTGCTGCCGTAAGCGCTCGCCGAGATGTTTTGGCTCCCGACCACAAATGCTACGCCTAACACGAGAAAAGCCAGACTGGCGTAGCGGTCAAAAGTTTTGCTCACGTATGTTCCCTCCTGTTCGTACAAAAATCCAGAATGAAGGAGGAGAAGAATCGCTCCTTCTCCCTCCCCCATCAAGCCTTTTTATTTCGCCATTCCGAGCAAGCCCAGAATTTCCTTGAACATTTTTTCTTGCTCACCCAGGTAGCTCTTGAAGTCAGCGCCGTTTTTGTAGCCGTCATCCCAGCCGTTTGCTTCCAGCTCTGCTTTCCACTCAGGAGTCTCTGTCATCGCTTTCAACTTTTGCTCCCAGTAAGCAACAGCATCTGGCGTCATGTCTTTTGGTCCGAATACACCGCGCCAGTTGATCAGCTCTGCGTCATAACCGGATTCTTTGTACGTCGGAATGTCCTTGAACATCCCTTTCAAGCGCTCAGGGGAAGAAACGCCCAAGATTCTTACTTTGCCGGACTTCAAGTATTCACCGGAACCGGATACATCTGTTGCCAGTACGTCAGCATTGCCACCCAAGAGCGCTGCGATCGCTTCTCCGCCGCCATCGTAGGAAATGAATTTAACTGTCTTCGGATCAATGCCCGCTTTTACGGCTGGCATCAGGAAGGTCAAGTGATCAAGCGAGCCCGGAGCAGAACCGCCTGCAACCGTTACTTTTGTCGGGTCTGCCTTGACAGCTTCCATCAATGATTTCAGATCTTGATACGGGGAATCCGCTTTTACCACGATCGCGCCGTAGTCTTTGGTCAACTGTGCCAACGGGGTCATATCATTATAGGAATGTGGGCTGTTTCCTTCTTTTTTCACATTGTTGATGACGATCGGTGTCGATGGAAGCAGGAGCTTATAGTTGTTTTTCTTGTCCTGCGTCACGAAGTCAGCCAAGCCTACTGCCTGTCCGCCACCTGGCTTGTTTTCAACGGAGATTGTCTTGTCCACCAGCTTCGTTGCTGACATCACCTTTGCGAGGGAGCGCGCTGTTTTATCCAAGCCGCCTCCTGCCCCCGACGGAGCGATTACCGAGATTGGTTTTTCCGGATAGGTCGAAGCTCCTCCAGAGGATGCTGTCTGCCCACCGCCGCCTCCACAGGCTGCGAGGCTTAATGCCAGTGCTGTGGTAAGGAGTACTCCGGTCCATTTCTTTCCTTTTTTCATTTTATTAACCCCCTCGTTTGATAGCGTTTTCAATTAAGTTAAGGAGATCATAGCATTGGATGAAAACGCTTCCTAGTTTGTTCAGATAATTTGGATAAACTCCATATTTATGATTATTTTCATTTTTTTCACGCCGAAAAGACCCGTCGCTCCGATCGTGGAACGTACAGGCCTTCCTGTTTGATTCTACTAATTAGATTGCGTTAGGCGCTGGTCTCCTTTGGCTCCTTTATCCTGCTGTGGCGGTTCGACCACGCGCGAGCGCCGAAGGAAAACAGTGTGAGTACAAGGACCACACGAAACAGATGAAACGCCGTCACTAACAACGGATCGGCTCCTGTCGCCAAGGCAGTCAAGCTCATCTCCGCGAGTCCACCTGGCACCGTAGCCAAAATTGCCGTCACGATATCGGTATCTGTCACGTATGAAATACCGATGGCAAGCACAATCACCATGACGAACAAGAACATGGAATGCATCAGACCGAACAGAAAGAATCGGCGGTTTTTGGCGATGTCCTCTCGTTTGAAGCCAAGACCGATGCTGACCCCGATGAATATTTGCGCCACCTGGACCAAGATGCTTGGCAGCACAGGGCTCTCTCCCACAAGCGATGTATTCATCGAAATCAAAGCGGTCACGAGCAAGGCACCGAGCAAGAACGGGGCAGGTATATAACAGCGTGATGCAATCCATGCTCCCATGACTCCAGCAGCCAAGATGATGAATGTCGGTCCTATACCAATTACATGTTCAGTAGCAACAGTCTGCATCGCAGCATGGTTAGGTAGAAAGGTCACTAGATATGGGGTGCAAAGCACGACGCTGATCGCACGGATCGAGTGGAAAATGGTAATGACTTGCTGATTTCCTCCCGCCGTTTGACCTACCGACACCATTTCCGATAGTCCACCGGGAATATTGCTGAAGATCGCCGTTATTCCGTCCACTCGGCAAACTTTATAAAATATCCAAGCGTTCACCAAACTGATCAAGATCGTCAATATCGTTGTTACGAGCATCAATCCGATGTGCCCCGTCATCGTCTCCACGATTTCAGGTGTCATGCGCAGACCAAGGGTGATCCCGATCACGGTCAATCCTGCTTGACGAAACCAACGGGGAATCCAAAGATTTTTGACCCCAAGCATATTGCAAACAACTGTCGTGACTAGCGCTCCGAGCAGCCAGGGCAGTGGACTGTGAATGGTAGCAAACAGCCAGCCACCCAGTGTTCCGAGCAGCAATGTAAACAGAATACGTAGCAGCATAAGCGTCCCTCTCCTACTCTCTGACGTTGTATGAAGCTTCTAAGGTGGGGGTACACCTAGTGTAAAACAATTGTTCTCGCAGCAAAAATACAAAATGGTTATCGTTGGCGATTCCTTACGTGAATAACAAAACGGTCATGACCGTTTTGTTGACCGCAAGCGGTCGCATCTACTTTTATGAAAAACGTCGAGACGTTTTTCACAGAAAAAAACTGCCGGCTCCAGCAGAGGTAGAGTTCCCAGCAGTCCCTTATTCCTTGATTAATCGATGAATGATATCTCACCCTGCTCCATGAAGCCCACAAATGCCTTGACCATTTGCAATTCCATCGAGTCGGCATGATAAAACATCCATGTACTTCGCTTGATCGGCTCCCCTTCTGCTGTGGTCAGCTCAATCATGTGCAGATCGTCTTTTCCGTTCAGCACGCCTCGTGGAAGGATGGCGTACCCCAAGCCGTTTGCCACCATTTCACTGCATGTATCCGCCTTGTCGACCTCCATGCCGATCAGCGGTGGTTGGGAAAACCGTTCCGTCCACCAGCTGTCCACTAACGCCCGCAGCAACGGGTCCGTCTCATAGTCGATTCGCGGCAGGGTGGGCAGGTCGTCGATATGAATGGGTTCCGTGGAAACGACAAAGACCGATTCCTCGAACAGCAAGTGCTTTTGGTCGGACCAGTTGTAGCTTCCCCGGACGAAGCCTACGTGCACGTCCTGATTATAAACGGACTTGTAAACGTCTTTGCTCCATCCGGTCATCACCTTGTACTCAACGTTTGGATAGGCCTCCTTGAACTTTTTCAAGATCATCGGGAGCTTGTACCGTGCAAAATAGTTGGAAACCCCCAGCCGGAGCGTACCATTGACCTCGTCTCCCATGTTCAAGACATGCTCCTTGATATTGCGGAGTCTGAGCAGCATTTCATCCGCGCATTTGGCCAAATACTCGCCTTGCGGAGTAAAATGAACGCCTCTACTCCCCCGTTGCACGATCTGTACGCCAAACTCTTTCTCGATCTGCCGCAGTCGTTTGGTCAGCGCAGGCTGGGACAAATACAAGCTTTCGGCTGTCTTTGTAATATTTTGTTCCTGGTACAAGGTTTGGAGAATGTACCAATCGCGATATTCCATAGCTATTATGTCTCCGCATGATTATTTGTCACATCTTTATTTAACACATGTTTCTCCTTCCGTTTCAAATAGTTTCCAATCACAATCACCAGAAGTGCCAATGCTACCGGCAAAATAATATGCAGCGACGGCATAAACGTCTCCAGGAAAGTGCCTACTGCCTTGTCTCCCACAATCATCTCACCTGCTGTATATCCGAGCAAAGCAGCTCCCAAAAGCACGATGACAGGAAAGCGATTCATCAGCTTCATCAGCAGCTGGCTTCCCCAAATGATGAGCGGAATGCTAATCGCAAGTCCGATGATGACCAGAACCAAATTCCCATTCGCTGCTCCCGCAACAGCAATGACGTTGTCCAGACTCATAATCAGGTCGGCAAAAATAATGGTTTTGAGTGCCTCTATGAAGCTCGAACCGCCACCAATGTGACTGTCTTCGTCCTCGCCTTTTAACAGCTTGACCGCAATCCAGATCAGCAAAAGTCCGCCTACGACTTGGACAAACGGGATTTTCAACAGCCAGATGGCAATAAAGGTAAGGATGATCCGCAGTCCGATTGCACCGAAGCTCCCCCAAAATGTTGCCTTCTTCTGCAGCTCTGGACTCAGGTTGCGACAGGCAAGAGCAATAACGACTGCATTGTCTCCGCTCAGTACCAGGTTGATCATAATGATTTGTAGTAAGCTAAGTAAGTATTCTGTCATGATGTCTCCCTCCAAGATTGCTCATACTGACAATAATGAATACTCCCGCCACTTACCTAGCGGTTGAAGTGGGGGTTTCTTATGTGTCGTCGTTACCGGACGCTTAACACAAGTGGAGTTGACACGGCGACAGCTTTCAAGCTGTCCAACCCCTCTATTCCATTGGCTGTAAATGCCGTTGGAACTTCTTTTCGTAAGATATTGTAGGCTCCATTCACATCTGCATTAAGCAATGTTCCGTTTTTCGAACGATACAAGCCACGTTTAATCCGTACTCCTGAAAATAAAAAGGCTTGTTTACGCTCTCCATACGTTGGAATGTCATCATGGTCCAAAAAACTCGCTATCGATGTATACGATTCTTCTCTTGCCATGACGTTGATGCCATTTCTCTTAGCCTTATACGAAATCATTTGGATTAACAAAGCATGGGGAATATGGCAAAACGATTGATTGTTTCGTTTGCCCATGGTAATACTACTCTTCCATTGCGTGTTTCGCCCAATGACAATGGCTCCCACATTCTCTTCGAGAGCAATCTTCACGATTTGACAGCTTGCTTTATGAAAGAAATCTTTGATTTTCAAAAATCGCTTTCGATGAAGCCTTTCCAATCGTTTGGAAGTGTACGGGCCTTCCTTTTGATCTTTGCCCTGACGTAAAATGCTCAAGTAATGTGCCTTCTGCTTGTTATAGTACTGATTGATGGATTTCACAACGTTACCCTTGATCAATCGCGGCTTCTTGCCTGAATTGGTCACGATGGTTGCAAGGTTGTTAATCCCCAAGTCAATTCCCATGACATGCTTGGCAGTCGTCCTCGCTTCAGCTGTCTCCGAAGAGCATACTAGCTCGACAACATATCTTCCGTAGGCAGGAATGACTCGAACTTCCATCAGCTTTTGATGGGTGGCTCCTAGCTTACCGATGTTCAAACGATGATTCGTTAACGGCAATTTCAGATATTTTCCTTCTTTGATCACGCAATCCTGATTGGTAAAAGTCACTTCCTTTTGAGAATTTCTACAATACTTCGGAATACGTGGTCTTCCCGTAAACAAGGCTGGATTTTTCTTATACGCTTTTATTAAAGCGAAGAAACTCTTCCAATTTTGAAAGACCTTTTTCATCACCTGCTGACTGCTTTGCGTTGGTAAGGAACGATAGTTTTCCTGCTTGATCCCTTTGAACAAGGCATCCAAGAAGCCATAAGAAAGCATTGAGGCTTCCTTGGTCGGAAGCACATACAAATTTGGCTTGATCGCTTTCTGCTCTTGGGCAGGCTTTGCTTGTTCTCTAGCCAGTCTTTTTTGATAGGCTGTAAGTTGTACCTGATTGATTTGCTCGATGTTCTTATGCAGAAGATCGAGCACTTCTTTTTGTAAAGGTTGAAGCTCACCCTTCTGTTGCATCGTTGTGAACACTTGACGAATAAAGAAATTTGTTGTGTTATAGAGGTTTTTCGCTTGTTGACAAGAATGCTGGAAATACGGAAATAAGCGATGTCCAGGCTTGATCCAAATTTGAAAGGTTTGGTACACTTTTTCCTCTTTAGACAATTCATTCACCTCCTTTTAATAAGTGTTCAAAAGGAACGGATGTTCTGTTCCCTACTATCTTATACAATAAAAAAGAAAAATACCAAGAAAAAAGCATCGATTCACCACTCCACTTATATAAGTGAGAGTCCGCTCTCTAAGGGTCAGGCTATGTAAGCATGGTCATATCAGGTGCCACTCTGTGTTTGCTCGCTTGTTCAAAGCCATAAGCAATTTTAATGAGCACAGGCTCGCTAAAAGCTCTCCCGACAAACGTAATACCTTGAGGTCCTTTTGTAATATAACCGCCAGGAGCAATGACACCGCTGTCAGCATATCCGCCAGGAACTGTAATGACAGGATAACCTGCCCGCGCAGCCAGATCAGGCCCATTTTCATTCCCTAAGAACAGCAGGGCATCCAGTTGATATTCCGCCAATACATGATCCAGACCATTTGTACGAGCCATTTCGATATTTTTACGTCTGCTTTCCCAATACTCGTCTTCTGTTAGTGTCCCACTTGTACTATCACACCAAATCAGCTTGTCTTGACCGTATTTCAATGCTACTTGTGCATGCTCTTTGTTAAAAGCGATCACCTCTTCTAATGAACGAACGGGAACCGTACCCGCTACACTAGCTAAGTATTCGTTTAGGTACTTTTTGAATTCGTATCGCAAGACATTCCAGTCCCATTCCGTTTGCTCACATGGCAGTGAGACCGGATCGACAATAGTCGCACCTTTCTCCTTTAACACAGCGATGGCATCGTTAACAATTCGGAGTCTTGCTTCATCCAAATGCTGCATGTAGAACCTCGGAATACCAATACTGGCCTGTTGCAAATAGCTTTCGTCCAAAAATTCCGTATAATCAGAGTATGCGTATGACAAACTGGCCAATGTATCTTTGTCTTTTACGTCTGCTCCAACCAATGTGCCTAGTATGATGGCGATATCCTTTACCGTCCTAGCCATCGGACCTGCAGCATCTTGCGTATGAGTAAGCGGGATGATTCCCGATCTACTCACAAGTCCAATCGTTGGCTTAAGTCCTACCACACTATTTTGGCTGGCTGGACTAATAATAGAACCAGCCGTTTCCGTACCGATGGCAGCTGCACAGAGATTTGCTGCTACAGCCACAGCAGAGCCAGAGCTCGAACCTCCTACAAACAGTTCTCCCGGTCCATATGGATTTAAAGTGAGCCCACCTCTGGAGCTATACCCTGCCCACATCGTACTCGACATGAAGTTCGCCCATTCGGTCATATTGGCCTTTCCAAGCAAAACGGCTCCTGCGGTTCTAAGCTGGCTTGCCACGAAAGAATCCACAGGTGCAATCGAATTTGCTAAGGCGATAGAACCTGCACTTGTATGCATCTGATCATGTGTGCCGATGTTGTCTTTTACTAGTAGTGGAACTCCATGCAACGGTCCCCGACTTCCTGTTTTCTTTCGCTCATAGTCCAGCTCTCTGGCGATCTGAATAGCATCTGGATTCACTTCTATGATAGCTCGCAGAACTGGATTGAAAGCATGAATTCTGTCCAAATAGACGCGAACGAGATCTTCTGCGCCAATCATCCCCGCCTCCATAGCGGCTTGCATTTTAGAGATATCTGCTTCTACGATCCATTCCTCTAGTGGCAATTGCATGAATTCAACCCCTTTTCCTATTTCTGCCCTTTGTATCCATACACAGAATAATCCGCCCGCACTTTTCGAATGGCATACCAAACAGGCAACCCTCTCGCCACCCAGCGCAAAGCCGACATGATGTTTTGTTCATTTTCAAACTGCTCGACGATGATGACGGTCTTTTCATTGATGTACGTCTGAAGCTCATCCCAGCCCATAGCCGAATAGCAGTCATTTCCGTACGTTTTCAACGCCAAAAAGTCTTCGCGCTTCGGGTCCTTCAGCTGTAGGAGATGCTGAATGGCTCTCGCGCATTCGGGATGTATGGATGAATTCGTCTGTTTTATGTAGCTGTTACTCATGGTGCAAAGCCTCACTTTGGTACCGGTTGATTTCTTTCCAGCACTTGATATTTTTTGCTTTCATTCTTCCCGATTTCGATGGCGATTTTCTTTTTATCCGGTACGCCTTTTATGGTGTAGTATGCACTGCCCGGGACGTAGTAGGGAGTATCGCCCTCTTTGATCTCCTCCCATTCACCAATTCTGCTTACTACCCCAAGCTTACGATCCAGATTGGTTTCACCTAGCTCCTCTTCAATCGGAACGTAATAGTATCCATCATGAACGAGGTATTCAAAGGATCTGTCTTCCGATTTTTCAAGCCAATTCGGGTCTTGTGAATCTAATTCTGTATTCTCCATGGTGGATTGAACATCTGTTGCCTGTCTTGCTTTGATCGAGTCTTCGATGCGGACAATGCCCATGCCAGCATTTCCAATTCCAAGAACGCTCAAGATAAGGATGACAAACAGCCATTTTCGATTCATCAATCGTTCACCACCAAATACATTGGTTTGGATCACCCGTGCATGTACACTTTAACGCAAGGTTGCTTTACTTCCAATTCCAAAATTCTGACCCTTGTGCCACAATTAACCTTTCCAACCAGGTTTCAAAATTCATTTTCAAGGCTGGCCCATTCTCTGGAGATACATCATCATCATGGTCAAAGCGAATGAGATAATGCTCATTTCCTGCTTTTACACGATTCGAGTCAATGAAGATGTAATCACCATTATTAATGGATATTGGATACCAATGGTTTGGCATATAATCAAGGTGATTATCTATTATTTCCTCTAAGCTTAACAGCTCATATCCACCCCCGTATTTAATGTGCTGGAATAGTCTTGCTCCGTTGTGCAGCAGCAAGAATTTTTTTAATCCGGGTGGTATGCTCCATCCTGTTTCCTTTGTAAATTTTTCAATATCTGAATCAGATGCTGGCGATTGAAAAGTAAATACTGCTTGATAAACTTCCCTCCCCCAACTTTGTACCAGCATTGTATTGTCCTGATCTAGTCGCCTTTTCAAACCTTCCAATGTCATCAAGCAAATATTTTTCTCCAAAATAGGTCACCTTTTCTGCGAAATAAAGTAGTTTCATCAATCTTTTAAATTCTCGCCCGCTTTCTTTCTACCTGCATTTCTTCTATATAAATAAAAAAGACCATCATCACTTTGATAGGATAACGGTCTTTTGTGCTTCTGCTGATTCAGTTTTTCTGCTCGGGTCTTCGTCGTCCGTTGTCTCATGTCAGCGAATGCGAATATGCTTCTGTTGAGCTCCGGGTTTCTTTTGCCTTCACGAGCCAGCTTTTCGCGTTGCTTGCGTGCTGCGCTTTTTGCCATTGTGTTTCACTCCTTTTTGACGGATTTACCATGAATACCGTCCTTGGTGTTATCATAGAACGCTTCCTGTGTTGTTGCAACGAAAATAGTAAAATCACCTACAACTCTTGTCCACTCCTTTTTCTACCCCATGAATAGGATAAATTGACAGGAGGTGTTTATTCACGATGAAAAAGAAAAGAATCACTGCGACACGCGTGGAAAACCAAGTGTATTCCAATCGGGTTCTGCGCTCTGAATTCGATCGCAACTGGCGTACCGTCATCTCCAGAACAGGTTACGTTATTTATATTGCAACAGCCAATCGGGCAAAAATAATTGTACTGCTCTCCGATGGATCTAGGAAATTGCTCATCTTCAGACAAGGTGGCAGAGTATTGGTTGGCGGTGGGGGTACCAGTCATTATAGCAAACCGCACATTGCAAAGGATTTGTAATGGTTGGGAATCGCCCTGCACGGTATATGTGTAGGCAGGGTGATTCTCATTAAACTGCTAGCTATTTTGAAAACGCCAAGATCATGACAGTTTGGCTACGCCAGCTTAGTATGCATTCCCTTTCCTATTCAAAAAAAGCGCTGGAGTATTCCACAACTCCGGATACTTGTGCCAAGGCATTTTCTTGCAGCTCCATCGCCATAAATACTTCATCCGGTACTTCAAAAGGTGCTTTAATTCCCCAGTGGGAAGCTTTTTGGAAGCCAAACTTCGGGTAATATTGTGGATGCCCGAGGACAACAACGGATTGGTATCCCAACTCTTTGGCTTTTTGGAGGGCTTCGAGAATCAACTGCTTTCCTATGCCTTTACTCTGATAATCGGGCGAGACCGACACAGGAGCTAGTGCAAGTGACGCTACACTTTGATTGACACTGCAAATGTTTATTTTCGAGAAAACAATATGTCCCACAATTTCTTGGGTCTCTTCCTGTATGGCGACTAGAGACAACTCTGGAACAAATGCATCTGATTTTCTGATACGAGACACTAATTCATGTTCCTTTTGATCGCTGAACTCCTGATTGGCAAACACACTTTTTACGACCTGTTCCGTGGTGGAGTAATCCTCAGGCCGTTCTTTTCTGATCGTAATGTTCATCGTTCACTTCTCCTAATTCCATTTAACTTGTGTTACCCGTATGTTATCACATCTATACGACAAAGCGCCCTGCTCATATGTCTGGAGTCAGGGCGCTTCGTTTGTTTAGGGACACAGATTAATAAGTGAACTTGTTGATCAGAGCTTTTAGCTCTTCCGCCAATGACGACAAGGCCCCGGCAGAGGATGAGATTTCTTGCATGGATGCGAGCTGCTCCTCGGTAGAAGCTGCCACTTCCTCGGCTGTTTCGGCATTGCTTTTCGCGATTGTAGCAAGCACATTGGCTGTCGCTGTTACTTCCTGAACAGCAGCGACGATTTGCTGCGCGATCGACGAAACCTCTTCGATATACGGATTGGTCTTCCTGGTGCTCTCCATAATGCCCTCGAACTTGTGGATCGTCTCCTCCGAAATGTTCAAGCCTTCTGCTACATCTTGTCTGACTTTTTCCATGTTGTCGACGGATTGCTTGGTTTCCCGTTGAATCTCTGTGATCAATTCAGAAATTTGTTTGGCCGACTCTTGTGATTGTTCAGCCAAGAGCCGCACCTCTGTGGCTACGACCGCAAACCCTTTGCCATGTTCGCCAGCGCGTGCCGCTTCGATCGCTGCATTCAATGCCAGCAAATTCGTTTGCTGGGCAATCCCACCGATGACATCTGAGATCGTGCCGATTTCTTTCGAACGATCATAGAGCGATTTGGTCATGCGATCCGACTGTTCCACCGATTCATGAATCGATTTCATCTGACTCACGACCTGAGCCACAAAGTTGCCTCCTTCTTCAGCCTGAACCGTTGTTTGCTGGGCTGTATCCGACAACACATTGACACTCTCAACAATCCGTGTGACGCCTTCCGAGATGTTTAGCATCGAGCGAACATTTTGGTCGATGCCGCTCGTTTGTTGTTCGGCGCTGCCTGCAACTTCCTGTACGGCAGTGGTAACATGCTCGGTCGCAATACTCGTCTGGTGCGCACTCGCTGTCAATTGCTCGGAGGACGCTGCTACTTGCTCCGCTCTGGTCTCGACATCTGAAATGAGCGCACGCAGGTTATCCTGCATCGTGTTAAATGCATGTCCGAGCTCACCGATTTCGTCGGTTGACCGCACTTCGATAGGATCAGTCAAAATACCCTCGCTCACTCTGACCGCATGAACCTTCACTTCACGGATGGAATTGAGAAGTGAACGCAACACAACTGCTACAATGAGTCCACCCAGCAGCAAGCATATCGTGATCGTCCAAAACGTTTGCGCAAAAATCGGCTGCGCAGCATCCTCTACTTCAGATCGGTACATCGAGCCTGCGATTTTCCAGCCTGTAGACGGATTCGTTACATAGTAGATTTGTTTGGGGATGCTTTGCTCCTCGTATTGGAATTGTCCTGTTTCCCCTTGGTACATGTTATCGTAAAAGGTTTCTTGCGCTAGCGTTCCTGGCTGATTTTCCGGGTGGACGACATACTTCTTGTTGCTGTCCAAAACAACGACATCTCCATCGGCCCCGATGCTGACTGAGTTTGCCAATTGTTTGATCTGTTCAATCCCCATCGTGATACAGATAACCCCTGCGCCATTTTCCGTCGTTTTCGCTATCGCTACTAAGATCTCACCTGATACCGCAGATATATACGGTTCTGTAATCACGACGGTACCCTTGTTCTCCATCGCTTTTTTGTACCACTCTCTCGCCCGAGGATCGAATCCTGCCTGTACTTCTTGCTTAGGTGATCGAAAGTATTGTCCATTCTCCGTTCCCAAACTTACACTGGCTACTTCTGGATGCAATCCCATATACAAATCCAAATGATGCATAACCTCATGGCTATCGATTGCTACATTCGGGCTTAGAGGAATCTCTTTTGCCAAATAGTTCGCATCTTTCTTTAAGCCCTCAAACGTACTACTGACGATGGAATTAACCAAATCGACGTTTTCGTTGGCACTGTCCATAATCTGTTTTTCAATTTCTTGCTTCGCTTGATTGTAAGCCAGGCTTCCAACGACAAGGGAAGGAACTAGCAGAATCAAGAGAAATGTGATAATTAATTTGGTGCGATAGCTTCTGAACCAATTCCGCAGGTTAAGTCTCACTTCATTTCATCTTCTTTCTAAGTTGTATTAGGATAAGCGTGTCATGTTGGTGAATTCCTAATTTTTTATATCGGTAATGAAGGAAGGTTCATTAAGTAAAAAATATGTTGTAGTGCAATATATAGAAAAACCGGGATCACTCCCGGCTGCATAGGACGAATAACGTATTTATCTGTAATCTTCTATCAACAGTGCTTCATTTTCCCCAACCGGATGAACTGTTCGTCACGTACACGCAGCTTTTCTGTGACAGACATGTCTTTGTACGTGTAAATACCCGCTCCGCTCTTCGTGCCAAGATTGCCTTGTGCTACTTGTTCCTCGATGATGGCTGGTGCTTTCGTGGATGCATCCAGTTCTGGTGCCAGATTATCCATCACACGCTTCCACGTGTCGAGCCCGCCAAAATCAGCTGTCTCGATTGGCCCGACAAACGCCCAACGAAATCCGATCCCGTCCTTCATCACCGTATCGATCTGGGTTGCGTCTGCTACACCTTCTGCAAGCAGATGAAAAGCTTCTCGCATCAAGGCTGTTTGCAGCCGATTGGCGATAAAGCCTGGCACATCCTTTTTCAGCAAAACCGGGGACTTGCCGATCTCTGCCATCAGCTTCATCGTCGTTTGAACCACTTCCAGTGCAGTCTTTTCATGCTTAACTACCTCGACCAGCGGAACCAATTGGGCCGGATTGAAAAAATGTGTAATGATGAAGCGATGCGGTGTTTTTGCTTTTTCTATCAGTCTCGCAATCGAAAACGTAGACGTATTGGAAGCAATGATTGCATCTGGCCTCGCATACTGCTCCAGCTTTTCAAACAGCTCCCATTTTAGCTCAATAACTTCTGGCACTGCTTCTGTGATGACTTCTGCCTCGGATACTGCCGACTGCAAATCCGTCGTAAGGACGATACGCTCAAGCGCTTCTACTCTAGACTTATCTGTAATGACCCCCTCTGCGACCAGAAGAGAGAGACTGTGCTCGATGCTTGCTCTCGCTTTAATTAAAAACTCTTCCTGTAAATCGTAAAGAGAAACGCGATACCCAGCCAATGCGTAAAGCTGCGCGATTCCATGTCCCATTACACCTGATCCGATAACAGCTGCATGCTTTGCCATAGTAAGAGCCTCCCAAGAGTATAGGTTTACTAACAAACTTTCCACGATTAAATACCTAGTTCCTGCCCAGCAAAATCCTACTACTTTTACCGAAATTCCTTCCTCTGGCGCTTGCTGGGAAAAGCAAATTTTTGTACCATTAAAAAACATATCACAAGATCCATTTATTGGAATAGATGTTTTTGTATACGGAGGTACGCATGAAGCTACTAAATAAAATCGTGGTTATCACTGGAGCGAGTCGTGGATTAGGACATGAGATGGCAAATGTTCTGGCCCAAGAAGGAGCGATTGTTTGGGCAACATCTCGTTCTGCTCCCCATCCAAACGAAATGGCTAGCTCAGAGCCTGGAAGTGTTACTTATGTGAATTTAGACGTGACAGACGAACAAAGTGTGCTTTCCCTTTTCGCGCATGTACACCGACTATATGGACGTTTAGATGTCCTCGTGAACAATGCAGGAGTCGGTGTGTTTAAGCCTGTTGAACACACTTCATTAGCTGAATGGGAAAATGTATTCCGTACCAACGTCACCGGGTTATTTCTTTGCAGCCGTGAAGGATACAAATTAATGAAAGGACACGGAGGGCGAATCATTAATATCGCGAGTGTTTCGGGGTATATTCCCATTACGGAAAACGGTGTGTATGGCGCTTCAAAATTTGCCGTTCAAGGTTTTTCTCAAATATGCAATGAAGAATGGAAGAACGACAATGTCAGAGTGTCCACCATTTTTCCCGGTGCTGTTCATACAAATATGACCGAAGACCGGCATTTTTTTGATCCAAGTGCCATGCTCGTTCCGAAGGATGTGGCAGATACCGTGTTGGATATTGCCTCCCGTCCTCTCCATGTGCGGATCGATGAAGTCAAAATACTTCCCCCTAAAGGCGTTCTCTAAATGACAGTACAAAAGGAGAGTTTACATATGCAGCAAGTAGCAATTATCACAGGCGCAGGCAATGGGATCGGGGCTGCAGCGGCAAAGCTTTTGGCTCAGAACGGAGTCCGCGTCGGTGTTCTCGATGTGGCGGAAGAAACAGCGCAAAGGGTAGCCCAAGAAATCAATCAGGCAGGAGGGCAAGCCTTGCCGATTCGCTGTGATGTCGGGCAACGCGCACAGGTGGAAGAAGCCATCCAGCTGGTAGAATCGCATTTCGGAGATATCACCATCTTGGTCAACAATGCGGGAGTTGGCGGTCCGTTCCATCGAGTGGACGAGGTCTCCGATGAAGAATGGGACTGGATCATGAATACCAACTTGAAGAGTGTATTCCTATTTTGCAGAAATCTATTGCCCAAGATGAAAGAAAGGAACTACGGTCGGATCGTAAACATCGCTTCCATTCAGGGCTTGCTAGGGTCTGCACATTCATCCACTTACGTCGCTTCCAAACACGGCATGATCGGCTATACGAAAACAATTGCTACGGAATGGGGAGAGCACGGGATTACATGTAATGCCATCTGTCCGGGATATGTGGATACGGCTATGGGGGTACGTCCGGAGGATATTTCGGATTACATGAGTCGGGTCATCGCCAAAAGTCCAGTGAAGCGTGTAGCTCAGCCATTGGAAATTGCGCAGATGATCTATCATCTTGTAGGTCCGCATAGCGGGTACATCAATGGTTCGAGTATTACGATGGATGGCGGGATTACCAGCCATGTTGGGATTACGGATAATTTGTAATAGGTAAAGGAAATGAAAAAACCGCACGTCCCGTCAGCTTCCACTGGGCATGCGGTCATTTTTTCCTATAAAA
The DNA here is from genome assembly GCF_047229145.1 of Brevibacillus jepli. Classification (NCBI taxonomy): domain Bacteria; kingdom Bacillati; phylum Bacillota; class Bacilli; order Caryophanales; family Paenibacillaceae; genus Brevibacillus; species Brevibacillus jepli. The sequence continues at coordinate 27,130 of NZ_JBFEFW010000035.1, forward strand.
AGCGGCGATGCACTTTCTTGCCATCGTACGTAAACAACACTTGTCGGTCCTCTACCATCGATTCCAAGTGGACGGATTTTCCCCACAAGGTATAGATGTAAGGTAATGTTTTTTCTACGTATTTGACATCCAGCTCCAGCCCCTCGAAATGATGCTTCAAGAACAGCTCGCCGGAGCGTAAGTAATCCCCATCGTGCACGAGTACATAAGGAAATCCTCCGTTAACCCGTGTGCCCGCAAGACCATCCCGCACCTTTTCCCACTGCTTTTCCGCGACAACCCAATCGTTGCCCTGCTTGCCGAACATATACAAATCCAGATCACTCACGAGGTCCTTGGTCAGGAAATTGCGAATGAAGCTGATGTCCGATTCCAGCTCACGCACCTCAAAAATTTTGGCGCGCCCCTCTCCTGGCTTGCGTCCAAAGCGCTCCTGCTCTTCCTTTGTCGGATTATCCCAGCGTTTTTCAATATCCTCTAAAATTTTCAACCCCAGATGATACGGATTAATGCTCGTCGTCGAAGGCTGAATGACGGAGGAATGCAGCTTGGCGAATTCGATCGTCTCCGATTCTGTCAGCTCCATCTCCCGCAGGATGCGCATATGCCAGTAGGTCGCCCAGCCTTCGTATCGCAAAGGTGCTTAGAATAATTGTTAGCATATGGGGGATTTTGGAATTATTTGTAGAATAGTGTGGTTATCAAAGAAAAGGATGTGGATCTTAATGAAGCTGAGTAGGATTACAATTTCAAACTTTAGAAGAATTGAATATGCTGATATCCACCTATCACCTACTTCATTCATTATCGGGCCAAACAACATTGGGAAAACCACATTAATAAAAGCAATTGATGCGTTACTCTCCCTCACCAATGACAAAGTTAAACCAGAAGACTTCCGCACCCTTGCTGACGGAACACGCTCAGAGACAATCGAAATATGTGGGTATTTTACTGATATCGATTCAACGACCGCTAACAGTCGAGGATTTAAAGGTCGAGTTGTTGATGGGAGCTATGTGTATAAAAAGACATACAGCATCCTCTCCAAGACCCCTGAAATAAGTACTGTTCAATATAATTACAAAATTTCTGATGAATTTAATCAAGTAAAGAAATGGGCAGACCTCATTCAAACATTCGGTTATTCAGAGCAAGATCTGAAGGAACTATTAGAAATATCATCAAGGCCACAGAATGATGTTCTTCCCAAAGGATGGGAATTAAAAATCGATGGAGCAGTTGAATGGAATTTTGAATCGAAGCCGCAAGAAGTGAAAAATCCAGGCGGAATACCCTCAATTGTTGCATCAAAACTCCCTCGCCTAATTCATATTCCCTCTTATACGAATGTAAGTGACATCGGAAAGGCGGAAAGTAAAACTTTATTGGGCGAATGCTTGGGAATTCTCTTCGATGATTTATTGAGTCAAAGTGAGCTTGCAGCTGGCATTCAAAGTCAATTGGAATTGTTACAACAAGAAATGGCCATAGAGAACGAAGGGTCAATGATTTTTGAGCTTTGCCAACAAGTAAATCGAGTTATCGGCGAGGTTTTCCCCAATTGTGGCATATCAATATCACCATCACTAAACGAATTATCTAGCGTATTAAAACCCCAATATACAGTCGAAATGTTCTCAAATGTTAACACTGATGCTGAACGACAAGGAACTGGCTTGGTTAGGACTGGGATCTTTGCAATGCTCAGGTACCATTCCCACTTGAAATTAATGGGTGGATTTAATACCCGTCCATTACTGGTTGCATTTGAAGAACCCGAAATTTATCTTCACCCTTCTGCTGCGAACCTACTCAGGGACACTATTTACACGCTCGGAGAATCCGATCAAATAATTTGTACGACTCATTCGCCTTGGATGATTGATTTGTCTAAAGATTGGCAGTCGTTAACAAAATTACAATTGAATTCAGATAGCTTTACAAATGCTATTAATTACGGATTGTCTGAAGCTACTCGTGACTTACATGATGATGAACGTGATCACCTGAATATGATTAAAACATTTGATGATGAACTATCTCGGATCTTCTTCTCTGAGAAATGTATTGTGGTTGAAGGAGATTCCGAAGTGGTTGCAATTAAAAATGCCTTGAAATGGCTGAATCCAGATGTCAGAAAAGAGATACTCTCAAAAGTCCAAGTCATCAAAGCACGAGGTAAAGCAGCCATTATCCCTATTGTAAAGTATCTAAAGGCTTTACAAATTCCTTTCCATGTTATTCATGACAGGGATAGTGGAACGGAAGGAGCAGAAAAATTTAATCAACCGATCTTGAACGTGGTTGAGGATCCAGCGAAAATTTCTGTACTGGAGGAATGCTTGGAAAATTGTCTCGGATACAAAGCACCTTCATCAAACAAACCATATCGGACTTACATCGAAACATCTAAATGGACCTGCTATGAAGATATTCCTGAGGCATGGGCCAATGTACTAAAAAAAGCCTTTAACATTTAAAAGCAAAACCTTTACATCAGCACCCTGGGACCTCAGCTCTCAGAGGTGCTTTTTACTGCTATTTCTTTATTCCCCCAATTACCGAGACAAGCATAAATGATCTCACCCAATCACCGAGAACGTTTATAATCGAAAACACCCGTCAATACTGATAAACAGGAAAACCCTTGAAACCACTAGGGACAAGCACTGTTTGTCCAAAGGTTCCTCGGTAACTAGGTATGAAAGGGATCCCTTTCATACCTAGTTACCGAGAGTTAAAAATGAAGCATTTTCAAGGCTACCCAATTGCCGAGACGAAAATGACAAAGAAAAAAGCTTCGCTACTCATGAGCAAAGCTTCCATACATAATATACTCACGTGGTGTGAGATCCACTCTGGCTTTGTAACCAATCGCCCCCTCAGGACTTAGTTCGATCCTGTCAAACACATACAACAGCAATCTGCGAAGAGTGGTGTCTCCACGATGATATTCAGTCCTGATCGTTTCAAAAAAAATCTCTTTCCAGAATTCATAATCCATTTCAACATTCTCGATATAGTCAATTTTCTTGTTGTATTTTTCAACAAGTTGCCTGGCACGATCCAGCTTCTTATTCAATGCAGCCCGATACTGAAACATCATTTTCACAAGCCGCTGCGTCTCTTCGTCGGCATCCTTTTTATACATTCCTTTTATCTCTTTCTCTAACCTGTCCATATCGACAGCATACTTGTCTATTTGAGCTTCCAGTTTTAAGATATTTTCACGAAGCGACTCCGCCTCTTCGGTAAAGCCTTCTTCGATTTCCTCATGTAGCGAATCATTCATGGCCTGGGATCTAAGTAAAATGCTGGCAAGGATATCCCCCAGAAAGCTATCATGAAGTTCGTCGGCGTTACATCGGAGACGACATCCTTTGCAAAAATAGATGAATGCTCCGTACCGTTTGCCATCCTTTCCACTCGTCATCTGATTTTTACCTGACATGGGGATCTGACACTTTTGACAATGCAAAATGTCCTTAAGCAAGAAGCGCGTCTTGTAAAGTTTTGGCTGTATTTCTCCTTTTCGTTTTTTCTGATACATATGCCAACAATAGTCCCATTCTTGCTGGGAGATTAATGGCGGGATGCCATTGCAGTGACTCATCAGCCAATTTTCTTTTTCTGTGATGTCGCTGGATGATCCTTTCCTAATTCTTCCGCTACTCAGATATCCCGTATAAAAAGGATTCGTTACAATAAACTTGACCATTTCTTTTGTCCATTCCCTGTCACCAACTGTCTTCTTCAAATGTTTGGCAATCGCTTGAAATCCTTCTCCCTTTTTATAAAGATCGAATATTTCTTTTACAACCAATGCTTCTTCGGCCACAACTTCAAATTCGTTTTTTCCTTCTATTTTTCTGTATCCATAAGGAGTATTGCCTCCAGGCCAGCGTCCATTCTGAACCTTTGTAATAAAAGCGTCACGGGTTCGATCTCGGATGAAAGAAGCTTCAAATTGACTAAACCCGTCTTTCATTAATTGTTCAAACAAATTCCCCTCTGTGTACTGTTCTTTAGTGCTGCTGATAACAACCGAAATTTTTTTATCAGCAAATAACTTCCGCAGCCTTATATGTTCCATAGGATGCCGCGCAAGTCGATCTTCTTTGTAAGCAATAACAAAGTCGAATTTTTTTCGGGAATATCATTCAGTAATCTGACAAGCTGGGGACGAGCTTCCAATTTTCTCTTCGTCGCCGAAACAGCTCCGTCAATATATTCCTCGACAATTTCAACCTGATACGCTTCCGCCAGACTATATGCCGAACTCTTTTGGGTTAGGATATCTTGTTTATCGGTGGAATGTCTCCCATAGAAAACTCCTTTTTTCCCAGGAGACAGAATCTCACTCAAAGTCACACTGGACCACCTCATGAATACGAGTAAATGGATGCTTGAAAAATACCTTGAGGGAATATCGCGTTACGAGTACTCTGTCAACAACATCGCCGATCAGTTGTTTGACAGTTCTCACGTCAAGGTCATCCAAATCGAAAACAAAATCAGCTTTCGTTTTTTCAGCAACATCTGGTAATCGTGTAACCGTTTGTAGCTCTGAATAGAGTTCTTCTTTTCTGGCCACATGCAGATGCAATTCGTTCTCCAGCTCGAATAATTCATTTTTCTTCCTTTCTTTTTTATCCATGTTTTTTTCGCTTAACCATTTTTCCATTTTCTTATGAAGTTGTTGTTCCGCCTGCTCAATCACTGTATCTTGTTTCTTTATCATCCCAATCAGCAATTGTTGATTATGGTCAACATATCGCTCGAACAGCTCAGGTAGCTGTGTAGTGAGCAATGCTAAAAAGTACTCCTTGGATTTTCTGAATACAATCTCCTCCACATCCGCTTTTTTGATTCGATGATTATGCTGTTTGCACTCATAAAACGGGATATATTGTCCGCTGCGCATCCGTTCTATTCCTTCCAAGGATCTATGACAATATCCGCACTTGAGAACTTCATCCAGGGGATAATCTATCTTTTCCTTTTCCTTTGCTTCTTTTGGGGGCTTCAATTTGGATAAGAGTTCGTGAGCCTGTTCCCATTCATCACGATCAACAATGGACAACTCATCCATTTCATGAAAATGGGGGACACCTTCAAACTTCATCACCCGCGTTCCCATATACAGCGGTTGCAATAACACCTTCTCGATTTCGGCTGTCTTCCACTCTTTCCCACGTTTCTTTATGTTCAGATCGGTAATGTACTTATTGAGATCATTTAAACTCGCATGCCGTCCACTTAGAAATTCATCGTAGATCAGCCTTACAACTTTTAATTCGGAATCCACCTTGACAATTTCATTTTTCTTTTGGCCCTTTTTGTATCCGTAGGGTAGATTCCCTCCATACTTTCCTTCTTCAAACAAGGCGATTTTGGAGTCTAGAATTCGGCTGTTAATCTGACTCCCCTCATGCTGGATAATACCTGCAAAGATCACTTCAAGGAAATCACCTACTGCCCCGTATTGTAAGGGGGATTCGTTGTCGGCTGTAAAATGGACTTTGACATTCTTTTCTTTCAGTGCATAGTAAAACCGCAAATACTCTTCAACATTCCTGACAAGACGGTCCCGTTTATACAAGACCAAGTTTTCAATATTTCCGCGCTCAATTTCTTGATACAACTTGTAAGCATCCGTTCTTTGCTCCAGGGGTACTTTTCTCGCCGAAACATGAGGGTCCTCGTATTCATGATCAATGAAAAGCATGTTTTTCAAACAATAGTTGATTTCCTTATTACGCTGTACATCTATGGAGTGTTCCTGAAGATCGGTTGAGCTTCGATAATACGTCACGGTTTTACCCATAGGACAACCCTTCCATTCAACTGAGATTGGTACATGTTTATGCGCAAATCAGGTTTTTTTAATCGTTTTTTTGAGCAGTCCCTCCTTCATAATCTCGACATAAAGATCAAACCACTGCTTGGCTGCTTCAGGATCATGGATATAACTGACTGATTCAATACGCAAACGATGATTGTCTCTCGCTTTCTTCAATTTTCTTCATCCTTTCCAAGGAGGTATTTACGATGCTGAATGACTTTGGTGCACACATCCGATCCGTCCGCAAACAAAAAGGGATCGGGCTGAACGCTTTCGCCGAGAAAATTGGCGTTTCTCCCGCTTACTTGAGCAATCTGGAAACAGGAAAAACACAGACCATTCATCTCCAATTACTCGCTCAACTGCAAAGTGAATTAGCCTTGCTTCCACTCGCAACCGAGAATGTAAAATCAGAAACTGAGCTTCGAGTCCATCGGATGTCCAGCAGGCTCATTGATCTCTATCGGCAGAATCCACGCGAAGCAATGTTCCTTCTCACCATCGTCGAACAGGGAATTGAATTTTTACTTTCGGAAAATGAAAAATCTCACTTCCAGCATTAGGATGTGCAACATCTGCCAAATTATTCACCTACATAAACAACTGTTTTTAATCATGAATAAAAAATCAAAAAGAAGAGAGCCTAACCCGTAATTGGTTGGCTCTCTTTCTCATTTTGAAACGTTACCCTCATACCCTGCACAATCTCTGGGCCGTACTCGTTTGAAAGGAGGTGTTGGATTGCCGTAGTTAACAACTTTTCTTCCCAAGCCTGGAGATTTTCTCTCAGTAAATCGAAGGACTCCCGATGAATCGTCTCTGTGTCTTGAAATGAAGCGGATCCAGCTTTACTGACTACAGTGAACTTGACCTTCACCTCTCCCATGGCTCTTCCCCCTTACCTTATCCATATGTAACTTGGCGGGAAGGACAAACCATGGAATTTTGCTTCTCAGTCTGTCACATGTGAAGCACTTCAATTACATATATATGGGACAAACAAGCCTAGGGGTAGAGCCGATGAAAAATCCAACTTCGGAATTGATGTCCCGTTACATCGCGATTTACTGTCGAGTATCGACTGATGAACAGGCCCGTGAAGGCGTCTCCCTTGAGGAACAACAAGAGAGGCTTCAAGCATATTGCCGAGCCATGGGGTGGTCCGACGAAGTTGTTCTTTTTGTCGATGACGGTTTCTCAGCAAAATCAACCGAGCGACCTCAGCTACAAAAGCTGCTGAAAAATATTACATCTGGCAACGTCTCAAAAGTAATGGTAACCAAGCTCGACCGAATGAGCAGACGCTTACTAGACCTGTTACAGCTCATTGATTTGTTTCAAGAGTACCAAGTATCGTTTATTTCCATTAGTGAATCCTTTGACACCAACACACCTTCGGGGAGATTAACGTTGCAAGTCTTAGGAGCGGTTGCCGAATTTGAAAGGGAACGTATTCGCGAACGCGTCCTCGATAACATGTTTCATGCCGCCAATCAAGGAAAATGGCTCACCCAAAGCCCGTACGGATACAGACTTGAAAACAAAGAATTGGTCATTGATGAGAAAGAGTCCAAAGTCGTCCAACGCGTTTATCATTTGTTCCTTGAAAAGGGACTAGGTTTCTATTCCATCGCCAAAATCTTGAACGAAGAAGGGATCCCCTCCAAACAAAAAAAGGAATGGTCCATTCGCTCCATCAAGTTGATGTTGACCAACCCAGCCTATAAAGGGACTCTTGTCTGGAATCGAAGCGATTCGAGCAAAAAAAAACGTTCGCTGAAAGACGATAACGAATGGATTATCGTGGATGACTGCATACCCGTCATCATTGATAAAGCAACGTGGGAGTCGGTACAAGCTAAACTACAAAAAAGCCCGATTCCCCCGCGTGCCAAAACCAGTCCTCATCTCCTTGGAGGAATACTGAAGTGCGGAAACTGCGGATCAGGGATGAGTATTGGATGGTCTGGTTCTCCCAAAAATCGCTATCGAGTATATCGTTGCTCCGCAAACAAAAACAAAGGTACCTGCACCAGCAAACAATATCGTGCGGACGAGGTAGAATCCTGGTTTAAACATGGATTAATTCAATTGTTCGAATCGATGTCCATAAACCTTATTCCCTCCATTGTGGAGCTTTCCCGAAAAAGCGACTCTCAGCAAGTGGAGCAAAAAATCAGGTCCGTAAAAAGTCGATACAAACGGAAAGTCGAAGCCTATACGGCGGGGCTTATCGATTTAGAAGATTTGCAAGAAGAAAAAGAGAGAATGGAAAAAGTCATCCAAGAGTTAAGCAGTTCAGATATAGAGAAAACTCCCTATCAAATAGAAGAAGTAGAGAAATACGTGAAAAGCAAGATCACCAACATTATCGAAGCAATTGGGGTTTTGCCCGTTGAAGAAGCAAAGTCGCTAATAACGACTTTGGTGGAAAAGGTAATCATCCACGGAGAAAAGGACATTGAGATCGTGCTTTCACTTCATTAGGACACGACACAGTGATTGAAAGGGAGTCATCAGCATGAAATGGGTATTGGCTTGTCCAGAACTGGATGTTCCCCCTTTGAACAATTTCATCCACTATTGGGCCAAACAGCTTGATCTGCATCCACTCGTCATAAAGCACCTGTTTATCCACGGAATAAACAACGAAGAAAAGATCTTTCAATTTTTGTACCCGTCGATTAACGAACTCCATGATCCTTTCCAACTAAATGACATGAAGAAGGCTGTGATCCGAATCATCAAGGCTCTGCAAAACAAAGAGAGAATCTTGATCTTCGGTGATTATGATGTGGACGGAATTACAGCCTCATCCATTCTTCACAAAGGACTACGTTTCTTTGGCGCTGAAGTTGAAGTCAGGCTTCCGCTGCGCTCCGAAGGATACGGATTATCCCCACAAATCATTGAACAAATACCTCCTGCCGTTTCACTCGTGATAACAGTGGACAACGGGTCCAGTGCTCATCCTGCGATGATTGCGGCCAAACAAAGAGGTTTGGATGTCATCGTCACAGATCATCATGAAATCATTGGACACTTTCCTGATTGTCATGCATTTATCAATCCCAAACGCTCAGACAGCACGTACCCGTTCTCCAGCTTGTGCGGGGCGGGTGTGGCGTTAAAACTGGTACAAGCACTGCTCCTCGCTGCTCAACGCGCATGGGACAAGCATATCTGGGATTACATTGAACTTGCCGCTCTTGGGACGATTGCGGATATGATGCCGCTCATCGATGAAAACCGCATTCTCTGCTCCCTCGGGTTGATGAAAATGAATAGTTGTCCTCACCCAAGCGTTCGAGCCTTGTTTCAGCAACTTAATCTATCAAACGTGGATAGTACCGTTATTGGTTTTCAGATTGCCCCTATCTTCAACTCTTGTGGTCGGATTGGCGATCCCAATGAGGCAGTCCAACTGCTGATAAATGAAAAGACAGATGCAGCCGAATTAAGCACGTTTATTTCCCGAAATCAAAAACGAAAGGATTTAACCTCTCTTCAATTCGAAATGGCTGAAGAACAAATCATGGCCAATCGTACCCTCACCCAAAAGGTGATTGCCGTTCATGGAGACTTCCACGATGGCATTCTTGGACTACTGGCTTCGAGAATTGCAGAAAAATACCAAAAGCCAGCGGTTGTCATTTCCTACTCAGGGGTGGGGTCAGCTCGATCCGTTCAAGGAACTAATTACTCAATTATTGATTTACTGACCAGGTCCTCTTCGTTTCTGAAAAAATTCGGGGGTCACCAAACTGCAGCTGGGTTCTCCATTCAGACAGATGCGAAGGTTATTTATGAATTTCTTTCGTCGCTAAGTGAACTTACGAAAGATGAACCTGAATTAGAATCGAAAAAAGAATACCTAAGTCACGTTCTTTTTTCAGATTTTCCGTTCGGGCTCTTGTCTGACTTCTTTTCTTTGGAGCCTTTTGGACTTGGAAATCCTAAACCCGTATTTTGTTCCCAACCAAGTCCACTCAACAATATTCGAAATTTCGGATCCGATCATCGTCACTTGGAGATTCAGGCCAACTCCCGAAAAGGAGTGGGTTTTAACTTAGGCCACTATGCTGGTGATTTTCGCCGAAAAAAACCACATTTTTTGTACAGCATCCATTCATTCCACCAAAAGTCTTTTCGTATCGAAGATGTTCAACCTCATGTTTAGCTCGGAATTATCAATTTCTGAAAAAGCGAGGAACCTTATGATTGATCAAGAAGGATTCGGAAGATGCGACCAATGTAACGGATACCTTGACGAAGAAATTGAAGAACTCATCCTTTCCGATCGTTCCTGTACAGTCACATGGCATTTTTGTTCCTGGGGATGCTTATCTTTATATTCTAGTGCAGTTTCTGAATTAATATTGTGTATTGATAAAAATAGCAGGGAAGTTCGTAGTATGCATTTTCTCCCTAACAGATGCTCAAAAGACAAATAATCGCAAAAAAGGAGCTGGTCAAAAGCAATTTGCTTTTAAACACAGCCCCTTTTTAATGATCACACTTTCAGATTTCGTCTGGTGCTTACCAACTCATCAACTAGCTTTTCAATCTTTGCAATCTCTTTTTCCTTAGATATCCACCAGTTGCGACTCCAAATGCGGTGAATCTTCCAGCCTTTGCTTTCCAAAAATCTTTGCCTATAAATGTCCCGTTCGCGGGCTACCTTTGAGGAATGATACATCGCACCATCACATTCAATGCCTAAAATGTATTTATCCTTTGTAACAGGATCTAAGACTCCTAGGTCAATTCGGTACCCAGAAAAACCGATTTGAGTACGAACGTCAAAATCACGACGACGAAGAGCATTATATACTTCTTCCTCGAACCCGCTGTCAAAGATCAGCTGATTATGACTATCTTGGACATTTGTAGCGTCAATCAGACCATTTAATATTGATTGAGCAAGTGGCTTATCATTGTCTGATATTGCCTTGCCGTATTCAAGATACCGTTTTAAAAGCCTTACCCCTTTTGCATATGTCTCTACCCGTGTCCAACCGCTTGGTTCAAATGAGCATACAATGTACACTTTACTTTTTGCACGCGTAATAGCCACATTTAATCGATTTTCCCCACCGTCACGTGAGAGTGGTCCAAATTGACTCACCATTTTCCCATCGATGTCTTTTGCATATCCAACTGAGAATAGGATAATATCTCGCTCATCACCCTGAACGTTTTCAATATTTTTCACAAAAAGCCCGACGTTCTCTTCGCCATTTTTTCGATTCTTGGCTTCTTCGATAAGTAATTGGTACTCAGGATCTTCTGCTGCCTTTTCTTCAAAGATATCATTAATTAAATCAGCTTGCTGTTTGTTAAAGGTGATTATCCCAAGAGTTGGTTTTTTATCATCATTCTTGAGAATATCTAATACCGTTTCAATGATCTGCTCGGCTTCCATCCTGTTTGAACGATTCAACCAATGGCCGTTAACAGGTATGAATTCAATTGGTTTCGACATCTGGTCTGTTGACACAGTAGGTGCAATTTGAACACGTTTGTCATAGAATGCGTAATTTGAAAAATTGATCAGCTCTTCATATTGAGAACGGTAATGCCAAGTTAACCATTGTTCTGGGAACTTAGGCTTAGCCCATTCCAACAAACTCTTCGCTTGTTTGTCAGTTTTATCTACATATGTTGTTTTGTCTTCTTCATCTTCTTCTTCTTCTTCACCTGCTGCCTGGAAAAAGGAACTAGGTGGAAGCTGCTTTTCATCTCCAGCTACAACAACCTGTTTCCCACGATAAATGGACGGTATTGCATTTTCAACAGGGCACTGGGAGGCTTCATCGAAAATGACTAAATCAAACATCTCTTGGTTCATTGGGAATATTGCACTGACTGATTCTGGTGTACATAACCAACAAGGTACTAACTTAAGCAAATCATTATAAAAATGGCTTACGATATGTCGTAACGGTACTAATCTTCGCTTTTTATTTGCTTCATGTTTCAGTTTTTGTCTTGAACTTCCCTGAACTTCGTATGCACGCGTACCTAACTTATGATCAACTACCAGTGGAACAACAGTACGCTTTTCATGCAACAAAGAACGATATCGCTCTAAATTATTCTGATAAATTTCCGTTGAAACGTCTTTTACATGTGGGTCTTCCGATTCAACCTGAAGAATCCATGCGTGGATAAAGCTGTTCTCAATTAACAATGTCCAAATATCAACAGCATTTATCGTCGTTGCTAACGGAGCTTTCAGATCGGATCGCTCAATTAGCTTCTTCTGTAAATCGCCCATCCCTTCCTTAAGTTGATCTAAACGGCAGAGGCTATCAAAGCTTTCAAGTGTTTGTAGAAGCCCCTCATATACTGGAACATTAAAAAGCCCTTTGTGAATTTGTCCCAAAAAATCTTGGATTTGTTCATCTTTAATGTACATTCCCATTTTATTAATTGATGATTGGAGTCTTTCTGTTACTCCTGCAATTTCAATCAGGCGTTGAATGTCATCAAGAAACTTTTCATGTGTGAATTCTTCAAAGACCTCTGTTTTATCTGGATTTTTCAACCAGCGCGGAAAAACAACTTGTGCTTGAACAAATGCTTTTAAAAAATGAATGGACTTACTTTTGTGGTTTATCCATTTTTCCCATTCATTTATATCGTTTAAAGCTGGCGCATCCATATAGTAATTCAGACTGTGAGCTTCTTTCCTTAACTTCTCAAATAGAATAAATGACTCGATCTTCTCCAGGTAATTTCGAACCGAATTACCATCAAATGATATACCCGCTGCTCTACATTGCTCCTGAATTTCTTTCCTTAGACTGTACCAAGTTGTGTTGATAAATCTGGTTAATTTTTTGTTTAGCTCTTGGAAGGTTTTTATTTTTTCGCTCCACTTTACCGCTTCATCATACGTTAGATTTTCTTCTGGTTCTGAGCGATTTTGTAAGACATTAATTTGTTTCTGAAGAGATCCAAACGTACCATTTACTTTTTGTAAATGATCTTCGTTTTCGAAATCCCGATCTTCATCTTTGAAAAACATCAAAATGTGCTTAAACAAACCACGGTTTTGCAGAATTCTGAGCGCCTGTTCCAGCTCTTTCAGGGTCTCAACATTTTCAAGGTAGTAAATGGGGTCAAATAACAATTCACAGTAACTTCTTATGTTAAAGCCCCGTTTAACGTCCTTCACAACTGGTTCCAATAAGTTTTTCAGTTCCAAATGCTGTTTAGCTGTGAATAATGCGAAGCTTTTCCGATTACTCCATGGATGATTAGGGTGGTCATATTTTTCCATTAGCGTAACAACATTTCTAAGTTCAATGAGATGTGCTTGCAAATCCTCGAAGGTTACCCCATTCAGTAAATCATCCACTTCAATTATCAGGTCCTGATCCCACTTCGCTTTACTATACAAATAGTGCAGGCTCTTCCCAAATGGCCTTTCCTTATGAAGTGACACTGCAATTTGATTTAACTTTTCAGCTAAGGCATGTTTCTCGTTTGATATTCTGATGTAGTCTTGATGAACTCTTGGTGCATTCTTTTCGATCACGGTTGCAATTTTACGATAGACATCAGGTTTGTTCTTATTAAAATCGTGAACTAAAGCAACGTTACCTTGGAGACTTATCTGCCCCAAACGATTATAAACGACATCAAGTGCAGCTGGTTTTTGGCATACAAGCAGGACTTTTTGACCTCGTGCTAGACGGTCAACGATTAGATTTACAATAACTTGTGACTTACCAGTTCCAGGAGGCCCATGCACAATAAGCCCTTTTTGACTTCTGGATGCCACTACGACTGCTTCCTGACTTGCATCAGTCTCAAGTACAAAAAAATTCTCTGAGGGATGTACTCGATTTAATTCGTCATTATCAATTTCTCGAAAGTCTTCGTCATCTTGATCTGGTCCGTTCAGTAAGTCATTGAGAAATCCACTCTCAGGAAGGTTATCTAATAAATAATTGTAATCGTTCAATAACGTACTCGTGGATTGTTGAAATTTACCCATAACAGCGTAAGGGTAAAGAGCAAACCCCTTCTTTCCCACTGTAATGTCTTCTTTCTTCATATTTTTGAAGGAGAGGAGAGTTTCAGATGTCTCAGCTGTCAATGAGATATCGTATTTACGAAGAAGCTCATACAAAAACGGAATGACTTCTTCTTTATTGCTCGGCAAATTAGACAGTTCTTCTTGGATTTGGATTGTGATATCCCCACCAATATATCGTTGTACTGCCATGAGGAATGTCCGATTAATAAATGGGGTCGTTTCCTCTCCAACCTCCAGCACCCAATAAGGTTTGTTCCTCACATTAGCCTTGGCTAACCTTGCAGGGTAAAAAAGTATTGGACACCTAACAAAAAAATCTGGGACAAGAAATCCTTCAAGAAACCCATATGCGACATAAAACGGGTTGTTCCCTGTCTCCTGTTCAATCAAATCGATCTCTCGCTTGAGTTGAATTAACTTCCTATTGGCAAGTATAGCTTCCTCTTCAAGGCTGTTCTGCGAAATTAAGGGTATCTGTTCTTTTAAAGAACAAACATCATCCATTACCCTCGACCCGAGATTTTCTTCGAAATTAGAAAAACTTTGAATGTCAAAGTGGTTTTTATTCGTGAGTTTCATTAGTTTGAGGCTTTTGTTACTTGCTGTCAGATCAGTTAAACGGTCTCGATAAGTTTTCAATAAGTCCTTCATACTATTCTCCTCACTTGAAATATAGCCGCTTATTCCCATTTTTATTATACACTTTATCCCAGTAGAACAAGTCAACCAAAAGCATATTCAATCTGATAAGGACTATTCCAAATAAAAACAGCCGACTACTAAGAGTAAGAAGTCGGCTGTTTATCTTTACATACAGTTCCTTAATCTTTAAAATCATCAAAAGTTAATTGATCTGATTCAATGTTCGAAGGTAAAGAAACCTGCGTATCTGCAATTTCTCGTCTCACTACTGTAATTGGCTCAATTTCCTTACCCATAAGAATAAAATTTTCAATATTCAACGGTTGAAGAACAAAGCACTGCTGGTTAGATTCCTTAAATTCTTCCCTTAACTCCATAAGCAGCCGTCCTAGTGCGTTTACCCCAATTAATAACTCCTGACTTACAGGCTTTGCTCCCCAAAAATCATCTTTTCGGGACTCTTCAACAATAAATTTATTACCAGTTGATAATAGTAATGGGTAAAATGTATCCCAATTTTGAATTAATTTAAGTCGTAAACACCAACGCATTATTTTTATTTTTACTTCTTCCCAATCTTCACGGCTCTCTTGTCGATACTTTTTGCTAACCATCTTTGCAGTCATTGGACTGCGTTCAGACAAGATACGATATTGAACTTCTGGAAGATGGGGGTATCGGCATGCCTGATAAATTGCTTCTGAAGTTAAAATTTTCACATTACCGATTTGAAGAATATAACCAGCAGCCATGTTAGACAACCCACCATATTCCTCTTTTGTTTTCCTAAAAACGATGCTGTGAGTGCGTTGATATTTTCTCGCTTCCATCAACCTTTCATAACACCTCAATTACTGAATAAAAATGAGAAATCCAAAACTTCACTGTTAACCTTTCGTTGAAGCAAAGGATACCATCTTGCCAAAGGATGATTATCATCCGCTTCTGGATCACCCCACCATATCGCTAACGGACAATTATTTGCAACGTTCCTAAATGTAAAAAACATTGCACCAAATCCTAGACTTTCCAGTTTTTCATATCCCAAAGGTCTCATTTCATGCTTTGGAGAATCGGAAAAGTTCCTAATTTTTACTCCCGCATCTAACAAAGCTTTTTCTACAATAATTCGATGTTCAGAGCAAGTAAATATTTTTTCTTCTCTAAAAGCTCGATTTTTAAAAATCCTTGGTTGAAAATCTTTCCCTTCACAACGCTTATTGATATCCTCAATAAATAAATCCAGCTGGGGATTACCCTCTAATTGGGATGGCCAACAACAGTCAAAGCTGCCACCTTCCCAAGGTATGTTGTTCAATTCATGAATTCGCCAAAATTTCACTGAAATGTTTTTCTTTTTTAATTCACTAGCCAAACGTCTGGAAACATATCTGGAACCATTCGTGTAAATGGCCAAAAAGACAAAGTGAAGTTCAGTGTTCGGCTCTGCGTTAGGTAACCAGTCAATGATATCATAAATTGCTGTATTACCTGAAAACAAACAATCATCTAAGTATATGTATTTTAGTGGTTTATCACCAGTTTTTTCAATCCCAACTCCATACTTCTCAGTCATTAAATCATTAAAGATAGATAACAGCTCTTTTTGACTGTTACCATTCCTTTGAATATTCAATAATTTAACGTTTGAAAAACTACCCTGCCCATCCCAATCACACAAATCCTTGTGTTCCATAATTTCTTTTAAATGTTCGCATGCTGTATTGTAATTTACATAATATTGTTTCAAAACATGTTCCATTTCAATGAGCAGAACATTTTGAACAGATTCATCAAATTGTTTTACCCATCTTTCTACATGATTATTATCAAATGTTATTGCATCCGCACGATAATCTTGAACAGTGTTTACTATAGATTGAATAATTTCCCGTCTTTTCGCTGCGCTCAGTTCCATAGACCTAGACCTCCAGAATCGTTTTTATTTAAACAAGGTGAATTTTACATTACTTTCCTCCCGTTTTCAAATTTCTCATCATCACGAGAATTCATTTATTTTGATATTAAGCACCTTTACAATACGAAGCCCAGCCTTCATTCATGATCTTCGTCTCCATCTGCGGCCAGAAATACAGCATTTCATCCCGGATAATCGTCAGCACATCCCGCTGCCACTCGTCCAGAATATTGCTGTATTCCATAATGAACAGCAGCAGGTCCTTTTCTGGCTCCGGCGGAAATTTGCGTGCCGATTTTACCGGCTCGGCTTCCTCTTTTGTTTTCCGATCCAATCCCCAGAGGTCATCATAAGGGGATTGTCTCTCGTTCTTTTTCTTTTTGCTCGGCTCCTCTGGTTCTCGTTTCCACCGAAGCTTCGGGCGCAGCAGGCTCGGATCAATGTGCTCCTGAATCGCCAAGCTCGCATCGAGCAAATTCTCGACAGCATCCTTACCGTACTCGATCTCATACTGGCGAATCCGCTCTCCGCTGGCTGCCATGCTTTCGACCATATCCCGATTCGTGTTGGAGAAGCGCATATTGTTTTTGAAAAAGTCGCAGTGTGCAAGGACGTGAGCCACAATGAGCTTGTTTTGGATCAAGGAATTGCCGTCCAAAAGAAATGCGTAACAAGGATTGGAGTTGATGACGAGCTCGTAGATTTTGCTCAGATTCAGGTCATATTGCAGTTTCATCCTATAGAAGCTCTTCCCAAAGCTCCAATGAGAAAATCTTGTCGGCATTCCATACGCGCCAAAGGTATAAATGATGTCAGACGGGCATATCTCGTATCGCATCGGGTAAAAGTCGAGATTGAACCCTTTGGCGATCTCGGTAATTTCGTCAATGGATCGCTCCAGTTCTTTTCGCTCATCGTTCGTCAAATCGTTTCGCCTCCCCCTTTTCCGTAGGTCTATTTTATGTATATGGGGAATCGCGCTAAAAGACGCCAGCCTTCCGAAGAAAAAAAGGCATCCCCCTAGGAGACACCTTTGATTTTTTTCTATCCTACCTTCTTAACCCTTGAACCAGTCCCGTACACCAGAATAAATAAGTGCTCCCGCGAATACGACCACTGCGATCAGACCAACCCCATCGACCAGCGGGTTCAACCCACTAAGGAAGGAACCTTCCAACGGTACTTTAATTAATGCGTAGCCACCGAGGAGACCTCCAACATTAGCAATCCATTTGTTCATATTACGTCACCTCCCGTCGCAGCAGCCTGTAAGCGTTGCCACTGCGATACTTTACTCTATGCAGGAGGCGGACAAGTGGCTTGTACGGTAGTCCAAGGCACGTTCACCAAATTACAATTGGGCAATATCTATCTTTTTACGCTAAAATAGAGGTCGGACATATGTACAGGTAATGCGAAAAAAGGAGTGACGCACTCATGAAGCTGTTTTTGATGCTTGGCAGTATCAGTGGATTTCTTTCGGTTGCGTTTGGAGCATTCGGAGCACATGCACTGAAAGAAAAGCTGGACGCCTATTCGCTGGGCATTTTCCATACGGGCGTGACCTATCAGACGACACATGCGCTGGCGCTGGTGCTCGTAGCGCTTTTGCTCAAATGGTACCCGGACTCTTCCGGCCTCGTCTGGGCAGGATGGTGCTTTGCAGCGGGAACCTTGATCTTCTCCGGCAGTCTGTACACGCTGGCGTTGACCGGAATTAAAGTTCTCGGTGCGATTACGCCGATTGGTGGAGTACTGTTCCTCGCTGGCTGGGCATTGCTTGCGATTCATGCCTGGAAAGCCGTTTCGTAAACGAAAGTGTCATTACGCGTTAAAAGGTTGGGATATTTGCTCCCAGCCTTTTTTCTATGCAAAAAATCGAAAAACGGATGTGTCGATTCTCGGTTTCTTGGCGTCTAATTGTGTTGAAGAAGGGAGGAAGAAAATGGAACCAACACCTTTTGATGAAAGGTACTGGATTTCGTGTGCAAAAGGAAAACGAGAGGACTTCGCTCCTATCTATGATCATTATGTGAAGCGAATCTACCGTTATTTTTCATTCAAAGTGGGGAAACCGCTAGCGGAGGATCTGACGCAGCAAACCTTTTTAAAAGCCATGCATCGGCTTGATAGCTTCCGGGAAGAGTCACTTTTTTCTACATGGTTGTTTCAGATTGCCAAGTACACACTCCTGGACGAACAACGAAGGCAAAAGCGACGCCCAAAAGAATTGGAGCTAGATTCTCTCTCTACAGATGCGTCCACCTGCTATGCGGAGCAAACAGCCACCCAGCTTGATCTAACCTCTGCCCTGCAACAGCTCAATGAAATCGAACGGGAGATTATCATGCTACGATTTTTCGGTGAATGCTCCTTTGTGGAGATTGCAGAAATCATGCAGATGGGCGAAAGTGCAGTGAAAAATCGCATGTACCGGGCCTTGGAAAAGGTAAAAGGAAATCTACGCGGATCGGAGGAGTCACATGAACCGCAATCCAGACGAGATTGTTTCTGAACAAATCGAGAGCTTTGCCAAGTGGCTAGAAGCGCCTCATTCGGAGCTGCGTAGCGAGGCTTTGGCATACGAAGCTCCTGAGATTATGGACGTCGTCAAACAGCTAGAACGGGAAAGCGGACTGCACACGCCAGACGAAGCTACGGAAGCGCGGATCAAAAGTCATTTGTTTGCAGCCACTTCAACTGCACAGCCATCCCGCCCCCGTCACAGCCTGCGAAGGATTCTACTTGCATCTACAAGCGTTGCCTCTTTCTTGATCGTGGTCGTGCTGGCGCTCGGATTTTCCTCCCCAACTTTGGCGGAAAAATTACAAAATGTCCCCCTGCTAAACTCTATCTTCCGCATGTTTCAAGATGAGGCCCTGCATAGCGCGAACGAAAAAGGCATGATCACGGCAGTCAACCAAAGCACGGTCGTCAATGGAATTACCGTAACGGTCAACGAAGTTTTTTACGACGGCATACGCCTTGATATCGGTTATTTGATTCGAATGCCGGAATCCATGGACAAAACGACCGCCAAGGAGATCGCCGAGAGAATCGTGCTCAAAGAATTCACGATGGCGGACGAAACCTCAGCCGGCTGGAGTAGCAAAGTCAAGCAGATGGAGGATCATCTGTTTGCGGGGGTCACCAATATTACACTTGGTGGTGCATGGCCTGATCAGTTCGTCATGCAGGCACAGCTTTTTGATCACGTGGATGTGCATACCACCTGGAACCTGAAGATTCCAGTTGCGAAGCAGTTTACGGCAAAAGACAGCCAGACCCTCACTCCAAACATCACCCAATCCATGCGCAGTCAATACAAGTTTGAAGTGACAGAAGTTACGGTCACACCTGTTTCCACTACGATTTTGCTAAAAGAAATTCCGCCTGACGATAAACTGTACCAACCTTCGTATACCCTCTCCGATCCCAAGGGAAAAGAAATACCCATTGTTGAGGAAAACTTGAACTACGACGAGAACGGGATTTCGCGAAAATTTATCCTTTCTTTCAAGGAAACACCTGAGTATGTCCAATTGATTCCGCACATGGACGGAGAAGCCGAACCAGAGAAATCGATAAAGATTTCATTAAAGTAAGAACGAAAATCTTACACGAAAGGAACTGATGCGATGAAAAAGCAATCATTGAAATCAATCAGCCAACTATTGTTAGCGACTGTGGTAGGTCTGACAGGACTCGCTGCATTCAGTGGGGAACATGCTTCCGCCTTACAGCCGAGCGTTCAAAAGGGGGCTGCTGACGTTACTAGACTCATCACGGCAGTCAACCAAAGTGTTAACGTCAATGGAATTACCGTCACAATCAACAAAATATTTTACGATGGGATTCGCCTTGATATCAGCTATTCCATTCTCCTCCCCAAAACGACGGAGAAAGCAGCAGCAGCGAACATCGCGAAAAAAATTGTGCTGCACGATATAACTTTGATCGAGCCTACTGCTGACAATAATAAAGTCAGTGCTTCCTCTGGGAGCTACGTCAATCAGATCGATGACTTTTTGTTCGCTGGTGTCATCACTACGACGCTGGAAGGGGATTGGCCCGATCAGTTTACCTTTCAGGGCGTGATTGTTGACGACGGGAATGCACAAAACTACTGGAACGTGGAGATTCCAGTTGAAAAACAGAAGACAGGCCGTGTGATTCTCACTCCCAATAACTCACAAACCTTGCGGAGCAAATTTTCGATTCAAGTCAAAGAGGTAACCGTCACACCCGTATCCACATCCATTGCGCTAAAAGAGATGGCACCCGACAGCAAGCAGTATAAACCTTCGTATTCGCTTTACACTCCGCAAGGAAAGTCTATCACCATTCTGGATGCAAGCACTTATGAAGAAGATGAACACGGTGTATCAAGAATACTCGTGCTCCCCACCATCGAAAAATCGGAGTACATCCAATTGGTCCCGTACATGAACGGGATTGCGGAGGTAGATAAAGCGATTAAAATCCCCTTAAAGAAATAACGACATACCTGAAAGGAGCTGGCACAATGAGAAAACTGCCATGCATATCGATCAGCCGATTATTGTTGGCAACGGTGGTAGGTCTGACAGGAAGCGCTACACTCAGTACAGGGCACGCTTCTGGCACCACAAAAACGATCACACTCACTCCGAGCAAGCAGGAGGAACCATTGCCTACTCAAGTACTGGCAAGCCTTCAAAAGTTGATGGAAGTTGAACCATCGATTAAGCATTGGAAAATGATGGGGTATTATAAGACACCCATATCCAGAACAGGTGAAATACGGGGCGTATGGAACGTCATAATGCATGAGACAGGCAATATTGGTGAAGAAGGAAAACATTCTGCCGATATGCAGTTCGACAGTACGACAGGTATCTTGCAGAACTATCGTGGCGGTCCATTTCCTGCAGCGAAGGTACCCTCTCGCCAGAAGGAGTACTACAAGCAACGCGGACAAGAGATTATGAACCAACTGCTTGGCAGGGAAAACGCGAAGCAATTTAAAACGATCGATTATCAAGGAATTTCTACTGCGAATGCCAACGGAATTACACGGGAACTGGGCTCCATTACGTTTAAATCGGAGAAGGAGACAATCGAGCTATCTTTCGACTCGGATGGCCGACTGGAAATATATCGCCGCATTCTTCTCCCGCTTCAGAAAAAGTAACCTAAAAATCGATCTATTGCAAAAGGAGTGCTTATTCTAATGACCTTGTTTCGAACGAAAACAATCGGCACCTTATTGCTGGCTAGCGTTGTGGGTCTGACAGGAGTTGCCACAATCAGTCCAGAACACGCTTCCAGTGCTACCCAAACGAGCCAAGCAAAAAAAGAAGAGCCGCCAAAACAAGTTCAGGCCAGCTTTGAGAAGGTACTGGAAATTGAGCCTTTGCTTAAGGACTGGCAGGTAATGGGCAAGCACAAAACCCCCATGTCCCATACAGGTAATATACGGGGAGTATGGACGTACACACTCACGTGGCAAACTGACGCGGATACAACAAAGGGAGGTGCCGAGATGCAGTTTGACAGCACGACAGGCACCCTGCTGCACTTTGTCAGCACCCCATATCCCACTGCCAAGGTACCTACACAGGATAAGGACTACTACCAAAAACGAGGTCAGGAGATTCTCAATCAAATTCTTGGCACTGAAAACGCCAAGCAATTTCCCCTAATCGATTCTCGAACCAGCATCGGGATAAAAAATCAGATGAATGTGAAATATGAAGTGGGCGGTTTGGTTTTTATAGGCCAAAAAGAACAAATACAGATATCTATCGACTCAGATGGCCGGCTGAAGCAATACAATCGCATCTTCCTGCCTAACCAGCAAAAGTAACTCGTCCACCACTCACCCCCTATTAAAATTCATGCAGACACCTTAAAATACAGGTGTCTGATTTTTTTGATAACAAAAATAGGAGGAAGATTCATTCGATGAGCGTTCTAGCACTACCCGCTTGGGCAAACCTGTACTTGCAAAGACTTGGCCTACTCCAAGAAAAACCAAGCCTTCCCTATCTCTCAGCATTATGCCGCGCACATTTACAGACGTTTCCTTATGAAAATGTAAGCAAGCTGCTCTCGTACTATCTTCATTCTGATCGCAGTATCCCGTCCCCCACTACATACATTCAACAGGCTGTCGACCATGATTTCGGCGGAACCTGCTTCGCCAATAACGGTAGTTTCCTCGCTTTGTTGCGCGAGCTTGGTTTTACTGGCTATCTGATCTCACTGGCTGACGAGCACGCAGCCATTCTGATAACGGGTCTATTGGATTCTGGAGATCCACTGTATGTGGACATCGCTGCTGCCGCTCCCCTTTTTCAGCCTGTACCTTTTGTCACCGCTCCTCACAATCTGGCCGCCTTTGGGTATGAATCGGTGCAGATTGCCCCCCGATCCTGCCGACCCGCGACGCTTTCGCTTTCGTCGCATGCGGCATCAACAGGTCGTGAACGACAACTGGCACTTTGATCCGGCACAAAAACGCGAGCTTAACGAACTGGCACCAGCGATAGTCCGTTCTTTTCAGCCTTACGCGACTTTTTTAACCTGTTTGCGACTACACTTGTATCAGCTCTCCCGAAATCGTTGCTTGTCGCTGAAAAACAACTCCTTGTTCATTCTTTACGAAAACGGCGAAGACCAAAAACAGCTGCTCCACTCGATTGACGAACTGGAAGTTGTCGTCGCGCAAGAATTCGGATTGCCGCGCCTGCCTGTACGCGAAGCCGTTGCCGTTCTCGCTGCCGCAGGCATAGATGTGTTCGCTAAATGATCCTGCTTGCATATTGACACCCTCCATAGACGTTTTCCATATGTTGTAGGGTTAGCAGTTACCCATTTGATAAGGAGAGGAAATCATGACAAAGCCCTCCTATACACGCCCCTCTTACTTTTATGGCGGGATACCAGATGTCTACATGCAGATGGGGTACTATCCGTTTCCCACGCCTTCTGCTACAGAACAGCTGAGTCGGAGTGTCCATATTCCGTATGCTATGTCGATGGCGGATCAATGCAAATACTTCATGGGGCAAACGGATAAAATTACAGTGGGCGATGGAGCTCACGGGATCGCTGCCTTGTCGAACCCATTACGTTCCGGCGTTCATGTATTTGTCAACCACTGGATGATCACCAATCCGTCCCCACGCCCGATAGAAGCACACTTTTTGTTTGGCAAAGCCTCCTCCATCACCGGTACGACCCTCTCCCGCCAAGTGACGTCAGGCTATATTCAACTCCCTGCTTGTCCTGCCGCTCAAGGGCAAATTTTGTATGGCTCTGGCATGACAGATACCTTTTCCGATCACATCCATACGTCTACGCGAATCGTTCCTGCGACCTCCACCTCTGAGGCGACCCCTAGCGGACAGTGGATTCTCGGACCTGGTATGGCACTCCTCGTTCGCGTTCCGGATGCTGGTGAGAAGTCATCCTTTTACTTATCGATAGACTGGTGGGAACAACCCGTATATGGGTAGCCCTCACCGGGATGCTTGGCGGACAAGTCTGGCAGCAAGCAAAAAAGGGAACCCCCAAAGGAGTTCCCTGTTGTTTCACTGCTTATTTTCACAAACCATGTTGAAAAGCCAATTTCCACATGATAAAATGAGAATTGGTCTGTCGGTCATTCATTTAAATATAGCTATTTTATCTCCAATATAATAGTACCACATTCACTTTTGATTGTCAAACCTTCAGGCCAAAAATGGGGAACGAAAAAGGAGCGGTACCATGAGCGCGACTGATCAAGACAGGCAGAACGAGCAACAACGTGTGGAACGAGTCATCTCGGAGATAAAAAACAAGATAGATGAACTCAACGAGCATGTGAATGTTGTGAGTGAGGATATCATCGGAATTCGCAAGCATTTTTGGGACGATGTGACAGTCAACTTCGAGGATGCCATCGAAGCTGTCGAGACTTACGCCAGTATCAAGCAGCAGGCGGAAGTCCTGTCTGAGCGTGAACGCATCCATCGCCATGCCCAAAATCAGTTGCGTACGTTGCAGCGATTGTTGCACTCTCCCTATTTTGGCAGGATCGATTTTCATGAAGAAATGGAACCGAAGCCGGAGCCCATTTACCTCGGCATTGCTTCCTTGCTGGATAAAAACGACGAGGAATTTCTCGTCTACGACTGGCGCGCTCCGATCTCCAGTCTGTATTACGACTACTCGCCGGGGCCAGCAGAGTACAATACACCAAGCGGGAGCGTAAATGGAGAGATTACGTGCAAAAGACAATACATCATTCGCGACGGCAAATTGCTGCACCTGTTCGATACGGGCGTGACGATAGGCGACGAGCTGCTTCAGGAGGTACTTGGCAAACAGGCTGACTCACAGATGAAAAGCATCGTCGCCACGATCCAACGGGATCAAAACCGCATCATCCGCAACGAACGCAGCCGACTCGTCATCGTCTCCGGAGCTGCCGGTAGCGGAAAAACATCTGCAGCTTTGCAACGAATCGCCTATTTGCTATACCGTTATCGCAAGACATTGACCGCGGAGCAAATCGTCTTGTTCTCTCCCAACTCCTTGTTTAACAGCTACGTCTCGACCGTACTTCCTGAGCTCGGCGAGGAAAATATGCAACAAACGACTTTTCAGGAGTACGCGGAGCATCGTCTCGGTGACGTCTTCCGTTTGGAAAACCCGCTTGAACAGATGGAGTACGTACTGACAGCAGGCGATCAGCCGGGTTACGAGGCGCGGCTGGAAGGCATCCGTTTCAAATCAGGGGCCTTATTTTTGCAGGCCATGGACCAATACACGAATAACCTGAAGCAATCCGGTATTTTGTTTCTCCCGATTATGTTTAGAGACAAGACACTTATTCCTGCTGCGCACATCCATGAGCTGTTTTATTCGCTCGATACGAATCTGCCGATCCCGAACCGGATGATCCTCGTGGCGAAATCATTACTGACAGAGCTGAAAAAACTGGAACAGCGTGAACGCTCAACACCGTGGGTAGAAGATGAAATGGAGCTCTTGGATCGAGACGCATACGTGGCTGCCTATCAATCACTGCGCCGCAAAAAGCAGTTCCGGGAAGACACGTTCGATGACTTCGAACGCGAGCAGGAGCTCTTGTCTGCATGGATTGTCAAAAAACAGTTCCAGCCTCTTCGCGATAGCATCCAGGAGCTTCGATTTATTGATACACCGGCGATTTACCGCCAGCTCTTTTTGTCACCTGCCTTGCTCGGGACACTTCTGCCAAACAGCCCCGAACATGACTTACCTGACATGTGGACATTCGTGTGCGAGCAAACAACGGAACGTTTAGAACAAGAGCTATTGGCTTACGAAGACATCCCTCCCTACATTTATTTGCAGGAACGATTGGAGGGTCGGCAGACGAACAACCTCGTCCGTCATGTCTTTCTGGATGAAGCCCAGGATTATTCCGCCTTTCAATTCGCACTCATCAAGAGCTTGTTTCCTCGCGCCAAAATGACCGTGCTGGGCGACTGGAATCAGGCGATTTACGCGCATACGTATCATCAGGATAGCTTTGATGCTGTCACATCCCTGTTTGAGCCTGATCAGGCGGAAATGTTCGTCCTGACAAAAAGCTACCGCTCCACCTACCCCATTGTCTTGTTTACGCGACAACTGCTTCGAGACGGGGATAAGATTGAGCCATTTATGCGCGAAGGCCGATTGCCAACTGTAACCAAAGCGACAACGCCACAAGCTCAGGCAGACCAAATAAAAGCACGAATTCGTGAGCTGACCGATCGTGGGCATCAAACAATAGCTGTCATCACCAAGACGCTGGATGAAGCCCGAGCCGCTTACGATGCGCTACAGGACCAATTGCCGATTCGCTCGATCGAGCCCTCTACCCTTTCCTTTGAGAAAGGAATCCTGATCATTCCCGCTTACTTGGCAAAAGGGGTCGAGTTCGATGCGGTTATCATTTACGATGCTTCTGCCACGCGCTATGGCGAAGAAAGCGAACGCAAGCTTTTTTACACGGCATGTACACGAGCCATGCATGAGCTGCACCTTTACTATTCCGGTGAAAAAAGCCCGTTTTTAGCTGCTATTTCTCCTGATAGCTACGAGCGCTTTGGCTAAAGACGCAAAAAAAGAGATCCTGCTGACACACTTACTTGTTCAGCCGGATCTCTTTTTCACATTTTTTCAGACCTACACAAACCGTGACGAGTAATAGAATCAAATCGAGCTCGTAGCCGCCGACAAACCCCTTCTCCCATTTCACCGTCACAATCGCTCCTGCCATGATCGCAGCTAATCCCCAGGCGGCATATCTCGCCCCGACTCCGATGATGAGAGCGATTCCGCCGATTCCTTCTACGATCAGAACCACATACGCCAGCCACCCAGGCAAGCCGAGATCGCCAAACATCGTCACAACTGTAGCCATCCCTCGTTGTAGCTTGGAGATGCCATGCATGAAAAACAAGATTCCCGTCGCGATTCGCAAAGCAACAAACGCTTTTTCGTAGGCCATCTTGTCCCCTCCTCACCACTACCATATGCCAGCTTGCGGACAATCAGTCTTGTGCCCTTCGGCGAGACATCAGCTCAAAGCTCTGGTGCTTGCAACGAGGGCAGCCCTGTTTTTTCAATTGTTCAATCGTCACGATTTGTGCCTGAGCGCCTACCTGGATGGATCGTTTGCAACGCTTGCACTGATACTCACGCTTCGATGGAGCCTCTTCCCCTGTATACAGCGGCTCCAGATAAGCACGCTTGATCGTTGGAGCCGTTAGCTCTGTTGTGGTGAGCACAATCATCTGCCCTTTGTTCCCGAGCATTTGTGCTGCTTCATATTCATTGAAATGACTGAGCACCTCGCGTACCGTCAAGCCTGCCTGCACGAACTCCCGTTGCATATTCAGCGTGAAATCAGGTGATTTGTGCGCAAAGGAAAGGAAGATGGACAATCCTTTTTGCCTTTGCAGCCCACTGATCCCACGGGATAAAAACAGTGCCATTCCTTGCAGCGTATACGGTGGATCTGTGAAGAAGCAATCGTACCCACCCTGCAGCTTCTTCGGCAGCGGCTGTCGCAAATCAGCCTGATGGCATGCTACAGACAATGCTTTTTGCCTGGAGACATCCGTAATGTACTGGAGAAAGCGTTCATCGATATCCACTACGTCGATTCGTTCAGGGCGTTGTTGTCCCGCCGGAAACAAGCGTTTGAGCAAAAGCCCGAGAGAGATGCTGACCAAATCATCATCGCCTACACATAGTATTTTTTTGCCTACCAAGCTCTGATGCCGCAAGCATAAGACGGCCCTGCGCAAGCTCGTTTCCACTGTGCATTTGGACTGATCGAGCTGTACATCGACCTGCGGACGCCTAGCGAAAATCGTCTTCATTTCCTCCTGCAAGTCAGCCAGCTCGGTTTTCCATGTATCGTCATCTCGCATCAGCTTCTCGTACAGCTCTCGATCCAGCCCGCCAAACCCTAGCTTTTGCTCGATGAACGCTTCACCTTCCGCCGTACATCTGACACCGCTGTTCTGCAGTAAAACTCCAGCCTTGATCAGCTCTTTTTTGATCGCCGTCGCCACAGGTACAGGCAAGAGTACCTTTCTCGCCAGCTCTTTTGTAGGCAGCCCCGGATGGAAATAGCACGCGATCAGAAACTGCTCAATGACACGTTGACCTTCTTGCAAACGTACTTGCTTGTATATGTCTTCTATATAATTTTTCAATGGGAGAACCTCTTTTCAAATGGGATGAGCCCATCGCTGCATGCAAAAAAGCAGAGCATGAACATTCGTTCATCTCCGCCTTGTGAGCATACTTTCGCTACGTGCGCGTGGATAGTCACGCAAAAAAACCGTGCGTAAGAGCACGGTTCCCGTAGTCGATCAATGGGTAGATGGATGACCGTAAGTTCTTAACTAATTCAAGGTCTCCCTTTTTCCATAACAAATAAGCTCACCATACATGAGGTTTTTGCCAGAAAGAATGAGAGAACTCTATCCAATTGCTTAGTTAAGAACACACACCGACATCAAAATTTCCCCTTTTGAAAAGTTACTTTTCATTATACGGTTGTTCGAGCGAATCGGCAAGAAGCTACATAGCTGTCTCTACAATCGGGTTGTTTCTGAGCTGCTTGCGCTTTTCATGAAGCCTGCGTCCCAGCCAGTAAAAGATCAGGCTGACCATAGCCAGCACTGCCATGACCAAAAACATCACGGGGCCACCATAATGGGCGAGCACCATGCCACCTGCCCATGGACCAAGGAAGCTGCCTAGCATACTGACGCTTTGTGCACCGTAGTAAGTCCCCCTCATATTCGCTGGACTGATCTGGTCGATTTGTGCGTATTCCGCAGGCACGATCAAGATTTCCCCAATCGTAAACACGATCATCGCCACAATAAACGATGTCCACCCTGGGGAAAAAGCAAACCCGACTTCACCCAAAGCCATCAGCACTGCTCCTCCCGCAACTCGTGAAAACAAGGAATAGCGCTCAACCAGTCTCGTTATTGGAATTTGTAATAACAAAACCGTAAAACCATTGACACTCATCAACGTTCCAAACAAGGCGACACCATCCGCAAAATTTCCCCGCAAGTACTGAGATAGCGTAACGGACATCTGACCGTAAACCGTCACTAACAGGATTCCGCCTATGACAAAGGAAAGAAGAACAACATCCCTTTTAAGCACTTGCCAGATTTCACCCAGACTGGTTCTCTCTACTTTCCCATTCACGACACCCTCATCTGTGACTCCGCACCTCCGACAGGCCACCATTAAAATGATCGCAAAGGTCACCAAGGATATCGCAGTCAGAATAAACGTCAGATTGCTGCCGGAAATCCCCAGAAAAGCACCAAGCATAGAACCTATCGCGAAGCCGAGATTGTTCGCAAGATAGCGGTTCGAGAACATACGAAAACGTTTATGCTCGGGAGTCAAGTCTCCCATCAGCGCTTTCGAAACCGTCGCAAATATCGAAGAGGCTAATCCCATGACCATGCTGATCAAAAGCAAGCCTATCGGAAGTGTCACCGTAACGAAACCAATGATCGCGCTGGCCATTGCCACTAAAGAAAAAAACATCAACTTCTGTCTACCAAACAAATCAGAGAAAATCCCGCCAACAAATCCCCCTACTGTACCAGCCAAAGGACCTGCACCGATAATGAGCCCGATATAAGGGAGAGAAAGCTTTGTCGTTTCACCGAGATAGATGGCGAGAAAAGGGATACTCATGGATTGGGTGAGCTGAACGAACACCGTTCCTGCCATCAACAGATGCACAATCGGGTGGTACGCCTCCCACACTTGCCTCATTTTGCTCATAATGATTCAACCTGCCCTCTCAAAAGAATCATGCAATAATCGTCAGCAAAATTACTCTGATGTATGGAAGAAGGAACGAAGCAAGATCGGGAGACGCTCGACGAATGATTCACGCAGACTGTAGTAGGAAATCGTCGTACTACCTGTGTAGTGAGCACGAATCAGCCCTGCTCGGCGCAGCGCCGTTACATGATGATGGACGGTGCTTTTTGCCAGTGACACCTGCTGCTGTAATTCCCCGAGCGTGCATGTCTTTTTCGCAAGACAACGCAAGATTTGCAGGCGCTTCTCATCCGCCAGGCACTGTGTAATGGGCAACAGCTCCATGAGCGGTTGTGGTTTGGTCGTTGCCGCATCTTTGACTGGGTACATGCAGGTGGCAAGCCCCCGATAAAAGTCGAGAACAGTAGAATGGGCAGAATGATATTGCGGAATCAGTACAACCTCTCGCAAATCTGCCATCGGCTCAATCCAGATACCGTTCGTAACATGATCGACCAAATCAATCGGAGGCGTTTCTTTGGCGCGGACTGTCAGCTCATCGGCGCTCCGCTTAAGACTCTCCAAAATGCGTGGTTCCAGCTTCGAAAAATAATGTTCATTCCAACGGGTAAGCAGCGACAGGCTGCGATCACGGATTTCCCCCAAATTCAGCGGGATTGTCTCCACCCATGGCGCGAGACGCTCATAAATTTCACCGGGAGGGATGCACTCTAGCCACCCAAGAAACTCATCGACGGATTTGGTCTGGGGCGATTGCGCTACAAGCAATACCAAACGGTGGAGCACTTCCCAGCGTTCATCTGCGAGCTCATCTGCAAAAGACGCCGGGAGCATTTGTTTTGTCTCCTCTTTCCAAGCAGCACCGAGCAAATAATGCTTGCGCTCCTTTTCGTAAATGTAAGTGTAAAGGCTAATGATACATTCATACGCAGGAGACCATTCTACTCTGATCGAATACAACTCATTCATTCTATCACCATCGAACGTTTAGTTTTTTTCAGTGTATCATTCTCGTTGGATTTTGCATAGCGCCATTTTGTAAGAAACACTTATAAAGTTCCTTCTTAATAGGGTCAACATAGTGGAGGAGAAGAAAAAGCACAGTTCTCTTCGACTCTGACACGCCAGCAGGGGTGATTCACTGTCCGTCTCCACTTCCAAAAGGGGACCGTCGAGCCAAAGCCACCCTATGGGCGGAAGTATCTCATGGAAGAAGTGTTCGACAAGCGTGGTCCTCTTTTGGAAGTTCCGACTGGGGAGGCGCTGTCAAGGTCTACGAGCCCTGTGCTTTTTCTTCTCACCAGCTTTGTTGGTTTATCGAACCTCTTAAACCTAAAAAGATCATCCTTTATTAGCATAAACTGATGGATGATCTTCACTTTTGTTTGCGTATAAGCAACCCCTATCTAAGCATCTTCAAGCGTGAGCGCCGCGTTTAGGCAGAAAGTTTTACTGAAACAATGCCAGAAGTAGACGCTGAGGCACCTTTTTATGCGCTACAAAATTTATTGTTATAAATTCCTATACGTTAAAAAAGTAATCCCCGCCAGCTTCACCAAACTGACGGGGCTCACCTATACTAGCTTCCTTTATACAAACGGCGGGTCCCACGCTTTTTTTCGCCAGCCCAACCGATGATCAACTACATTCAAGTCTCGGTCCAACACCACATCTACCCCAAATGGCAGCTTCCGATTGTACCAAAAGCGCACATCACTCCACGTGACTTCATAACCGTCGGAAATCTCCTTCCACGTGACGTGAATCCGTTGGGCAAATCCGAGAAAAGCCCGGACTCCGTCCACACCAACGGTAGCCTGAATGATCGCATCGCGGTGCTGCTTCGGATACACATCTTCCAGGATCACACGTGCATACTCGATCCTCCCTGTGTAAAACTGCTCCTCCGTCTCTACAACGAATCGCCAGTGAAAAGGATGCAGGCTCGGGAGCACGTGAGATATGCCTCTTGTTTCCAAAGCCCTTGTCACCCTCCTGACGTTTCGATGATGCTGCCAAGCCCGAACGCCAATATACAGGAGCGTGATACCATATGCTGCCGGAAATAACACGGTGGGCTCTCCGCTTAAAGCCAACCACCATATCGCCGCTGCCAGATGAACCCCGAACAGCAGAGGCTCAAAAATCGCGAGCACATCGAGATGCACCCAGCGCTTGCTAATCGGGCGAATACACTGGACACCGTACGCGTTCAGCATATCGAGAAAAACATGCAGCACGACAGCCAACAGCGTCCATCCGTACAAAATCCCGAACTGCCCCATCACACCAAATCCCCAGGCAAGAGGAAGACTGATGATGAGGGGCCACAGAAATAAAGCGGGAATCGAATGAGTAATTCCCCGATGAAAACGAATGTAAAAAGAAATACCGCGAAGTCTGGCCACAGTGTCGAAATCCGGGGCATGAGACCCCACTACCGTCGCGACCATCAACGCTTGAGCAAGTGCTGGATCATGTGCAACTGCCGGCGTGATATGCGCTAAGCCCGCAAGAGTGACTCCCAACAAAAGATGGCTGCCAGTGTCCATTACGATGCCTCCCTTTGCAAGTATTCCCTTCTCTTTTACTGTACGAAATCATGACGAGGATTCTATAAAAGTCAGGTAAAGGTTTTTCGAAGATTTCGGTTGGGGGAATTAACAAAACGTTGTCGTGCGGTTGTGGTGGGGAGGAAACAGGAGAAAACGCTCAGCTTCTTGGGCCACCCGCTGTGGGATTGACTGCCCGACTCCATGAAAAAAAGCGAAACCCGCGTCCAAAGTCGTCCATTCAGGAGGTGTCTCAGAGGTGGACGCTAAAGGCTTGTTTCTCTTTTTTTCATTGCGTCTCGGTCGGTTGGTCATAGCCCCGTCAAGTAGACACTAAAAAAGAGAAATTTTTTAGGCGGCAATCGCTTCTCTATATTCTACTG
>NZ_JBFEFW010000036.1:0-58605 GCF_047229145.1 Brevibacillus jepli
TTTTTCTTCTCACCAGCTTTGTTCGTTCATCGATACCTTCTAAACCTAAGAAGACCATCCTTAACAGTATAGACTGAGGGATGATCTTCACAATGTCCCAAGCCTTGGGCGTAACCTTCGTTGCACTGAAATCCGTGTCCAAAGTAGCCAAACACGTACGAGCATTCCTAGTTATTCGGTTTTTAAAAGAATGGAAAAATGGAGTCAGTTACTCCAGAGAAGAATATTTCCAGACGTAGCGACTTGTGGAGTCCTTCGGCGCGGGCAGTGCACACTTCCCAGCCGGACGGAGCCTGGAGCCTAGACTGGAAATATTCTTCTCCCCACTACAGCCGCATGGTACAAACCGCCTTTTACACCGGTAAGGAACTCGTTTTACATCATGACACCCTTCGCATACAAACAACTTAAATCCATTTCTTGGATTGCCACAATCTCGGAATTTCATAACTTCTCTAAATACAACAGGACGAATTTTCTTACCGTGCTTCTTTACAAAGTGATCCCAAGAAAAAGATCCGTCTAAGAATGTTTGTCTCCATATCTTCATCGTATCAAAAAAACAAAAAAAGGGGGCTCTTGATACGTCAAAAAAAGCGGATGGCCATGGCCTTATCCGCTTTCAAAATCCTTATCCATATAAAGTGACACCTAGATTTGTGTATGGACCTTCTCTTCCCAGCTCGAACTTGCCACAGTCGGTTGCACAACTGGCAAAATCGGCAGCTCCATCAAATTCCGATGCTTGCCCGGCCCGTAGTAATCCTGTTCTGCGTGAGACAGACGGAATCCAAAGGCAGATAATGCGCGAATGGAGGATGCGTTTGTTTCACTGACAGTGACCTGCACCGTACGAAGTGTCGGGAATTGGCGCAGAGCTTGCAATCTTGCTTCAATCATTCGCTTGCCGATGCCTTGACCCTGAAACTCTTTGCGCACATTGCTGAACAAAAGCCAGCCTGTCGTCTGGTACATATCGATTCCGGCGCAGCTAAAGCCAATGAGCTGACCGTTATAGGTCGCCTTGAAAATCAACTCAGGAAACAGCTCTATATACTTTTTCAGCTCATGCAAGTTCATTCGATCGGGTAATGTCAAATCCGCCAACGTGATCATTTCCGCAAAATCATCTTTTACGACGCGTTCAATCCGCACTTCCACCCTACCCGCCTCCTGTACATTCGCTCTTGCTCTTATACTGTAGCAAACGGGTATAAAGCTGGAATGGATGGCGTGTGAAAGTAATGTAAAATTCGTTATTTTATGAGGACACAAGTGGTCTTCTTCACAACCTACTAGCTCATCTCGTAACTTTTCTGAATAAGCTCCTTTGCCCGCGCTAGATGCTCGTCATTTGAGATCGTAATCTCTAGATCACCTGTACCATAATGACCGATCTGACGCACATCTCTCGTAAAGGTTGGCTCCAATTCTATCGTATCTGGATTGACTTTGACATAGATCGTAATACATTTCGTTTGCGGATGAATTTCTACGCAAGCAAAGTTTTTAATCCGCTTGAACGCTATATAGTATTTCAGCGTATTCATCTGTACATCGTCACCTAGTGCTAACATAAAGGAACGTAGCGCTTCGAAGCGATCAACTAGTTCCTCACTCGCTTGATCCAGGTATTCTGATACTGTTTTATACGTGGTTGAAGATTTGATATTCGATGGTTTATCATAATCTAGCTCTACGTTTGCTGTTGTTGCATTTACGAGATCCAGCAATAATAACTCGTCTCCATATCGTTTATACGTGTACAATTCGATATTACGGTTTATTTGCTGTACGGCGTGCTCATCGTACTTGGTGAATCCTCCAGCTATACATAGAAGTCTCGGTGCACTCCAATCAATCGCATGGGCTATATCTTTACCAAGTCGATTCATGACTAGTACCATGAAATCTGCTTGATGATCCATTAACCAATCCAGATAATACAAGCCTTGGTTGATCACATTTTCATTCGTTGACCTTTTATATTCGATGATTACTGGCGAATTATTCTCATCAATACCGAGCGTATCGATTCTTCCCCGGTGCTTCTTTCCCGTCGAATATTCAGAAGCGAGAAATCGAATACCCAGTAGCACCTCTAAATTTGTCTCCATTAACGTCTGTAACGACTTTTCTACTGTGACGGTATAACCACTTAGTTCCTCTAACCCACTGTCCATTAATCGAAATAGTTTTATGTCCCCCATTGTTTATTGCACCTTTCTCACTATTGTGTGTTCGTACTGACCGCTATTGCTTTCCGTTCAAAGTACGAGAACAGCCGATATTCACATATTTCTCTTGTCCACTCGTACAACAATTGCTCATCCGTCTCTCGGATGGGGAACTTTATCTTGAAAGAACTATCAGCATATTGAAGAAGCTTGTCAGCTGCTTTCGCCCAATGTGTCATAGGCATACGAGCGATAAGCTGCGCAGTACGTTCTACCGGAGCATCCCATAGCTTTTGCGTCTCGTTATCTGAGAAATCTATACTCTTGCGTTCCTCATCATTCATATAATATTGGTAGAATCTGGGTGCTACCTCTTCTGCTGTAATAGGCTTCGTCCAGTTATATACACCACGCGTCAACATCACATGCAAGAGTACCATTTTGTAGCTTTTACGAATAATCGTATTCTCTACTTCCTTCAGCCAACATGAATAACGCTTCGCGATAATAGCTTCTTCTTTGTCCAACTGTCCTGCTTGCAATAAGAAGATATAGTAAGAGTCAAATAATTGACGATATTCCTGGCTATCCACCTTCGCATTCTGATGAAGCTCCATATAAGTCGGACGACGACCAAGTTTTTTCTTGAGTTCCCGGTACGCGATGACAGCCTGTTCTTTTCGTTTTCCCGAACCAATCAGACGTTTCTCTTCTGCAATCGCTTCTTCTAACTGCTTTACAAATCGATCAATCGTCTTCGGGCCAACCCCATTTATTTTCTCTGTCATCACCGTTAAGTCTTCAGGAAGATCTCGGATCGTAGCTACTTTACATTCTTCTATCAAATACTGGACTAACGATGTACAACCACTAATCGCGATATCATTCAATCCTACATCGATCATAGACGCAGGAAACATAAGCTCTTTGTTACGAAAAGACTTACATAGCTGTGCTCCGTCCTCTTCCCCGAAACTTGATGTTTCAGGAGGATTTGTGACTTCCGCTTGCCCTTGCGTGGAGATTGGTATGGTGGTTGCCTTTCCCAACATAAACCACGCTGCCTTGCGCATCGTCGATTGACTGCCGTTCTTCGCGAACTTGAAGTGAATACCGTAAGTTTTTAGTTCAAACAATACATCTTTGATTTCCCAACCACCAATAACCCACAACGCTCCGCCATTTGGACGCTTGTCAATTACTGTCAATCCTTGCCCCATTAAATAATCACTAACATCAATCGCTTCCGTTGTTACCGATTGAGAAACAGCTACTCCCTTCGCCGCTACTTGCGAGATTTTATCATGTAAATGCCTGAATTCTTCCTTTAACGTAGGCAAAATCCTCGCTTCTAATTGGGCACTCACCAGCTTCTCAAGCTGATCACTCACATCCAGCATCTTCTCGTTCTGTTCGTGGCCACGACTTGCAGGCATCGACGGCATTTCGTACGTCGGAAGTTGTATCTCTAGTGATCCATATGACTCGACAAACCACAGTGAAAGTGTAAAGATTTGCCGATGCGCGGTTAACGCCAAATCAGATGGGAAAGGCTTCATGTCATGAACAGCCATGTTGCCGTTCCTACGCAGCCACTCGAAGCTGTCCTTCAACTCATCCGAGATGATGTCTCTACGAGCAAGCAGTTGTATCCGTTCATTGGGCTTAATACTATACACAGGCTCGACCTTTTCCGTCTTGGATACTGTTGTCGCCATTTCTTCACAAAATAGCCTGCCTTGAATCAGAGTAGCGCGGGGATTGCTCCACACATCCGCTTCTGCTTGGAGCGCCAAAGCATACAATCCCTCGTTCACCTCTTGTAAGAACGTAAATACAGATGACATATGGAGTTTTCTTTCCCCTTTCTATATCCTCAGTTCTATGGTTTTGCTCGTTTTGCATGACGCATGTGGATCTATTTTCCAGTTCCCTCATTTGGGATTATTATACACGATATTTCGCTAGAATTGGCCGATTCACTACTGCTATAATTCATTGACAGGAGGAGTCATCATGCCATCTTTTCAGTTCGGTTCTAAAACGATTCATTACGAAATAACGAGAAGCGATCGACGTAAGACCGTTTCCATATCCGTTAACCAACACGGCGTAGAGGTGATTGCTCCTTCCCATGCCGAAGAACAAGCGATTCAGCAGCTATTACACCGTAAAGGAGTCTGGATACGCACTCAACTGTTGCACTTCGAGGAAATGCAACACCACAGCTTGCAGAGAAAATTCGTATCTGGTGAAAAGCTGCCCTACCTCGGGCGACAATATCGGCTAAAAGTAGAGAAGACTACTGACATACAGGAGCCAAAATTAAGCTTCTACCACGGACAATTTCGTGTTCAATTGCCTCATGATATTTGTGAATATCAGCATCGTGATGTGATCATGCCTGTATATATTGACTGGGTGAAACATAGAGGCTGTGTATTCGCAAAAGACCGAATCAATCGGTTCACGATCAAGTTCTCGCATCAACCAAAAGAGATTGTCATTAAGGATCAGGATCAACGCTGGGGAAGCTGTACACCAGTCGGCAACATTTTACTGAACTGGCGTATATTTCTGGCTCCTGCCTCTATTGTCGATTATGTTCTCGTCCACGAGCTGGTACACCTCCAACATATGAATCATTCCAAGGACTATTGGGATACGGTTCGAATGCTATTATCCGACTACGAAGAGAAGAAAGAATGGCTCCGTCTATATGGCAATACGTTATACATATGATGAATGACCAGCAAACACGTTGCTGGTCATTCCCTTTATTTCTTTCCGTATTGGGTTTCTGCCAGAGCCGTGAAGTAGCCTGTCAGCATCGAAGCATCATTCATATTCATCTTTTTCTTCAGCAATACCACCTTTAGATCGCCTGTTAATTGTCGCTTGAAATCCGTTTTGGACGTCCAATCACTGATTGGCGTAACACGATCCTCGATGAACTGTTGAACCTCAATCGCGATCTCCTTCAACTCATAATCTGCCCGCGATTCACAAACTTCGTGCAATTTGTTGTAATACGGCTCTTGCATATAAGATAGGCCACTGTCTGTCTTACCGCTTACCTTGTCCAGCATTTCATCTCGAACAGCATCCAGTCTCTCTAACAGCTCAGCAATCGTAAGTTGACGCTCCTTGTAGCGTGCCAACAATTCCTCGACTCTCTGCCTAAGAGACGTATAATACACCTCATCTTCTCCAAGACGAACGGAAATTTCTTTCTTAATCGCGTGCTCCATCTGTGCTGCTTTTGTCTCTGGCAATGTATTCTTCTGTAATTCTTCCTTAAAGGAAACATCCAGGATCGACACTGCCTCTCTGGCATCAATTCCTGAAGCATGCAAATAATCATGTACGAGCCGCTTGACCTTTTCTCCACAGTCTGAAATATCCATGCCATCATCGATCGAGAAGCGAGACTTCGCTAGTTGACGAATAGTACCGACACGTTTGAGATCAAGCAGGAACCGCTCTGCCTTCGGACTCGGCATTACCTTGTCCATGCTCGCTGCAAATCGTTTGTAGGCAATATCGAAGTCCGCTCGAACATCTTCCTCTACCAATCGCAAAACACTTTCTTCCCATTGTTCAATCCTCAGTCCATCGAAGAAACGCATCGCAGCACGATGACGCTGCTCCAGTCTCGGTAATTCATCATCGATCGATTGCAATGCTCCCTGCACATCATTGGCACTAAAAATTTCAAGCGCTTGATCCAGGAATCGTGAGACGCCAAAATAATCAACGATCAGGCCGTATTTCTTGTTCGCATCGTATTTGCGATTCGTTCTCGCTATCGCTTGCAACAAATTATGTTCGCGAAGCGGCTTGTCCAAGTACATGACTTGCTCAATCGGCGCATCGAACCCTGTTAATAGCTTGTCACAGACAATTAATAAAGCTAGCTTATCCTCGGCAAATGGCTTCTTAAACCGCTCTATAAGCTTCTTCTCCTCTTCCTTCGAGATATGGTACTTGCGAAGTTCGTCTGTGTCATTCTGTCCTGCTGAGAAGATGACCGCCGTCTCGAATTGTCCCATCGCATATTGATCAATGAGCTTCTTGTAGTCTACCGCTGCGGTACGGGATATGGCTACAACTTGACCCTTATAGCCATTTACGAGAATACGAGATTCAAAGTGACGAACGAGATCTAACGCCACTTCCTTCATCCGCTCTGGCGCGGTTAACAGCAGTTGGTCATTTACATACTTTTGTTGTATCTGCTCTCTGGCATCTTCGTCATATTCAAAAAAGGTACGGGCAAACAGCTCATCAAGTGTATCGCCCTTCATATGCAAGCTAGGCAAGCGAGATTCGTAATGAATCTCGACAGTAGCACCGTCTTCAACCGCTTGTTCAATTGTATATTTATCAATGTAACCACCGAACTTGCCCGTCGTCGAGCGCGTCTTCTTGTCGATTGGTGTTCCAGTAAATCCAATAAAGGTCGCATTCGGCAATGCTTTGCGCATATTGAGTGCAAGCCCCTTGTACTGCGAACGGTGGGATTCATCGGTCATGACGATAATATTTTCAGACTGAGAAATGATCGGGAAAACCTTCTCCTCGTCGCCTTGGAACTTCTGGATGAGCGTCATGACTGTCGTGCCCGGTCCTTTACTTAATTGCAGCTTCAAATCTGCTACAGATGTGGCTTGAGTCGGATTGGGGAAGCCTGATTGCATAAAGGTCTTCGTAATTTGATCATCAAGGTCTTGACGATCTGTGACGATGACGAGCATCGGATTCTCCAAAGATGCTTGTCGGCGAAGCTTCATTGCCAAATAGACCATGGTCAATGATTTCCCGGAGCCTTGTGTGTGCCAGACGACACCACCTCGCAAGGAGGGCTTCTTCTCCTTCGCGATACGCTCCATTGTCTTGTTGACTGCTCGATACTGCTGATAGCGTGCCAGCTTTTTCACTTTGCCATCGAATACGATGAAATTGCGCATGAGATCCAATACGGCTTCTTTGCGTAATAGTCCGGATACCAGCACGTCTTGGGCACGATCGCTGCCAATCTCTTCATAGGTGTACGGATACGGGTCTTTCCATAGACCGTAATGCTGTGGCTTGGCAAAAATCGTTCCGACACGCGACCGATCCCGACTCGTCACGATGAGCATCTGGTTATACCAGAACAGCTTTTCGTTTGTTTTCATGTAGCGCTCGAATTGGCGGACACCTTCCGTGAGTTGCTTGTCTACTTGGAGCTTTGGGCTCTTGCACTCAATCAGGATGAGCGGTAGACCATTGATGTACAGGACTAGATCAGGAATTACTTTTCCTGACGCATTTTCGTAAGTGATCTGGTTAACTACCAAGAAATCGTTATTTTCCACTTGCTCGTAATCAAACAAGTGGACAGTTTGATTTTTCTTACCAGCTCCCAGGTCCTGCATGACGGATATGCCTTGACCGAATAGCCAATCGAATATTGTTTTATTCGCACGCCACAGGTCTTCGGCTTGCAAGGTGGTGAATTGTTTCACGACCCGATCAACATTGGTGTCGTCCATCCACGGGTTGAGTTTGCATATCGCGCTCGCGAAGCGTTTTTCAAGAATGAGGCTTGCTTTCGATGTACGATCGTCGTCTAGTTGTGAACCTTTTCTGTATGTATAACCATATTTCTGTAGCTGTTCAATAAAGGGGAGTTCCACTTCCGAATATTCCAAAGGATTCATCTTCGTTTCCTCCAAGTATGGAGTGACGGTTGGTTATACCGTCACTCGCAATTGTCCTGTCAGTAGCTGCTGCATTAATCCTTTTTTTAGTTCGAGGTATTTTTGTTTTTCTTGTTCGTAGTTTTCGATTTGTTCGTCTATGGATGAGAGGATTTCGGCGATTTTTTGTTGTTCTGGTAAAGTTGGAATGATAACTGGACATTCCAGAACCTCATTTTTACGAAGATTTGTTTGTCCAACTCCATCATCAAATTTAAGAAAGTATTTATTTCTATTTAGAAAGTAAAATAGATATGTTGTATTGATTTTTTTACTTCTCAATAAACAAATCCTTTGATTCAATGTGTAAGTACCTTCTTTATCTACTATGAAACATTTTGCAAGAGCTCTCCCATTTGGTACATCACTCATTACCATAGTAATATCATTGATTTTTAAAGGCTGTAATTCTTCTGAGGAATACTTTTTTACTTTCCCTTCAGAAGATATAAATTTGGAGTTTATCAGAATGTATTTCTCTTCCTCAACAATTAATTGTTCATGTGCTTTGCCATTACTAAAATCTACCAACTCTTCAAGTAGCCTCACTTCCCACTCAACGGGAATCTCCCCAAGCTCCGTCTGCTTAAATTCGGTATGCCCAATGCCTTTTGTCAGTAATTGCTGCATTAACCCGCGTTTCAGGTCTTTTGCTTTTTCGATCCGTTGTTCGGTATTCTCGATTTGTTCGTCCACTGTTGAGAGGATTTCGGCGATTTTTTCTTGTTCTTTAATTGGTGGGTATAGAATGTTAAGTTTTGAAAGTGTAGTTAATCCAATTCTAAGTCTCGTAGATCCCGTGCTATTCGCTTCAGCAAGCTTTCTAAAATAGCGGGAATTTATTGCATACATCAAAAAATGCTTGTCAATGATTTCGGGGTCAGTTGAAAGCCTTATAGCATCTGAAGCCATCAAGTATCTATCCGCACCTTTTGGAACAATACAAGCTCTTGCAACAGGTTCAGCCATCTTGGCAATTACCAAATCTCCAGGATATATATTACACTTTTTAAGTTCATCTGCTTTGGAATCACTAGTGAAGATTTGATGGTTATTATAAAAACATCCTTCACCAATATTTTGTAGTTGAATAATCTGAACTCCAGCTTCTGTATAGTCATTACTGGTTAAATCTGATCCAAATGGTCCTCCAGAAAAAGCATACTTCTCTTCTTTTCTTGCTAATGAATTTAACTCTTTTAATTCCCACTCAACCGGAATCTCCCCAAGCTCCGTCATCTTATACCCTTCACGAACCTGCTTCATTACACTTCACCCAATCCCAGCTCACGAAGATAACCGTTCAGCTTCGCCTTAATTTCCGCTTGCTTCCCTTCCAACTCCGATAGCTCCACAATCACCGACTCTATATCCACCTTCTCTTCTTCCTCAGACTTATCAATATAACGAGTAATATTCAGGTTGTAGTCATTACCCTTAATTTCATCCAGAGTCACTACTCTCGCATACTTCTCCACATCTTCATACGCATCGAACGTCGCCACGATCTTCGCAATATCTTCATCCCGAAGCGTATTCTGGTTTTTCCCCTCTTGGTACTCATCCTCTGCTGCGATGAACAACACCTTACCCACTCGTTCTGCTGCCTTATTCCGATTGAAGATCAACACACAAGCCGGAATACCCGTCCCATAGAACAAATTAGAAGGCAAGCCCACTACCGCTTCCAAGAAATCAGCTTCTAACAATCCTTGACGAATGCTTCCTTCTGCTCCCCCACGGAATAGCACACCATGCGGCATTACTACACCAGCCTTGCCCTCTGCTTTGAGGGATGCAATCATATGCTGAATAAACGCATAGTCACCCGCATTTTTCGGAGGGATACCGTATTGGAAGCGACCGTACGGATCATTCACTGCCTCGTCACGCCCCCACTCCTTCAAAGAAAACGGCGGATTCGCAATCACACGGTCGAACATCATGATTTCTCCGTCTTCTACCAGCTTTGGCTCGCGAATCGTATCACCTTTTACAATGGTATGATCAGGCAGGTTGTGCAGCAGCAGATTCATCTTCGCAATCGACCATGTTCCCAGGTTCTTCTCCTGGCCGTACAACGTTAACGATTTCGGATTGCCGTTCTGTTCCTTCACATAATCAACAGACTGAATCAGCATCCCGCCAGACCCACAAGTCGGGTCATAGACGCGCATGCCTTCCTCTGGCTTGATGAGCTTTACGATTAGTTCCACAACTTTGGATGGCGTATAGAATTCTCCGCCCTTTTTCCCGGCATCGTCGGCGAACATTTTGATCAAATACTCGTATGCACGACCTAGCATATCTGGTTCTGACAAGTTCGCATTGCTCAGATCCAATTCAGAGAAATGTTGTAACAATCGTTGCAGCACGCTGTCTGTCAACACTTCTTTGCGATTAAAATCTATCGGTGTCAAAACGCTTTCAAGTGTACGGTTTTCATTTTCCAGCGCTTCAAACGCTACGTTGATCGCAGAACCAATGTCAGCCGCATGCTTGCGAATTTCTCCCCAACGAGCAGACACAGGCACGTAAAATTGATATTGGGAATGATCATCTTCGAGCATGTGCCCGAGCTCTTCGCCAAGCTCCGCCACGAGCTCCTGACGTCGTTCTTCAAATACATCACTCAATCGCTTCAAAAACAATAGTCCGAATATGTAGTTCTTATAATCGCTGGAATCTACCGAACCGCGCAAAATATCGGCTGATTTCCATAAATGCGATTCTAATTCCTGTAAGGATAACTGGCTCATCTTGTTGCTTTACCCCCATACCATCATGAAATTCCAAATATTAGTGAATTAGTCATACACTTTAGTACTATCGTATCATGCATAAGCTTCGTTATCGATAGCAACTATCATCCATGACTCTACCATAAATTTAACCCTCAACTGGATAGCCCCACAAATGAAAAAACCTCAAAAGGCACGAAGCCTATCAAGGTTAGTAAATGCTATTCAATTAACCGAACAAGGATTTTGTTTGTTAATACCTCTTTTGTGTAAAACGGGAGTATTGAAAATGTAGTATACTTCATTTGATCGGAATATAGATACTCATCTTCATCGCATCTGGATAACGCGAGCCCCACACATCCGTCACTTCAAAATCCGGCCCCTCGCCTCTCTCGTAATTCGAGTTAGGCAACCACGTTCCGTAAATGTACCGACGTGTGTTTTGCACCTGATCGACAGGCCCGTTCACCTTGAACTCTGCATATTTACCCGCAGGCAAGACGAGCGAGGTGAAGCCTTCAGGCAGTTCATCCGGAAAACTGTGCACCGCTTCTCCCACCACAAAAGAAAAGCTTCCGTCATCTGCAAATTCGCAGGCGATTCCATATGACATGTCTGCCGCCGCTTTATTCGGAATCCGCAAAAAATCTTGATTGCTGCCAAACGCTTGATAGAAGCCCGGGATGTCCGCGAAATACTTTTCATCCTGCAAGCTCGTCCGGTGACTACGCCCAATAATCCAAATTTCGTCCAGGATCGTGATCGTCGGCTTGTTCATCGTGATCTCTCCTTTGATCGTTTGGCGAAAGGTCAAGAAGTCCATTTTGGCTTGGTAGGGCAGCGACTGATTTTCTTTCCGATATTTTCCC
This sequence comes from Brevibacillus jepli, assembly GCF_047229145.1. NCBI lineage: Bacteria > Bacillati > Bacillota > Bacilli > Caryophanales > Paenibacillaceae > Brevibacillus > Brevibacillus jepli. Next base: position 11,535 of record NZ_JBFEFW010000036.1, read on the forward strand.
GGTGTAATGCCGAACTGCTTCTCAAAGGCGCGTGTCAGTGCTTCCTGCGACTGGTATTGATAGGCAACCGCAATGTCGAGTACGTTGTCCTTCGAATTCTTCAGGGCAAGTGCCGCTTCGGACAGTCTTCGTTTGCGGATGTACTCCTGCACACTGAAGCCAGAGATCGCCTGGAATAGCCGCTGAAAATGAAAAGCAGAGAAATGTGCCCGGGAAGCAATATCGGTGATGTTCAATTCTTCCTGAAGATGCTCCTCGACATAGTCAATCGCGTCCTGAATGCGCCTGTATGTATCCATCTTTGACTTCCTTCACCTATTTTTTCTTTAAGTATGCGGGAGATCACGCTCTTTTTTTTGATCAACTGTGCTCTATTGCAATAGCTTTACGTCGTCAGCCGTTCTACCAAAACGGGCGGCAATTCCTTCTCTTCCTTTTCCCCACCTGTCTGCTGTGTCCAAATCCGCTCATACAGCATCTCAAATGCGTATTTACCCATCAACGTACTCGAGCTTGATACCGTAGTGATCTCCAGCAGCTCTCCGATCGGCTGATCATCACAACCGATTACAGCTAAATCTTCCGGTATGCTAAGCCCCAATCTGCTCGCTTCTTTCACGATCCCTGCTGCTATGTGATTGCATGACACGATCATCGCAGTGGGCCGTTCTTCTGCTTGCAGCAATTTCCCCACGACGTCCTTGCCGTCTTGAATCGTTAAGCACTCTTCAAATGCCCATTCAGGCGAGGGTGTCACGTCAATCGAACGCAGCTTTTCATAATAGGCTCTTTTGCGATGCTGGCTGTTAAAGCTATTTTTTCTACCGATGCAATACCCGATTCGACGATGCCCTTTCTTGATCAGATACTCCATCCCGATCAGATACGTTTGATAGTGGTCGATATGAACACTTGATACAGAGGTGGTATCATTTGCTTCACAGGTGATAATAGGTCCGTAATCTGCGTATTCGTTGAGCGTTTCGCAAGAGCTGGACCTGGAGCACATGATTAGCCCGTCGATTTTTTTATTTTTGAGCAAGTGTAGGACGCTGCGTTCTTGTTCGGGGTTGTTATTCGTTTGGCACACCATCAGCTTGTATTGGTGCCGGGCTGCTTCTGCTGCAATCCCTTCGATAATGGAGCTGTAGTATTGGTTGTTGACGAGAGGCAGCGTCACTCCGAATACCATTGTTTTTCCTGTCGAGAGGTGGACTGCATTACTGTTTTGAACATAATTTTGCTCTTCAATAATTTTGAGAATCTCCGCTCGTTTTTGCTCGTTTACGTATGGATGATTATTAAGTACGCGTGAAACGGTTGAGACGGATACACCTGCCATTTTCGCAATTTCTCGTATGTTAGCCACTCAGATTACCCCTCTAAGTCGGATCGGTTTTGTTACCTACATGAAAGCACATTCCGCTTGCTCTGAAAAGCGTTCCACATATTATGCTCTCCTTATGTAGAATGAAAGGAGTCGTGTTTTGTGATTCGCTTAAAATTTGAATATCTTTTATTTATCGTAGGCTTACTGATTTTGGCGCTCGGGATCAACATGATGACGACCATTACATCCTTTGGTCTGAGCCCGTATGATTCTCTGTTTATTGCCCTTTATCAAAACTTTGGGATATCGATCGGCTTTTGGATGTTTGCTATTAACCTTACCTTTGTCTGCATCGTCTTCTTCATGGATCGGAGTTATATTACGGTAGGTGCCATTGTGGTCATGGTGCTGATCTCTGTCTTCGTCGATTTGATCGGGTCCATCGATGCGCTCATGGCGGCTATCCGTTCACTGCCACCACTATTGACCATGGCACTCGGAAACATTTGTATCGGCAGCGGCATTGGGCTATATGTGTGTACGCAAGTGTGCACGGCTCCCCAAGAGGCTTTTGTACTCGTTATGTCGAAAAGATTAAAGTGGACATTTAGACGAACAGAGATTTTGCTGGCTTGCCTATTTCTTAGCGCTAGCTTTCTGTTAGATGGCCCTATTTATTACGGAACCGTCGTGTTGTCCTTTACGACTGGCTACATTATTCAAGCAGCAATCAATGTCGGGAATAAGATGCTTCGTCTCGTCAATCAAGCGAAGGAGGCGCAAGCATAGTAGGAGGAAACCCTTGAGAAATTTTCGACCAAAAGTTGTGTGTTCCCTTGTAGCGAGCCTGTTTGTACTGCTTGTCGGTTGTTCCTCATCCACTGGTCTCGAAAAAACTGGGGGAGATGTTTTTGCCCAGAGCGAAATTCACAGGCTGTCCCAAGAACCTGAAAACGTAACCCATTATCGGCCGACGAATCTTCAGGAGCTGACGCCTCTGCTGCCTGCTGCTCTTCAAAGCAGGGTCAAGCCAATCGATAAAAACAAGCTGCCTTTTCCTGTCGATCAAGAGCTGGCCTATCTCGTGTCATTCACCCCAGGTTCTGAAAAAGAGGCCCGACACCAGCTACAACTGACATACGCACAAGATAGCGGAGCCCATAGCCCTGAAAATTTCTTCATCGTACGTATGACTGAGACGGAGGAAAACCCGTTGGAGGGTGTGAAGCCATCCCCTTCTGGACTGGACTCATTTGGGAACGTCATGCGAGTAGAGCCTCTCTCCGACGATGTCACCCTCTATCATCATATCATTACGACGAACAGCTCTTACGTGTATAACTTTTATAAGTACGATGACAAAAATGAATCTGTCAATTTGGTCGTCACGACCGCCCATGAGATGGAATTTTATGATCAAGGGATCTGGTATCATCTCGCGTACCACACAGGAAGTAATCAGCTGGACCCTGCACTTCATGATCAGATGGTAGCGCTGGCAAAGGAAATGATCACTACCAGTTAATTCATAAAAAGAAGGATTCCCCTTGCAGTAGCTCAAGACTACCAGGCGGAATCCTTTTTTTATCCTTGACCTTCACGTGGCGTGAACCTTTACGATTACTTCCAATACGATACATTCACGGGAGGATGAATCATGCCAAACCATGAACAAATTTATAAAAATCAAGCGGAACAGTACGATCTGATGATTTCCAGACAACCACGCCTGCTCGATGTCATCGAAGAAATTACTTCGATCAAGGGACGGGACGTGATCGATTTGGGCGCTGGCTCGGGGAGATTAACATCGGTGATCGCCCCGCATGCCAAGTCCATACTTGCTCTTGATGCTTCCGCTGCCATGCTCGAAGTGAATGCACAACAGTTGAAGGAAGCCGGTCTTTCCAATTGGACAACCAAGGTAGCCGATCATCGTGAACTTCCCGCAGACGACAATAGTGCAGATGTCATCGTAGCGGGCTGGACCGTTTGTTATTTAACCAGTTCTGAAGTACCGAACAACGAGCGCAATCTTGATACGATCATCCAAGAAATGAAACGTGTGCTTCGTCCTGGTGGTACGGTCGTTATTATGGAGACGATGGGAACCGGATATGAAACACCTCACCCACCTGAATTTCTTACAAAGTACTATTCCTTGCTGGAAAACAAATATGGCTTCTCGCATAAATGGATTCGATTGGACTATCAGTTCAAAGACGTAGAGGAAGCAGAACAGCTAGCCAGGTTTTTCTTTGGGGCTGAGCTGGCCGACAGAGTTGTCGCGGAAAAGCTGGCGACTTTGCCGGAATGCGCTGGGGTATGGTGGCTAACTGTATGAATGCAAAAAGGCCAATCGGATTTTTCCGGCTGGCCTTACGATACACTGATTTCCTCCGGACTGTTCATGACGAATGGGCCATGCATGACAATGGGCTCGTTGATCGGTTCTCCGCTAAGCACAAGAATGACGGTGTTTTCTGCTTGTCCTTCGATTTGAAAATCTCCAGAAACATTTTTAAACAAGACAAAAAGTATGCGCCAGCTCCTTGAGTCTTCGTCAAGGAGTTTTTTCACGTCGACCGATTCACTAGAGATGTAATCTAGGATAATGATCGTCTTTTCGGGCCGTCCCATTTCCCGAATGGTTGACTTCTGTCGACAAGAATATTAGAGTATCACAGATGGCTAAGAGTTCTAAGGATAACTATATTCATAGGAGATATTTATGGAAGCGAAATTACGGAAACGCCTCTTTACAGGAACCGTTTTATACACAATTCTCATTCTATATTTTATGTTCTTTGCTTTTAAGAGAGTAGAACGTGCAACCAGTGAATATGGATACACATTTATGCTTGTTCCAGAAGGAGTACCCCTTCAATTTCCAGAACTAAATTTTTCGTGGATTGTTGATTTTGGAAACATTGCTGCTTTTATCCCTTTTGGAGTACTATTTCCCCTGTTGTATCGTGTAAGATTTGGGAAGTTCATCTCTTTGTTTGTCTTAACGATTCTCGTTCTAGAAACGATTCAGGCATTAACTTATCTGGGTAGCTTTGATGTAAGTGATATTATATCCAATACATTAGGCGCAATGATTGGCTATGTTGCCTATCGAGTTGGATTTTCTTCAATCATTTCTTATAAAAAGCTCCTTGCTTCGGTTCTATCTATCGTTATACTTCTAAGTGGAATAATGGTGATCTCTGAAACCATCAAATATGTTACAGAAAAAAGAGAAGGCTCTATTCATGCATTAACGGATGTAATAGAAATTACAGGAAATACGCCAATGACTGAGAACCTTCCAAGTTTCACCGTAGCAGGTAAGAGAATAGAGCCTAAAATGAACGTGTACAGCAGTGAAGGAGCATCAAACAAAAAATTCGACTATATTCTGGGGAACAAAGAAGATGTCTCGCTTCATTTCAATTTCGGCATTCCCGACACTGGAGACTATAAGGGTGAAGTCAAAATAATCGTAGATGGGCAAGAAAAATTTCACGCAAACGAACAATATAGCCAAGAAGCAGAGGCTGTAGAGTGGCATTTTGACAAGGTAAGCCAAATTACCATTATCGTTTCCGGAAACGCTAAGCTGTGGGACGTTGAAATCAGGGAATGAAGCATTGGTAGGAGTGAAGAACAACACGCAAGAAGGCTGTCAAAAGTGACAGCCTTCTTTTCTTTCATCTGGTGTGCATAATTTTCAATTCGAAAACGCCCTTATTTTTTCACCGAAGGCATAACACCCTCAGGAATCGGACACACGTACGTTTGACCACCCAGTCGCTCTTTGAGCTCTGCTTTGGCCTGCTCGATCAGCTCCGGGTTTTTCAGCATGTCAATGGCTGTGGAAGCCATGACTTTCCCCGCATGCAGCATCCCTTTATGTGCCATGGACGTTGCCCCGAGGGACACCCATTGCCAGGAGTGCAGCGTGGAGCCGTTAATATAGCAAGCCGTCGTGCATTGCGCGGTCGGCGTAATCCAGCTCACATCTCCTACGTCTGTGGAGCCGTTCAGTGGAATTTTTGATCCGTCGAATGGGTTGAGCCATGTAACCATGTCTGGTGCAGGTGTGTTCGCCGACTGTTTTTCGGAAGTAGCGAGTTCCTGCTTGGACAGCGTCGCACGCATCTCTTTTGCCAATTGCAGCTCTGCTTCATCATGCACAGGTACGCCCAGCTCCTGGAAGTTTTTGTACATAACCTCTTCCAGCAGCTTGTTTTGCACGAGGTTGGAGCACGCTTTGTCGAATACGATCTCTACTTCCGTTTCGGTCATGAGCGCAGCGCCTTGCGCGATTTTGCATACACGCTCGTAAATCTCCTGTACTTGATCAACCTTCGGCGCACGTACGAGATAGAGCACCTCTGCTTTTGGCTGTACCACATTTGGCGACAATCCGCCGGAGTTCGTGATGGCATAGTGCACACGCGCTTCCGGGATGATGTGCTCACGCAAGTAGTTCACGCCAACGTTCATCAGCTCGACCGCATCCAGGGCACTGCGACCGAGGTGTGGACTTGCTGCCGCATGGGCACTCTTTCCTTTGAACTTGAAGTAGATTTGATAGTTCGCGAGCGAATCGATGGACATGATGCTGTTGTAGCCCATTGGGTGCCAGCAGAGAGCGAAGTCCACGTCGTCAAACAAGCCTGCCCTCGCCATAAACGCTTTCCCGGAGCCGCCTTCTTCCCCTGGGCAGCCGTAATAACGAACAGTCCCCGTCATGTTGTTCTCTTCCATGTACGCTTTCACAGCAACTGCCGCCGCAAGAGAAGCGGTACCGAGCAGGTTGTGTCCGCAGCCGTGACCATTTGCTCCCGCTACGAGAGGCTCTTCTGTGGTGTGTCCTTTTTTCTGACTCATGCCAGATAGTGCGTCGAACTCACCCAGGATCGCCACGACAGGATTACCACTGCCAAAGCTTCCGATGAACGCGGTTTTGATCCCGCCAACACCGCGCTCAACCTTGAAGCCCTCATCTTCGAGCGTTTGAGCCAGCAGCTCAGCTGATTGGTACTCTTCAAAACGTGTCTCCGCGAAATCCCATATCTGGTCGGCCACTTTGATGAAGGAATCTCGTTTACTCTCAATCATTTCTGCAATTCGCTTGGTATGCATTCGGAAAACATCCTCTCTGTCCTCGTTGTCCATGTGCTATTCGCTCAGGTAGGAACGTTCTTTATTTCAGCAATCGTCTTGCAATCCGGTTCAAAAGCGCAACACTGCGCGGCAAAATTTCTTCTTGTATATCGAATTTCGGATGGTGGTGCGGTGCCGGGATATCCGTACCGATTGCCATGTACGTTCCTTTTCCACCACGATCCTGAACGCGTTTTATCATAAAGCTGGCATCTTCACTGCCCATCGAGTTGTATTCGCCGTGCTTAAAGGAATGGAAGCCTTCTACCTGCTCGGCTTCTTCCAATGCCAGCTCTGCCATTTCCACATCGTAGTTAATCGGAATCGCTCCGCCGACTACCTCGATCTTGTAGTCGAGCTCATGCATAGCTGCACTGTGCGCGATGATGTTGCGTACGCGATTTTCCAGGTCTGCATTTACTTCCTCGGTAATAGAACGAGTCTCCACGACCATCTTGGCATAGGCCGGAATGATGTTCGCTGCTGTTCCGCCTTCTAGCACACCCACATTGATTCTCGTATCACCAGTACTGAAGCGAGGAATCGCGTGAATGTTCAACAGAGCTGTAGCCGCTCCGAGCAGCGCATTTTTTCCTTGCTCTGGAGACGCACCTGCATGAGAAGAAACACCGTAGAAATGCGCCATCATCTTCGTGGTAGCCAAAAATCCGTAGGAACCGCCGTGTACCTCACCCAGTGGAACATTGACACCCAAATGGTTGCAGAAAATATAGTCAACATCGTCCAAATGACCCTTTTCCACGATAGCGTACGCACCGCGAACACCTTCTTCGGCTGGTTGGAAAATCAGCTTGAGCGTACCGGCAAAATCTCCTGCTGCAAGCGCCTCCGCCAATCCCAAGCCGATGGTGGTATGACCGTCATGTGCGCAGGCATGCATGTTGCCCTCGTAGTTGGAACGGAAGCCATTCGCCTGTGGAAAATGATCTTGCTCCGTGCTTTCTAACACTGGCAATGCGTCCATATCAAAACGGAAAGCAACAGTCGGGCCAGGTGCCTTCCCTTTTTTCACACCAATGACTGCCGTGTAGCCACCGCGCATTTTTTCAACGATCGCCGGGTTTGCACCGTCACGCAAAGCTCTTTCATACGTTGCCTCAAGCACCGCCTCGGAAGGTAGTCCCCGACGGGAATCTCCATCTATTGCTTCTTGTCCGTATATGACTTCATAGCCGAGGGTCGTCAAAATTTCCACTACCTTGGAAGCAGTACGGAACTCCGTGAAGCCAACCTCTGGATGTCTATGAAAATCTCTTCGCAACGAAACCAGATCCAACATAACTCAATTCCTCCTGTTAACTCTGGAGCATGCTTTTTTCCATGCCCAGGTCCGATAGGCAAGCCCAAGAAATATGAGAAAACCAGCAATGTAAACCCTTACAATATACGAATATTAAAAGACATTTTCGCTTAATTGAATTATATCGTTGCCTCTCCGTTTTTTCAATAGAAGTTGTTAGACTTCTTGAAAAATAACGAACTTTGTCCGGGTGTTGTGGTGGGGAGGAAACAGGAGAAAACGCTCAGCTTCTTGTCCCACCCGCTGAGGGATTCACTGCCCGGCTTCATGAAAAAAAGCGAAACCCGCGTCCAAAGTGGTCCATTCAGGTGGCGTCTCAGAAGTGGACGCTAAAAGCTTGTTTCTCTTTTTTTCATTGCGCCTCGGTCGGTGTACCAAAGATCTTCGCTGTTTCCTCCTGTTTCCTCTACGAGCTTTCCGTGTGATCCGATTTTTAAATGCCCTAAAAGCATTGAAGAAATGTAATCAGTTACGTCAGAGAAGAATATTTCCAGACGTAGCGACTTGTGGAGTCCTACCGAGCGGAGAAGGGATTAGCGGGAAATAGAAACGCAACGTGCCCCTACGACGAAGCGGCTACCGCTTTTGCGTTTCCCCGCGAATCCCTTCGGAGCGGGCAGTCTTAACCCCCAGCAGGACGGAGCCTGGAGCCTAGTCTGGAAATATTCTTCTCCCCACCGCAGCCACATATATAAAATATAAAAAAACACCCGAAACCTATCGTCGGGTGCCCTCATTTCTTTAACTGATAAAGCTTCTTCGGTCGTCCACGTACCGCCTGCTGCTCTTCCCCGCTAAACTCGGCCAAATCCACTTCGCACAAGCTGCCCATGATGCGCTGTGCATTCCGTACCGTCATCGACAAATGCGAAGCGATATCGGTCGTCGAAAACGAATTCCAGCCCATACGCTGAACCAACGCACGCAACTTATGATACGACTTGACGCTGACATTCGCACGGTTCAGCTTCTCCAAAAGCTCCCGATCACTGGAGCGGAACGAATAGGCGAGCTCCTCTGTTTCTCCCACTGATTCCATCATGACGCCATTATCCTGTACGACGACAATGCCAGATCCCGGTCGTTCTTTTGCGTGCTGGATTGCTTTTCGCGCATTGTTTTCCGCAGAAAAAGCTGTATCCCCAAAACCTACACCTACTGCAACCGGAACCTCTGCCTCCAAAGACAGCTGTTCCACCGTATGTCGTAGCATTTCAATCTCTCGTTGAATCGCACCACGCGAGCTGAAAATCTGATAGCGTCCGTTGCCATTTGCCAGCAGAGAGCCGTCCAGCCTATCGCAGAGCGCAAGCAAAATTTGTCTGATCTTCAGCTCCAGATGCTGCAAGTAAAAGCGCGTGCTGGCCCGCTCGGGAATCTTGTCAAACTGCTCCAGCTCAATGATCTCTACCCCAATTTGTGTGTCCTTGAAATAGGAGCTTTTCACCTTTTCAATGACGATTTTCATCGCCTGACGAATCTCCATTTTCGTCATCAGGACACGATAGACAGGAATGCCTTCCTCGCGCAGCGCATGTTCAACCACTGAAAATGTGGTGAACGCTCCTTGTGTCATGCCTTCACGCCACAGCGAAACATGAAACTGCGTGATCGCATCGAGGTCAAATTTCTCGTCGTACGTACTGACGTAAATCCCCTCTTCGGGTATGTCCAGCTCCGACATCGCCTCGCGCAAATGCGTTCCTTCCGAATCAATCATATCAATGGAGACACGGTTCACGGCCGTCTTTTGATCAATTGACATCTGAATGAAGCAGCGGTACAGATTCGAACCGTTCGGTGGGCAATACACGATATTGGCATCTGGGCTGAGTACGTTTTTGGCGATTGTAAACGGAATCGGGCCAGAGAAAAACCATCCATTTAAATCTGCATGATGCTCCAGCACGATCTTGCTCACTTCACGCACGTCTTCATAACGAAAGGGAACAAATTCGATTTCATGCTCAAATTCATTGGCGACCGCCAGTATCCGTTCCACCGAAGGAAGCGGTCCTACAACACCGATTCTATACATAATGGCGTTTTCTCCTACCTGTTCATGATAGACACCTTTTCCTCATTCATATCATGTACGCTTCTCTTTGTCCATCGAATCCCAAATGTGTTGCTGACAATTGGCAAACATAAAAAAGAACTGATGGTTATTAACACCTTAACCATCAGTTCGAACTATTTGAATACGACTAATCTATTCTCTAACGATTCAAGTTTTTAATGTACTTACCATTAGCCACTTGTCCCTCGTAAATCCATCCTGGTGGAACAGGTGAATATTTGCTCACTAATAATCTGGTTCCATAAGGAGCTCCATTGACATTCATGATCGTTTTACTATCATAATTCTCACGTGTGACAACCCATCCAGTTGGAATAGGGGAGAACTTGGTCACATTGAACTCCGTCCGATAAGATGCCCCTGTTGTATACTTTATCACCCTACCAGCTAATTCATCTCGTAAAACTACCCATCCTTGTGGAACGGGAGAATATTTGCTAACTCTTAATTCCGTACCATAGGGAGCACCTGCTGTATTTTTAATGAGCTTTGAACCTAGGTCTTCACGAATGACGACCCAACCCGGTGGGACAGCAGCAGATTTTCGAATCCATTCCTCATCTGAACTCCATTTGGCAGCAGCTAATGAATGTTCTTTCTGCCCACCAACACTAGTGGCTTGAATCGGAGACGTTAACACTGCAGAAAATACGGCTACACTTAATGCTGAAAAAACCATTTTCTTGAACATAGTGATTCCCACCTCTCCTATCATTAACTTCTACCAAAATATACCATATCTTTCAAAACGAGTAAATTTTTGTGAAAAATCAATTATTTTAAAAAGTTACGCTATCGACTGATGGACGCTAGATACCACTACCCTCCCATCTATTAATAATCTAGGTAAATATTTTTTATCGAGAAACTAAAAAAATTCCTTTGCTATCGAAAACGCAAGGAAATATTCTGAATATACGTTTTCTATCATTTTTATGGGGGGTATTTATGAAAAAGGGTCTAGCAATCGCAACCTGTCTTACCTTGCTATTCGGGGTACTAGCAGGGTGCTCGAACTCATCAGCACCTGCTGAGCCCACTGGCTCCACTACACCTGCAGAAGCGACAAAAACAGAGCCGATGGTGTTAAAATGGAGCATCAACAGCGAACCGCCTTCGATGGACCCTGGGATCGCCGTCGACGCGGATTCCTTTGACATGATTTACGCTGCCTTTGAAGGTTTGACCAGCTATGACTTGAACGGACAACTCGTCAATGCAACGGCCGAGAGCTTCACCAACTCGCCGGACTACATGAATTACACCTTCAAAATTCGCAAGGACGCCAAGTGGAGCAATGGTGATCCTGTCACGGCCCACGATTTCGTCTATGCGATCAAACGCAACCTCGATCCGAAAACAGCGTCCGAGTACGCCTATCAGCTTTACTACATTAAAGGAGGAGAGGAGTACAATACGGGCAAAGGCAAAGCAGAAGACGTAGGGGTCAAGGCTGTAGACGACTACACTGTCGAATTCAACCTGAAATCACCGACTCCGTTTTTCCGTGAGCTAACCTTCTTCCCGACTCTCTTCCCGCTGCACCAAAAAACGCTGGAAGGAAACCCGAAATGGGCCGATGAGGCGAAAACAATCGTGGGGAATGGTCCATTCATCATGGACACGTGGGAGCACAAAAGCAAAATCGTCTTTACGAAAAACCCGAACTACTGGGATCGCGACAACGTCAAGCTCGACCGCATTGAAATTGCGATGATCGAGGACAACAATACAGCGTTCTCGATGTTCGAAAATGGAGACATCGACTGGGGAGGTTATCCTGCCTCGACACTCCCGACCGACGCAATCCCTACTCTTAAAGATGCGGGCAAGCTGATGGTCGCGGATAATCCGGGTACACAATCGGTCGTTTTTAATACGAACAAACCGCCGTTCAATAACAAAAAAATCCGTCAGGCCTTCGCTTATGCGATCAACCGTCAGGAAATCATTGACAACATTTTGCAGACCGGTGTTCCAACTGCATATGGTTGGGTACCGACTTCCATGGGATTAAAACCGGACGGCTATTTTAAAGAAGACCAAGCGAAAGCAAAGACACTGCTGGAAGAAGGCATGAAGGAGCTCGGACTCACGACCTTCCCGACTGTGACCTACACCTTCGACTCGAATGATACGAACAAAAAGCTGGCAGAAGCCCTGCAAGACCAGTGGAAAAAAGCACTCGGCGTTGACGTGAAGCTGTACACGGCAGAGCTGAAGGTGTACCGCGACATGAGATCGCAAGCGAACTTTGACATGATTCGCTTCCAATGGGGCGCAGACTTCAATGATCCGATCAACTTCCTGGAGATGTTCCGCGACAAAACAGGCGGAAACAACCACCCGGATTGGGAAAATGCCAAGTTCAAAGAGCTGATCGACAAGAGCTACAACGAGCCTGATCTCGATGCGCGCAAAAAAATTCTGCTAGAGGCGGAAACGATTCTCATGGAGGAAATGCCGCTGGCTCCGATCAACTTCCGGGGTAGCCCTTACGTGAAAAATGACAAGGTGAAGGATTTTATCATCTTCCCGCTTGGGGGCGCGTACTTTAAGTACACCTCGGTTAATCAATAAGGAAAAATCTTATGTTTGTGCGAACATAGTGGTGGGGAAGAGAAAAACGGGCTCCCTCCGTTGGTGGCACGCCCACGAGGAAGTGGGGAAGTCCGTCTCCACTCCAAAAAGCGGTACGTCGACCAAAAGCCACCCGATGGGCGGTAGCTTCTCGATGAAGAGGTTGGTCGACAAGCGTGTACCGCTTTTTTCCGTTCCGACTGGGCAGGCGCGCCAAGGCCTCCGGTCGCTCCGTTTTTCTCTTCCTTGCCGTAGCGTTTTGGATACACGAGCTTCTTGAAAACACTTAGACTAAATAAAACAGGCTGTACCTGTCTGGATAGACGGTACAGCCTGTTTTATTACATTACATTTACACGGTCAGCGTTTTTTGTTCGTTTCCGTGGTAGGCATTGGTATCCAGCTCTTTTGTCACTCTGCTGGTAAGCAGTCCGGACGTCATGCTTCCGCTTACGTTGAGCGCTGTGCGTCCCATGTCAATCAATGGCTCAACAGAAATGAGCAGACCGACAATGGCAATTGGCAAATTCATGGTGGACAAGACGAGGAGTGCTGCAAAAGTCGCCCCGCCACCTACGCCTGCAACCCCGAAGGAGCTGAGTGCTACAACTGCGATGAGCGTCAGGATGAACGATGGTGTCAGCGGGTCAATACCAGCGATTGGCGCCACCATGATGGCCAGCATGGCTGGATACGTACCTGCGCAGCCGTTTTGCCCGATAGAGAGTCCAAAGGAACCTGCGAAGTTGGCAATTCCCTCTGGCACACCCATGCTTTGCTGTGTTTTGACATTCAGCGGCAATGCTCCTGCACTCGTGCGCGAAGTGAAGGCGAACGTCAGGACAGGGAATGCTTTTTTCACATAGGTGATTGGATTCAACCCTGCAAACGTCAACAGCAACAGATGGACGATAAACATGATGATCATCGCTACATACGAAGCGACTACGAACTTGCCCAGCTGCCAGATTGCATTGTAATCACTGGTCGCAGCGACTCTGGTCATGATAGCCAGTACACCGTATGGCGTCAGGCGCAAGATCAATGTCACGACACGCATGATAATTGTATGGAATGCGTCAACGATTTTCGCAAACAATTCAGCTTGCTCTGGATTTTTTCGTTTGACTCCTAAATAAGCGACACCGATAATCGCGGAGAAAATCACGACGGCAATCGTAGAAGTCGCGCGATCTCCGGTCAGATCGAGGAAAGGATTCGCTGGAAGAAGCTCCAAAATTTTAGCTGGCATGCTCAAGTTCTGGATATCGCCCAAGCGCTGCTCCACCTGTTCGATGCGAGCCGATTCCGCATCCCCTTGCTGGAATTGTGCCCCGTCCAGATTAAAAGCCAGGGTAGTAGAAATCCCGATCGCTGCTGCTACAGCTGTTGTCCCTACCAAAAGTCCGATAATCAGCGTACTGATTTTCCCAATGTTATTGGATAATTTCATTTTGGTGAAAGCCGACAAAATAGAGATGAATACCAGTGGCATTACGATCATTTGAAGCAGCTTCACATAGCCTTTTCCTACGATGTTGTACCACTCAATGGTGGCTTTGAGTACGTCAGATTTGGCTCCGTATACGAATTGCAAAATGAGTCCAAATAAAATCCCGAGTCCGAGACCAACAAATACTCTTTTGGAAAAAGAAATATGCTTCTTTTGCATGGCGTACAATCCAGCAATGAATAAGAGCAACAAAATAATGTTTACGATGATCAAGAGCGTCGACATATATTCCCCTCCCTTTCGATTTATGTACTTCTCTTTATTGTATTCGGTATAGATATAGTTATATTACCAACAATCCCTACTGGTCAAGTATGAATTGTTTTTTTATTATTCCAAACTGTCATACAGAGGGAGAAAACTTTGTCCGGCCTAAGTTGTTGCTGTAGTGCTGAGGAGGAAACAGGAGAAAACGCTCAGCTTCTTGTCCCACCCGCTGAGGGATTTACTGCCCGACTCCATGCAAAAAGCGAAACCGCGTCCAAAGTGGTCCAATCAGGATGTATCTCAGAGGTGGACGCTTAAGGGCGTGTTTCGCTTTTTGCATTCCGTCTCGGTCGATGTACCAAAGATCTTCGCTTATTTCTCCTGTTTCCTCTACGAGCTTTCCAAGTTAATCGGGTTTTAAAAGCATTGAAAGATTGAAGAACGTATTCAGTTACGCCAGAGAAGAATATTTCCAGACGTAGCGACTTGTGGAGTCCTACCGAGCGGAGAAGGGATTAGCGGGCAACAGAAACGCAACCGTGCCCACGCTACGTAGCGGCTACCACTTTTGCGGTTCCCCGCTAATCCCTTCGGAGCGGACAGTCCACTCCCTCAGAAGGACGGAGCACGGAGCCTAGTCTGGAAATATTCTTCTCCCCACCGCAGCCACATATAAAAAACCAGAAACCGCCCATTTGGACGATTCCTGGTTCTTTAGTAGTGCCAAATCGTTTTGCTTATTTCAGTTGTTTGCTTACCAAACACCACAGCCAGGTAAGGACGACCGCACCAATGGCTCCGGCAATGACGTTGAAGCCGGCCCACATCCATAGCCAATCACCCAATACCAAATCGCCCAGCCAGCTACCCAAAAGAGCGACGATAAGCGAAGCCCACCAGCTTGCTCCGGTAGATTTTCCTTTACACAGCCAGCTCATTGCCCACCAAACGATCACACCGACGACAGCCCATACGAACCAGAACATTCGTACACACTCCCTCTCTTATGATGGTGACGCTTACATTAGGACCAAAATAATGACTAATTATCTGTTACCATCATATTGAACAAAAGAGAAAGTGTGCATAGGCATTTAATTGATATACAGTTCTGCTCGGCGGTTGGCTACGCTTGGCAATTTGCCCCGTACTCGTTCAATCCGACTTACATCCAGTTCTGTGATCAATAACGTTTCTTCTTCCCCTGCACTCGCGATCACGACACCCATCGGATCGACGAACATGCTTCGTCCGGCAAAAATATTTCCGACCTGATCAGCCGCACATACAAACATCGTGTTTTCAATGGCACGCGCACGAACGAGCGTCTCCCAATGATCCTCTTTCATCGCTCCCGCTACCCAGCCGGCTGGCACGAACAAAATATCGGCACCCTGAAGCGCAAACTGTCTCGCGATTTCCGGGAAACGCACCTCGTAGCAAACCATCAGCCCGATTTTGCCGAACTCCGTTTCCACCACCTGATACGGATTATCCCCAGGCGCGATGAAATCCGATTCTGTGTAGGAAAAGGCGTCGTACAAATGTGTTTTGCGGTACGCATGAAGCAGCTGTCCTTCACGACCTAGAAAAACAGTCGTATTGTAGGCGCGTTTTTCGTCACCTTCGATCGATTCAAATACGCCGCAAACCACATGAACCCCATGCTCCCGCGCAAGCTCTGCCAAACCGGAAACAAATGGACCATCCAGCTTCTCCGCTACCTCCGCTGGTGTTACTCCCGATTTTGGAGTAGCTGGTGCGCTGTACATTTCAGGCAAAATCACAAAGTCTGCACCCGCTGCCTTTGCTTTTGCGATGTAATCGGCTGCTTTTTGCAAATTTTGCGTTTTATCCATGCTCGCTGTAAGCTGTGCAATCGCTACCTTCATGCATATCCCCCGTCCTTCCCATTCATCCATAGCTCTCGTTTTCTTACTTGCTAGTATAACTGATTTTGAGTGAGTTCCAAGTAAATATGCTTTACCAACTGAACGTCTTGTATATAATGGACTTGTCATCTTTCGTATGAATTATCACCCGAACTGAAGAGAGGTGAGTCTATGTCGATCCGTATCAAACTGCTGCTCTCTTACACAGGGATGCTTGTGATCAGTCTGCTGATGTTCGTCGTCGCAGCCAGCCTGTTTACCATTGCGGCGACAGGCGATATCAAAAGCTTTAAGGACTTTTATAAGGTGCATTACCAGCTCAATCCACTGACAGAAGAAGAGGAGAATATTTTTCAGGAGTTGAAATATCTCGCCAAAAACGAGCCGGATGAACTGCTAAACAAAGAACTGTTGCTAGACTATGATTTCAAGCTCAAGATCGTGCGAGCCGGACTCTTCGTCCGTCGGGAAAGCAATCAAGTATTTGCATCGCATACCTTTAACCAGCCAGAACTGGAAAAAAACCTCCCTCCCTATGACCTAAGCAACAATCATATCCGCAACACGTTCAACATCGGGGAAAGGTTTTATGCCTATGCCAAGTATGACTTCAAGTTCACGGATGGTGCAAAAGGCAGTGTATTTGTTATTCGCGAACGCAGTCCATTTGGCGAAGTGATCCGCAAGCTGCTCCCCATTCTCGTAATCTTGCTCCTCGGGGTCATTGTCGTTGCCAACATCTTGTTGTACCGCTGGATCACCCGCAGTGTCGTAAAGCCGCTCGATTTATTGCGTAATTCCGCTGAAAACATCAAGGAAGGCAATCTGGACTTTGCACTGGAATTGCACACGAAGGACGAGATCGGACAACTGAACGAAGCGTTCGAAAACATGCGGAGACGCTTGCAGGAATCGGTGCAGCTGCGCCTTGCCGACGAGGAAAGTCGCAAAGAACTGATCTCCAACATCTCGCATGATTTGCGCACGCCGATTACCAATATCAAAGGCTATATCGAGGGAATCCGCGATGGCGTGGCGGACACACCGGAGAAAATGGACAAATACGTCAATATCATTTACTCCAAGGCGGTAGACCTCGACATGCTCGTCGATGAACTGTTCCTCTACTCCAAGCTCGACCTCAAGCAAGTACCCTTTACGTTTGAGCATGTGGATATCGTTCAGTTTTTGGATGACTGCATCGACGAGCTGCATTACGATCTGGAAAAGAAGGGCATCACGATTCAGTGGAATCAGCGCACAGCAGAAGGCACCTGGGTCATTGCCGATCTGGAAAAAATCAAGCGCACCGTTCTGAACATCATCGGCAATTCGCAAAAATACATGGATAAACCAGAGAAAATCATCTGCGTATCGGTTCACGCCGACGCTCATTGGGCCACCATTGAAATAAAAGACAACGGCGTCGGTATCCCGCAAGAAGCCATTCCGCACCTGTTCGAACGTTTCTATCGGGTAGAGCAATCCCGCAATTCCTCCACGGGCGGCAGCGGTCTCGGTCTTTCCATCGCACGTCAGATCATCGTGGGACATGGCGGAACCATCTGGGTGGAGAGCAAGCAAGGCGTAGGTACGAGCCTGTTCTTCACGTTAAAACGTACCCACAAACCATAGGAGGTGCACATTCCCATGTCTTCACGCATCCTCATCATTGAAGACGAGACAACCATCGCGCAGCTGGAACGAGATTATTTTGAACTGAATGGCTTTCAGGTTGATTTATGCCACTCTGGCAGTGAAGGCTTGCCGCTTGCCCTCAATGGCGATTACAGTCTGATCATCGTCGATTTGCAGCTTCCCGGTATGGATGGCTTCGAATTGTGCAGCCAGATCAGACAAGTCAAGGAAGTGCCGATCCTGATCGTCTCTGCCAAAAAAGAAGAGATCGATAAAATCCGTGCCTTTAATCTCGGTGCCGATGACTATATTACAAAGCCGTTTAGTCCAAGCGAATTAGTAGCCAGAGCCAAGGCCCACCTGACAAGATACGAGCGTTTGACCGCCCGACAAACTCCACCATCGAACGCAGAAATTCATATTCGCGGGCTGGTCATCGACAAAGTATCGCGGAGAGTGTACGTGCGCAATCAGGAAGTCATTTTTACGACAAGAGAATTTAATCTGCTTGAATTTCTAGCGACTCACCCGAATCGGGTTTTTAACAAAAATGAGCTGTTCGAACGAATCTGGGGCATGGATTCCAGCGGAGATATCGCGACTGTTACCGTGCACATTCGCAAGCTACGGGAAAAGATCGAGGTCGATCCTTCCAATCCGCAGTATATCGAGACGGTCTGGGGTGCAGGCTACCGGTTTACGGTCTAGGCATGAACCTCCACACAATCAATTACCTTCAGCTAAAACGAAAGACGCACTTGTTGCGCCACGTCAAGCTGGAGGT
This sequence comes from Brevibacillus jepli, assembly GCF_047229145.1. Lineage (NCBI taxonomy): Bacteria > Bacillati > Bacillota > Bacilli > Caryophanales > Paenibacillaceae > Brevibacillus > Brevibacillus jepli. The sequence goes on from NZ_JBFEFW010000036.1 coordinate 30,037, forward strand.
GTTTTTTTATATATTTTTAAGAACTTTTTTAGATTCTATTAATCTCCCGTTTCTTGGCAGTTTAGGTCTCTCGTCTATCCTACAGGTAATCAGGCAACAACTGACTCTAAAGGAGGACCAACCGATGAGAAAGTTTTCCAATAAAATAGCGATCATGATGCTCGCAACCGTTTTGGGTACAGCATCCCTTCCTTACGCTGCAATGAACGTGCAAGCAGCTTCCACTCCCCTGAGTGCTCAAGAAATTCAACAAGCCGTTACTGAACTCTCCAAGCTGAACGTCATGAAAGGCAATAACATTCACAATCAAGTTACGCGTGCCGAGCTGGCAAAAATGGTCGCGCACACCTTTGGCTTGCAAGGCGGCAAAACAGATAAATCCGTCACGTTTACGGATGTGAAATCGAATGATTGGTTCTACAAATACGCGGTTGATCTGGTCACGCTAGATATTATGCAAGCAAAAGATGGCAGCTTTAATCCTAGCGGAACCGTAACAGATGCTGAGTTCACGCAAATGGTCGCAAAAGCGCTCAAGCGTGACGTGAAGTCGGTTAATTACTGGGCGGATCGCTTCTTCTCCGCAGACAGCACGGTCACTCGCGGTGAAGCCGCTTATCTTTTGAATATCGCTCGCCAGGCAATTCCTTCTGATAAAGCGACCATCACAAACGTACAATCATTGAACGAAATTACACTGATTGTAACCTTCGACGCACCATTGACAGCAGAAAATGAAGCATTTGCAAAAGCAAAAGAAGACTTTGTCTTTAGCGATGGGCTGACACTGACCAACATGCCGCGCATGAAAACTGGTTCTACCAATACCTACATCGTGCCAACCTCTGTTCAAAAACCTGGAACCACCTACGAGCTGACTTACAAAGGGAAAAAGGCAGGCACATTCGCAGGCAACGCAACCAAGATCGACATGACAGAAGTGAGACAAGTAACAAACGACACGTTTGAAGTAGAGTCCCTGCGAGCAAATGGCGTCATCGATTACGGATATATCATCTCTGCTTACAGCGGAGGACGCGGTGCAAATGCATTGGTTCTGGATCAAAACAACAGTGCAGACGGCAACACGTATCAAATCATTCCTTCCATGCAAGCAAGACAAGTAACAATCACACCGGCAGGCGGACAGCCAACCGTAGCGAAATACGTGCCTTTCACACAATCTACAGACGGCAAGCAGGAGATTAAATTCCGTCTCCCAGAAGGCCAAGTCCTGACTCCGGGCGTTACGTACACCATTACATCCGATTGGGCGAATATCGCGAATCCGACCTTCGTCGCAAAAGAAATCGCTCCACTCGAAATCAGCGAAGCCAAAGCAGCGAGTGAAACTTCTATCACCGTTACCTTGACTGAGGATCCGGGAGACGAGCTGTTCTCTGGACGCAGCGTAGAGCTCACTAGTGCAGACGGAGAAAAACTGCTGGCGACGTACAAATATTCCAGCCGCAAAGGCACCACAGGCGTGTTTGACATCCAGCAAGATGGTAAACTGAAAGCAGGTACCACATACACGGTAAAACCTGTCGGCGATTGGGCTGGCAAATCTTCCGCCGAGCTGACAGTCGAGTAGTCTTTGTGTGATGCAGGTATCCAAATCAAAAGAAAGGTGTGGGTTCACTGTGCTGCTTGTATGTCTTTTGACGTCCGCCATTACTCTTGCAGGGTGTGAGATGAGTTGGAATACCCTCTTAACGAGTGGCGAGCAGCAAGCAACCCAGGCGGTGAAAGTTGAAATGGATAAGCTGAATCAAGCCTTATTGACAGCAACCAGTCAAGGAGACAAAGCAGCGATTCAGAAGCTGATTGCCGATGGCGCGGATATCAACGCCACAGATGAGAGGGGCCGCACTTCTGCGATGATCGCGGTCCACTCTTATCAACTCGACATTTTCAACTTGCTGATTGAACACGGGGCCAACATCAACATTCGAGACAACAACTTAGACAATCCTCTGCTTTTCGCAAGCGCAGCAGGCCACCTCGATTTCGTGAAAGCCGCGATAGCAGCAGGAGCCGACACAACCATCACGAATCGATTTGGCGGAACTGCCTTGATTCCTGCCGCTGATCGTGGTCATGTGGAGATCGTCAAGGAATTGCTCACCACCTCTGATGTCCATATCGATCATGTCAACAGATTGGGCTGGACCGCTCTCTTGGAAGCAGTGATTTTGGGCGACGGTGGCAAGAAGCATCAAGAAATCGTCAAGCTCTTGATTGAGCACAAAGCCAATGTCAATCTCGCTGATCATGATGGTGTAACACCTCTACAGCATGCGAGGAAGCATGGTTATAAGGAAATGATTGAGATGCTCACACAGGCTGGCGGAAAATAAAAAGATAACCGAATGTAACAAGGAAGGATAGGATCGTCGGAAATCATCTGACGCCTATCCTTTTTCGTATTTTCTAGACGAAAAGTCCCTATCAAAATCAAAACTTTTCCTATATTCAGGCGTCAATTACTAGTAAACTATTCCATTATGTCTATACCATTTTGATAGGAGCCTGTTTCACATGCACATCACCTCGCATCCATCTATTCTGGAAACGGACAAGCGAATCAGAGGAGCTTCCCCTAACCTCGCAGCCAAAGTCGAGATGTACAAGCTCTTTCTGGCATCCACAGAAGCTATCGAAATCCATATGAGCAACCTGACTCATCCTGCGTCTACTATCACCATCTATGACATCCATAGAACCAAGCTCGCAGAAGCTACCTATAGCCCTAACTCCCCTATCATCCTTCCGTTTTTTCCGAAAGAAGACGGTCTTTACTACGTGCAACTGACGATTGGGCCTGATCCAGACCCGCAGCACGCCTATCAGCTGCACGTTGACAAGTACAAGCGACTGTCGGGGATCATCAACCAATCTGAGGAGTTTACCGCTGAAAACGGTCCGTACATGATTGGACCCGAAGACGTCATCATAACGGCTGGGACGTCTATCTGCTTTGAAGAGGGGACATCCATCAATGTTCGCTGCCAGAACAAGATCGTTGTCCAGGATGGTGCCTCCATTTCTTTTCGCGGGGAACCAGAAAAGCCCGTCGTCGTCATCGGTGCGATTGATGATGCAAGTGAGCACCGTTGGAATCAGCTCGTGCTATCTCCCTTGGCACAGGCAAGCTTCCGGCACCTCATCGTTCAATACGACAATGACGAAGACGGAGTGGACTTCCTTGTTTCGGCCTCTCCTTTCGTTGCGATCGCTACATCTGTCGAAGAATTCGAGGCAGTCGTCGCCAAAACGAATTATGTAGAGCGTGCCGCAGTCGTTTCTCCCTCTTCTCGCCTGGCCTTCATCAAAACCTGGTTCCAGCAGTCCAGTCCTTATCGCTTCAGTATTTTGGGCGACCTCTTGCCTGAGCTATATTTCGGCATTGATGTCTTCACATTTGCTCGCTGGGAAACAGATACGAAACGGATTAATGAGGAACGGGTAAAAGCTGGCGAAATCAATTACTGGGATTTTGTAAACGGCAACTTTACTGCCGACCTTATAGAGGCTACTTATTTGTTTGCCAATAACGAGAGAAGCCCGGAGCTACGTATCCAACGATTGATTGACTTTTTGTCCATCGCGCAAAAATGGCGGAAAAAACACGGTTGTTTCAGCCTGTTCGACATACTCGATCCCTTTCATGATCACGACGAGGAATTTTACAAAACGTTTGAACAGATGTCGACCACCTTCTGGCTCGCGCACAACACCTCCATCATTCACTGGGATACCCTTTCACGGGAGCTCGGCATTTGGCATAAAGAGAGCTTTTTCGAGCAGCAATTCATCAACTCCGTGATTATTCGCCTGCACTTCGCAGCGGATCTGCCGTTCGCCCTTCCCAGGTATGGAAACAATATCCCACCTGTCGGCTTCCTCGGCATCTCCATTCACTACGGGCCGTTCCGTTATCCAGAGGATTACCCGGCTCCCGAGCCTGATTTCGACGTCAACTACGGTGAACTCTCTACAGCCACTTACGTGAAGTTCATGTTCCAATCATTGCTCAATGGCAAAACGAATCCCGTCTACACGTGGTGGATCCCTACGCAAGCCGATAAAGAGCTGTTTCGAACGTTGCAGGAAAAAGGCATCTCTCTCGACTCTCCTCCCGAAGATTGGGACCGCGAATTCGTACAGCCCTCCAGAAAAACGTTGGAGGAAATACGGGCCTATTATCTGAATCCTTCCCCCAAATAAGAAAAGCGGTAACGTGCGTGATGTAACGCCTGTTGCCGCTTCTCTCATTTCATACCCCTGACTATAGCGTATATTTTCTAACGGGAGCTCCCAGCTTTAGCTCGTTTGCTGCCTCAGCCAGTAGTTCTGGGCAAAAATAATAATCTTTCATTCCCGTGATTTTGTTTTCATCGAATTTCAGTAAGCTCAGATTGTATACATATTCGCCATCATCCTGTGCTGCAATTTGAATAATCGCGGGGTGTCCCCATAGGAAGTGTAATTCCGCTCTCATCTCTACAGGATCGCGCGCCCAATCCGCCAACGAATGATCGCGAACCACTTGTTTTCCATATTCCTGCGCCACATGAACGATATCGGTACACGCATGATCATCCAATAAATCGGCAATACCGGAAGGGTCTCTTCTATTAAAACAATCAATAAACGCATCAATTATGATCTGATGCTCCTTCGATATCTCCGGCTTTCGATCCTCTGTTGCCATTTCGAGCTGGACTTGCTGAAGCTTTACTCTCGCTCGCTTCAACAATGACTTCACCGCTCCTTCCGTGACACCGATCATCTCACTGATTTCCTGGAGCTTAAATTGGAATACTTCTGCGAGAAGAAACACGACTCTTTGCCTGGGCGCGAGATGCAACACCAGATGCTGCATTGCTTCGTTGATTTCCAATTCGTATTCTTTTTCTATATAAGACGGCTCCTCTGTTGTATCGAGCGATTCGATCTTCCCCTTCCTTTTTCGGCAATGGTCAATCCACGTATTCGTTGCAATGCGAAACAAAAAGCCTTTTGGATGCACAGGCTGCCACAGCTGTGTAAGGGAAGTGAACGATTTTAATAAGGTTTCCTGCACCAAATCCTCGGCATCCCACGGTGAGCCTGTCATATGTAAGCAATATCTCCACAAGGAGGTGCGATGAGGAATGATGAGCTCGTCAAATGTTTTTTTGATTTCCCGAAGTGGTGCACTCAAATCTTGCATGTCCGTATGCATCTTTTCCATTTGAATCGACCTCCCAACTCGTTATATTAATCAAACGAAAAATCGGGATGAAAAGATACGGAGCTTATTAAAAATAGTTTTCGTCCAACTGTTGAGGTCGGAAGAAGCCATGCCACATGACTTTCGAACAGCTTAAAATTTACCAGGGATTAGTTCTTTTTTGTCAGTTATATCTGGAAGTCCTTTTGAGGGAATAAATCTTAAGACATCTTGAATGAACATTCAGGAAGCTATCGCAAAGCAGCGTAGAAAGAAGCGCATTTCCAGTCCAAGCGCCTCTGGAGCCCAACCCAGCGTAGGAATGAATGCCGGGGAATTTCAGCTTCACTTATGAAATACTTCCTCGAAACTTCTACGTTTGAAGCGCTCCCGCCATTCATTTCGGAGCGGCCAGTCAATCCCCCTTGCGGGGCGTAGGCCGAAGCGTAGACTGGAAATGCGCTTCTTTCCCTCATTACAGTTACGGAAAAAAGCCTCCCCAAAAGAGAAGGCTTTCCTCGCTAATTCACAATGTTTTTCCCATAATAAATCTCGTCCATCTCGATTTGCAACTGCTGTGTAATATCCGCCTGCTCCTCAGATGTCAGCTTATCCTTCGTGTAACCGAACAAATAATTGTTCAGATCAAATTGCCTGCGCTTGCATTTGGTGTGAAAAATATTATCTTGGTACACGTTTACATCAATCATGTGGAACATCTCTTTAATTTCCTCGGGAATATAATTTTGGATCGAGCTGATGTCGTGATCGATAAACAGCTTGTATCCGTGTATATCCCGGGTAAAGCCGCGCACCCGATAGTCTATCGTCATCAAGTCTGTATCAAAGGAACGGATTAAATAATTGAGTGCTTTGAGCGGTGAAATCTCGCCACAGGTCGAGACATCAATATCTGCCCGGAACGTACTGATTCCTTCTGTTGGATGGTACTCTGGGTACGTGTGCACCGTAATATGACTTTTGTCCAATTGCAGCACGACATTTTCAGGCAAAGGCCCGGGGGATTCCTCATAGGATTCAGTAGGGACCTCAACGACTGGCCCCTCAGATACAAGAACAGTGACGCTCGCGCCTTGTGGTACGTAATCTTGCTGGGCGACATTCAGTACGTGTGCACCGATAATATCCGACACGTTTTTCAGGATATTCGTCAAACGTTCGGCATTGTATTGTTCATCTATGTATTCGATATACGCTTCCCGTTCCGCTTTCGTTTTCGTGTAGCAGATGTCGTACATGTTGAAGCTGAGAGACTTGGTCAGATTGTTGAAGCCATGCAGCGTAACGTTTTGCTCCGGTTTTTGTTCCAAGCGACATTTCCCCCTGTTGTGGCATCCAAAACTCGTTCCTCTTACTTTTTCCTCCACCTCGCTCATAAATACCCATTACTTTTGTCCCACTAGAAAATGATTCCATAGTAGTAGGCAAAAGTTGACAAATATGGTTCTAATCTGCTGGAAATGGTGATAAAATATCGAAGTGTGTCAAAATTCGGAAGAGAAGGGAGGTTTTACTCATGCAATGGTATCTAAAAGTCCTAAAGAATTACGTGGCCTTTTCGGGAAGAGCTAGACGTACGGAGTATTGGATGTTTACTTTGTTTAGTGTCATTATTTCTCTGGTACTTTCCTTCATTGAATCCATGATTGGAATTCCACTACTTTTAACCGGTATTTACTCCTTGGCTATTTTATTGCCAACTTTGAGTGTAATCGTTCGCCGATTGCACGATATTGGAAAGAGCGGTTGGTGGTTCCTCATTTCGTTTATTCCTTTGATTGGATCCATCTGGTTGCTCGTATTAATGTGCCAAGAGAGCCACGGAGACAACCAATACGGTGCGAATCCGAAGTCTTCTCAATCATTCGCATAATGTCTCCTTCACCTCTCCCTTATACAAGGGAGAGGCTTTTTATTTCGACACACGAACAGCTCTCCGATTACTTACTTCATTCGCCACCCGAAATTTTTGAAAAAATTGCCGACATGCAGGGCATTCAAACCGCTCGATAAAAAGCCGCTGGTTCCTAACTCCAGCGGCACTTCTATATTCTCTATTCCTCTATACCTCATCCCAAAAACGTCGCAAATTATCCATCCCAATCTTGGAACCTTCGCGGCACTCTTCCATCCCTTCGAACTCAACCGTAATGTAGCCATCATAGCCTGACTGCTTCACCAGCTTCACTACTTCACGGATGTTGATATCGCCTTGTCCGACAATCGCTCCGCGCAGGAAGTTGCCATTGACGGTCTTGAACCATTTTCCTGCGCCTGGATCATGGTAAGACGGACGGAAGTAGAAATCTTTGAAATGCACGAGGGAAGCATATGGCAGGTTTTTTTGCACCCCGACAAGCGACGCCTCATCTACGCACATGAAGTTTCCGATATCCAGTGTCGTTTTAAAATTCGGGCGGTTGACCTCGTGCAGAACACGCTGTACGCGGTCGCTCGCCTGGACCAGCCAGCCATGGTTTTCGATCGTCGTGGTAATTCCGAATTGTGCAGCATAATCGGCGATTTGGCGGCTTCCTTCTACCATCTCTGTTAAATGTTTTTCAAAGTATTCGATAGTCGTTTCCTCTACGGGAACAGTAAAGGCGGACACATCATGGCGCATATGCTTGATGCCCATACGATGCAGGAGATCTACGTGTGTCTTTACACGCGCGACTTCCGCTTCGAAGGCTTCTTCGTCCGGCTGAATAAAGTTGGTCGGCATCGAGTAGTTGGACAGCTCGATCCCTACCGCTTTTGCCTTATCCCGAACCGCATCAGCGAGCTCGTAGTTGTCCACGAGCGTGAAGCCATACGGCACGATCTCCATGTGCTCGCCGCCGTTATCCGCGATCCATTGCACAACATCCAGTACGTCCATTTCCCCAGCCCGAATTGCTGTCAGCAGACTATACGTGCTCAATCCAATTTTCATCAGTTCCACCTCATTAGTTTTATCGTATATAGAATGTGCTACTGCTCATCAAGATGAGAGATGCACCTTGTTGACGGTCACTACTTGCCCCAGACGATTGGATTCATAGGCTGCCTTCACCACTTCGAGTGTCCGCAGTCCATCCTCCCCTGTAATAGAAGGAGGTTTGCCTTCCCTGACATTTTGCACAAAGTCTGCGATGAGCCGCTCGTCCATATCTACAGCCCAAGGCAGATTTTGCAGCTTGGAGTCGCGATCGTTGTAATAGAGGGCGTGTTGCTTGAACACATCGACGTCCAACGTACCTTTCGTGCCGATGATCCGCATCGTTACATCCCCCCATGTCGGGAACGTCTTCGGTCGTGACCAGCTCGGATCAATACCGACGAGCACACCTGACTCCATCTCTACGGATACCATGCCACAATCCTCTACATCAATGTCGTAGAAGCGTGTGTCCAGCTCGGCGTAGACGCTTTTCACTTCATCCTGGAGCATCCAGCGCACGAGGTCCATCAGATGGACGATATGATCCGTCGCAGCCCCGCCACCTGACAGCTCTTTTTCAATGAACCAGCCACCTGGCATTTGTCCGTGATTCGTGCCATCGATAGCGAGAATATCTCCGAGAGCACCTGACTGAACGATTTGTTTGACGTTTTCCATCACGGGCGCAAAACGGACAGGATAGGCGACCTGGAGCATGACTCCTTCCTTTTTGCAGACCGCAATCATTTCGCGTGCATCCGCAATCTCAGTGGCGATCGGTTTCTCGCACAGGATGTGCTTTTTCGCTCGCGCTGCTGCAATCACATGCTCCTTGTGCTTGGCATTTTCCGAACAAACGATGACCGCATCAATACCTGACTGCAAAAATGCTTGCAGATCATCGTAAAAGTCGATCTGGTAAGCCTTCGCCATTTCCTCACCACGGCGTGAGTCATCATCCCAGACGGCTGTCAAATGGACATCAGGGTGCTTTTGCAAGTAAGTTGCGTAGCTATGTGCATGCATATGGGCGAAGCTGATGATTCCTACCTTCATCCTTCATCACCTCCATGCAATAGCTTCACGGGCTGTCCCGTCACGACCGATTCTCTCGCCGCTGCCGCGATTTCGAGTGCCGCGCGCAGATCATGTGCATTCAAGCAAGTCGAGTCCCATTCCGGGAAAGCTGTGACAAGAGGTAGCTGTCCTCCACTCCAGCGTATCGGAGTGCTTTCTCGGCTGTCATGCGAAAGCATACCTTGATCACCTGTTAGCTCATAGGCAGTATGTTCCGTGACCTCCGATCCTGATAGCTCCAGCTCAACATGTGCAATCGCTCCTCCTGCCATGCGGAGCATGATCAACGCATAATGAACGGTTTCACGCTTAACCTCCCGTGCCATTACCCGCTCCACCTCACCGAACGTCCCACGCAGCCAATCGAATTCTCGCAAACCGATCTGTTGAAACAGGCACGTATCCGCATCATTCATTGCCGATGCCACAGCACTTCTTCTTAACCGTATGACACCGGCTCTGCCAATTGCTCCATTCTTTACTTGCTCATGTGCCACCTCGTATTCGGGCGAAAAACGTACCATGATCCCTACCTCCCTTTCCTCAAAGCTCGATTCCCCCACTAATAGTGCAGGTGAACTTCCTCTTAAAGCGAAAACTGAAATGTATCCTGCAATAACACAGCCGCAGCCCCTGCGACCTCTACATTTTCACCCAATGAATTCGGCCGAATCTCCAACTCCTCTGCCAGTATGTCATGGGCGTATTCCGCGACATATTCCTTGACTTTGGCGATCAACAGCTCGTTTTCGAAGGCAATTTCGCCACCCAGAATGATGACCTCCGGATTGAACAGATGAATCAGATTGACCAGGCCCGAAGCCAAATAAGAAGCGGTTTCCTCCAATATGCTGACCGCAAGCGGGTCCTGCTCTGCCAAAGCCTGAAGAAACACCACAGGAGTAATCCGGCCAACATCCTGCTCCACCAATTCCGAGATGCGGCTCGACTTTCCTTTCGCAAGCGAGGAGATCAGCTTGGAGTAAATCGTTGGCCAGCTCACGTAATTTTCCAGACAGCCTACATTTCCGCAGTCGCACCGCACTCCTGCCCGATCAATCGTGGTGTGACCAAACTCACCAGCCCCTCCTTTAAATCCCCTGTAGATGGCACCATTCATCAAAATACTCGCGCCTAATCCATCCCCAATCGTGACGTACAGCATGTTTTGGTAATGACTGAAATCCCCGATGGTCTTCTCGGCGAGCAAGTACGCATTCGAGTCGTTATCCAGCCAGGCTTTCAACTGGAAGCGCTGCTCGATCATTTCTTTTACAGGGGCATCCTGCAAGCGAAGCTTCGGATTGTAGCGAATCACCCCATTGACCGAATCCACGATTCCTTGCGTGACAATCGAGATTCCCATGCATGTATCCAAGCTGGTGGCTCCACGCAAAAATTGCTCCATGATGTCCATCAAATAAGCGAGGAAGCTCTCCCCTTGGTATGCCTTGATTGAATAGACTTCCTTTCGTTTGACCGCGGCTTCCAGATTCATCTCGGCAATCGTAATCTTCGCGCCCGAGATCGAAACGCCAATCAAAAAGCGGCTGTCCGGGGAGAACTGGACCAAAATCGGTTTTCTTCCGCCATTTGACTCCCCTGTCCCCACCTCGCATACGAACGAGTCACGAATCAGCTCACTGACAGCCGATGTAACGGTTGTTGGACTCAGTTTGTTCCGCTTCGCTATTTCACTTCGGGAAATGGGGCCGTAATGACGGATCGTATCTAATATGATGGAGCGATTCAGTTCCTGGATTAGCTTTAAATCACCCGTCCTACGCATGTAACCATCCCTTTTATTCAAATCACAAATGGCACGCGGCAAAATGCTCACGGTCATCCGTTTCCCGCAACAAAGGCGCTGTCGTCTTGCAAATGTCCATCGCAAATGGACAGCGCGTATGAAACAGACAGCCTGACGGCGGATTCACCGGGCTCGGCACATCTCCGTGCAAAATGATTCTCTCCCGCTTCGCCCGTGGATCGGGAATCGGAACCGAAGACAGCAGCGCTTTCGTATACGGATGTCGGGGATTGGCAAAAATCGTTTCCTTCGGGCCGGATTCTACGAGGCTCCCCAAATACATCACGCCGATCTTGTCACTGATATGCTCCACAACACTCAAATCGTGGGAAATAAACAAATAGGTCAAATGAAATTCTTCCTGCAAATCTTTAAGCAAATTCAAGATTTGGGATTGGATCGATACATCGAGAGCAGAGACAGGCTCATCTGCAACAATCAGCTTCGGCTTCAAAATCAAGGCGCGGGCGATCCCGATGCGCTGCCGCTGCCCTCCGCTGAATTCATGGGCGAATTTTTCCGCATGGTAGCTGTTAAGTCCGACGACCTCGAGCATTTCGGCGACGATCCGATCCCGCTCTTGGGCAGACAGCTTCGTATGAATGAGGAGAGGCTCTGCTACGACATCGCGAATTTTCATCCGCGGATTCAATGAGGCGTACGGGTCCTGGAAGACCATCTGTACTTGCTTGCGCACCTCCCGCAGCTTCGTTTCGTTCATTCGGGAGATTTCTTCGCCATTGATCCAAATCTTGCCCTCATCCGGCATCAAAAGTCGCGTGACCAAGCGCCCTGTCGTCGACTTGCCGCAGCCACTCTCTCCGACCAGACTGAATGTCTCGCCTTCCTTGATCGCAAACGAAACGTGATTCACCGCTTTTACGCTTTTTTTGCTGCTGAACAGGCCGCTATCAATCGGGAACGTCTTCTTGATACCGTCCACCACGACCAGTGATTTAGACATGAACATCCCTACCTTCCTCTTGATAGAGCCAGCAGCGGCAAGAACGTTCCTCTCCCACCGTCGTGATGGCGGGCTCCTTTTCCCAGCAGACAGGCATGACGTCCTTGCAGCGCGGAGCGAATTTGCAGCCTTTTGGCATATTGTTCGGTGTCGGTACGTTGCCCGGAACCGAATCAAGCCGCGGGCGCTTCTGCCCGATCTTGGGGACAGAGCCGATCAAGCCTTTTGTATACGGATGCTTGGGTTCGTCGAACAGGTCGTACACGGATGCTTCTTCCACCACACGTCCTGCGTACATGACTACGACACGGTTGCACATCTCTGCCACGACGCCCAGATCATGCGTAATCAACAGCATCGACATGTTCTCGTCAGCCTGCAGCTGCTTCATTACATCGAGGATTTGCGCTTGAATCGTGACATCGAGAGCAGTGGTAGGCTCATCGGCGATCAACAGGTTGGGCTGGCAGGACATCGCCATCGCAATCATGATGCGCTGCCGCATACCGCCTGAGAGCTGATGCGGATACTCCCCCATAATTTCGCTCGGTCGCGGAATGCCCACTTTTGTCAGCATGCTCACCGCTTGCTCCCGCGCCTTTTGATCGGAGTAGCCGAGATGCAAGCGAATCGCTTCCATCAACTGCTCTCCGATTTTCATCACCGGGTTGAGCGAAGTCATCGGCTCCTGAAAAATCATCGAGATTTCTTTTCCGCGAATACGGCGCATATCACTCTCCGAAATCGCGAGCAAATTCGTCCCGTTGTAAACGATCTCTCCATTCGTGATCTCGCCCGTCGTGTCCTTGAACAGCCGCATGATCGACAAGGAGGTCACGCTCTTGCCACAGCCCGATTCGCCAACCAGTCCGAGCACTTCGCCTTTTTTTATATGAAAGCTGACATGGTCGAGGACGACTGTCTTCTGGTTGTCTCTCGTAAATTGCGTCTGCAGATGCTTTACTTCAATGATGTTCTCACTCATCTGCCCCATCTCCCTCGTTTAGTTCTTCGTTTTCGGGTCCAAAATATCGCGCAAGCCGTCCCCAACCAGGTTGAACGCAAGCACAGTCAAAAAGATCGCTATACCGGGAATGATGACCACATGAGGAGAAGTGGCAAGATAATCACGCCCCATACTGAGCATCGCCCCCCAGTCGGGACTCTCTGGCGCAGCCCCCAGACCGAGAAAGCTGAGACTGGATGCTGCCAAAATCGAGGTACCGATGCGCATGGAAAAAAAGACGATCATACTGGAGACGGTCTCCGGAAAGATGTGCCGAAAAATAATTCGGCTGCTTTTTGCCCCCATGGAACGCGCCGCCTCTACAAACACCGCTTCCTTGGCAGCCAAAGTATTGCCACGGATCAAACGAGCAAACGATGGAATACTGAACACCGCTACCGCCACGACAACATTCGTCAAGCCTGGGCCGAGAATGGCTACGATCGCAATTGCGAGCAGCAAATCGGGAAAAGCGAACATGACGTCACTCCACCGCATGATGAGCCGATCCAGCCAGCCTCCGTAATATCCGCTGATCAAGCCTAAGATCGTTCCTACGACAGCGCCCACCAACACAGAAGAAAAGCTGACGCTAAGTGAGATTCCTGTCCCTACGATGATGCGGCTCAAAATATCTCGTCCGTATTCATCTGTCCCTGCCCAATGCTCCATAGAAGGAGTCTGCAACGTCACATCATAATTCGGTTCATACGGATCATATGGCGCGATCCACGGTCCAAACAGCGCGATAACAAACAAAAACAAGATAAAAAACCCGGCCCAGAAAGCTGTCTTTTGCTTCCTCCACTTCTTCCAGAACTCTCGAACTCGGGATTTCTTTTCCGTGGCAACTACTGCGTTATGGCCGACTTCTTTTACTACCTCCATCTACGTCACCTCCTTGCCCTTAGCTGTCATAACGGATTTTCGGATTCAAGGCCTTGTACAAGATGTCTACCAACAGATTCACGAGAATGAACTCCAGTGAAAACAACAGGATGACAGCCTGTACGACCGGATAATCGCGGAAAGCAATGGAATCGATCAACAGACGTCCCATGCCCGGAATGCTAAACACCGTCTCCACAACAACCGATCCACCCAACAGAAAGCCAAATTGCAAACCGGCGATGGTCACGACCGGAATCATTGAGTTTTTCAAAGCGTGCTTGCGAACGACTACCGATTCCTTCAAACCTTTTGCACGACCTGTACGGATAAAATCTTCCTTTAATGTTTCGAGCAGTGATGACCGTGTAAAACGAGCCAGCATCGACATGATTCCTGCCCCTAAGGTTAACGAGGGGAGCACGTAGCTTTTCCAGCTCTCGACCCCACCCGTGGGAAACCAGCCCAGCGTGACCGAAAAAACTTGTATGAGAATGAGCCCCAACCAAAATCCAGGCAAGGAAATACCGGAAATCGCCGTCAGCATCCCTACATAATCCGGCCATTTATTGCGGAAAACAGCAGAGATCGTACCGATTAGAAGTCCGAGCACCAAGGCCCAGCCCAGGCTCATAAATGTCAACGTCATCGTTACGGAAAAACGGTTCTCAAACATATCACTAATGGGAAGCCCCGTCTTCAAGGAGTGTCCCAAATTACCTGTTAGCAGGTTTTGCATGTAGTTGACGTACTGTGTAAGCAATGGTTTATCCAAGCCCAGCTCCTGACGCACCCGCTCGATTTCTTCCAACGTCGCTTCTTTTCCAGCCGCCAAACGGACAGGATCACCTGGTACGAGATGAATAAAGAAGAAAATGAGCAACGACACGACAAAAATAATCGGGATGATCTCAATGAGTCTCTTCACGATATAACGGAACATTTTACGGTTCCTCCTAAAAGGAAAGCAGCGCCCAGCGGCAGACGATGCCCGAACGCTGCTTCAAGTATTATTGGAAAGCCGCTTCTCTTACATAGATGCCGCCACTTGGTGTGATGTAAACGCCGTTCACGTTAGCGCGTTTTCCGTACAAGATTTCATCGACTGCGAGGAAAATCCAAGGTGCATCTTTAAATACATTTTCTTGCACGACGCCATACAGCTGCTTTTGCTTGTCTTGGTCTGACGATTGTGTCGCTTCCTTGATGCTTTGGTCTACCACGTCGTTTTTGTAGAAAGCCGTGTTCGCTCCCGCTGGCGGGAAGTTCTCGCTGCTGAACAACGAGCGCATCGCATTGTCTGGATCTGCGGAAGACCAGCTTACGTACCACATGTTCATTTTCGCTTCTTCTGGCGACTTGATGCCGTAGATTTCATCTGACAGCGTCGCTTCTTCCATCGATTTCACTTCGACAGTAATTCCGACTTGCTTCAATTGCTGCTGAATGAATTGCATGCCCTTCATCGTATCCGAGTTCGTATTGCCCCAGATGTCGGTCGTGAAGCCGTTCTCGTAGCCTGCTTCCTTCAGAAGCTGCTTCGCCTTTTCGATGTTGTACTCATAGGCGCCTTGCTTCGCGTAGTGGGCAATCGTCGGAGACATCACGGATTCCAGCTGTGCGCCATATCCGGATTTCACGACTTTAATGAACGCGTCCTTGTCGACTGCATGGTTGATGGCTTGGCGAACGCGCGGATCATCAAACGGCTTTTTCAGCATGTTGATCGAGACATAGCGGGTGATAGTAGAAGGTGTGCGCTCTACCTTTACTCCCTCTGCTCCGTTCAGTGTCTCTACCTGCTGCTCAGGCAACGGATAAATGACATCGGCTTCTCCCGTTTTCAGCATGGCTACGCGGGAGCCGTTTTCAGGAACGGGCTTGTAGACGATTTTTCCTACCTTGGCAGCGCCCTTGTTCCAGTGGTCTGGATTCAGCTCTACCGTCAGATGGTCACCCTGTACCCATTCCACGAATTTGTATGGACCTGTACCAACCGGGTTTTTCGTAATGTCTTTCCCGTACTTTTCCAGAGCCGCCGGGCTGATGATTCCGGTCGTGAACTTGTTGATCATCGCGGAGAACGGCTGGTTCAACGTCACCTTCACCGTGTGCTCGTCGACAACCTCTGTGGACTTGATGTATTTGTAGTTGCGATAAGCTCTCAGGTTGTTGTCTTTGTTGCTCATCCGGTCGAAGTTGATTTTGACCGCTTCGGCATTGAATGGTGTACCATCATGGAACTTGACGTTTTGCCGGAGCTTGAAGGTATACTCCGTCGCATCTTCATTCACCGAATATTCAGTCGCCAATCCTGGCATGAGCTTCAAATCCTTGTCGTAAATCAGAAGCCCTTCAAACATCGCGGATTGTACCCCGGATGACAGTGCATCCCCTGTATTTTGCGGGTCCATCGTGATGAAGTTTTCATTTACGGCGATCACCATCTGATCCTTTTGCGGTGCTCCTGTGGTTGCCCCCCCATTGGAAGCTGCCGGAGTCCCACTGCCACCGCCACTGGAACATCCGAAAAGTAAAGCCACTGAAAAAAGTAAGACGGATGCTGTTCGCAAAAACGATGCTTTTTTCATTTTCTTTTCCCCCTTGTCTTGATCTACTCTATGGGTGATATCTGGATGTCCATGGTTTGCGAACCGACTATCGGGTGAACACGATTTCGCGTCCGGTCGTAGCCGATTCGTAAATACCGCACAAAATTTTCATCATCTCTACGCCGTCCTGCACAGGGCTGAGCGTCTCTTTTTCTCCTAAAATGCAGGCGATGAAGTGGTCGATCTCGTTTTGGAAGCCTCGCTTGAAATCAAACGATAATTTATCCATTTGCGGGCTGACATTCAGGATGGTGTCATGCTTTTCCGTAATGATGGACAGCTCTGGCTCCACCTCGGCGCCTCCCTTGTCTCCGTAGAGCTTGACGGCCAGCTCGTCTTTTTTCGCATGCAGCGTATAGCTCACATCTACGAAAAGCGACGCTCCGTTTTCAAAGCGAATGAGTGCATTGGCCATATCCTCAACGGTGTTTTTGGAAGGGTCATAGTCAGCTGCTTTGTAAAAGGAAAGATTTTGGACGTTGGCGCGATTGCCAAGCTTGTTGTATGTATTGCCGCTGACAGTCGTCACTTTTGGGCAGCCCATCAAGTACCAGCACAGATCAATGACATGCACGCCGAGATCAATCAGTGGTCCTCCGCCTGATCTGTCCTTGTCAGCGAACCAGCCTCCGGGATTTCCCAAGCGGCGCAGACAGGATGCCTTCGCGTAATAGATTTCTCCCAGCTCACCCGCATCGATAAACTGCTTGAGCAATTGCGCATTCGTATCGTATCTTCGCACAAAGCCCACCTGGAGCAGCTTGCCGCTCTCTTTTACGGCCTCTTCTATCAGGAGAGCGCTTTCAACTGTTGTACTCAAAGGCTTTTCCAAAAGGACGTGCTTACCCGCTCGAAGTGCAGCGATGGCAATATCTGCGTGTGTGTTGTTCCACGTGCAAATGCTGACAGCGTCTACCTGTTCATCTGCGAAAACATCCTCAAGCTTGCTGTAGTACACCTCAGCTCCGTACTTTTCTGCTTTTTCCCGAGCTCGCTCCTCGTTGAAGTCGACGACGGCACGAATTTCTGTGCGCTCGTTCTGCTGGTACGATTGCAAGTGCATGTCTGAAATGGAGCCTGCACCGATCACCGCAATTCTCACTTTTGCCATGATGTTGTCTTCCTCCTTGCTTCTCATTCGTTAATTAGTTTTTTCAGTGGAGTAATTAATAAGATGATACAAAATTGTGTTAATTTTTGCAATACAGATTTTGATAAGAAAATCTCTACCGAGCCCTGGTCATGAAGGAGCGACCGCGTTCTAGTGAAAAGCTTGGTGAATTCCCCCTGCTGCTCCCATCACTCCAGCTTCCACCCCAATCTGACTAAGAACGACACGTACGTCCTGCGCCAATCCAGGGATGCATCTATCCCTCATGCTCTTCTTGATTTCCGGCATGAGTATGGTAGACGCGTTCATTACTCCACCTCCGAAGACGATTACCTCCGGATTAAATAAATAAATCAGATTGGCTGCTCCGACACCTAAGTAAAACCCTGCTTGCTTGATGATTTGCTCGGAAAAAGGATCTCCTGCAAGCGCAGCCTCACTGATTGATTTGGCCGTCACTGGGTCATTTGTGGTTGTCAGCTTGTGACGAGCAGCGTTTTCAATGGCAGTTCCCGAAGCGTAATTTTCCAGGCACCCACGATTGCCACAGCTGCATGACGGTCCGTTCCAATCGATCGAGATATGGCCGAACTCACCCGCACTCCCATCCCGACCGCAGATTAATCGACCGCCGCTGATCACTCCTGCTCCTACGCCCGTGCTGACGGTGACATAGATCATATTTTGCGTGCCGGCTCCAGCGCCCCAGAGCCATTCCGCGATTGCCGCTGCATTCGCGTCATTGAACAACCGAACGGGCAGTCCGAACCTTTGCTCAATCAGAGTCCCAATCGGTACATTCCGCCAGCCCAAATTGCTCGCGAATACCACTTCACTTCTCTCGCTGTTAATCACGCCAGCGGAGGCAATACCTACGCCGCGTACTTTTCGCGGATCGATGCCGCTTGCCGACAGGACATCATGAATAGCAGACAGCACCCTTTCGATCACTGCCTTTTCTCCTTCTTCCGCGAAGGTGGGCAGCTGCTTTTGTGCGATTATCCTGCCGCCACGATCAACCAGACCTGTCAAGATTTTGGTCCCACCCAGATCCAGCCCAATTGCATATTCATCATTTGCCATTCTCGTCTCTCCTTCGTTCACCTTTGCCACTTCACGTTAATTTCTCCAATGGCTTTATAAATTCAACTTAGCTTTATTTGTAGCACACACCCTCTTTTTCGTCCAGATTATTCGGAAAAATTCACGCCATTCTCTCCTGAAATGAATAATCCCCCTTATGAAGGGGGCATTGTGATTGAGTTAGCTATAGTCTTTCTCTTAAGTGAACCTCTACCTGCTCGCCTACCTGTTTTTTGATCTTCGTCATGACTGCCGCTCTAAGAGGCAGCATATGCGTACCGTCACCCAAAGGCAAGAAAGTCGCTTGGAAATCGTGGCCATCTACCGTGCCGATTACTTTAACCGGTTTGCCAGTCCCAAAGAAACGGACCGACTCTGGCCACACAACACAAGTCCAGCCGCTTTTCCCCGCATCCTTCGTAATTGTCGCTGTGAAAGCTTTATCGAGATCCATTTTTATCTCGAAGAAAACTGGTGATTACAGGCAGTAGTACAGTAGGGTCAGGCATATGGTCTTGCCCTTCAAGTAGTTTGTACTGCGCATCGGGAATGGCTTGGCTCAATTGGCTCGCAACATCGTGCAAGGAGGCAGGACTTGCTTCGCCCACAATAATCTGAGTAGGCGTACGCAGTTTGCGAGCATGTTCAATAGGCGGGAGGCTACTGGCCAGGGTGATGTCGTAGGCAAGAGTCGGTGCGAGTGCCGCCATGCTTTCCCATTGGGGTGATTGCTGCATATAGTGAACCACCTCTTTAGGAATGCCGATACCTTCCAAAAAGAGACTGATCGCATCGGCATTTTTACCACCTTCAAGCAATTTGTACAGGGCCTGGCTCAGCTCGTTGAATTCTTTCAGGTCCGCCTCGTTATTGGCGTAGGACGGGTCATACATAACCAGTTTGCTCACTTTGGCATCCAGCTGCATGGCTGCGTTTAGTGCTAGAATCGCCCCTGAAGAATGTCCGTATAAATAAGCCGTGCCCCCAGCCGCATCGATCAAGGCTTCAATGTCTTCGATTTCACGCTCTATCGCATAAGGCAGTGTGTTGCCGCTATCACCACGCCCTCGACGGTCATAATTATAAACGGTAAATTGTTCCGCGAGTACTTGAGCATCATGCAAGACCGGTTCAAATGAGCGAAAGCAAGTGGCTCCTGTTATGAATAGGAGTGCAGGTCCGCTCCCATAGACATCATAAGCTAACGTAGTACCGTCTTTTGATTGAGTTGTTTTCAAAACATTTTTCCCCTCCTTTGTAGTTGTCTTGCACAATCACAATTTCATTCTATCTGATCCGGTCCAATCGCATTTCTTATGGATTGCTATGTTACGCAGTCTCTTGCCCCCCAGCCCCTACCCTTTCTGAAAAGAGGCAGGCTTTTTTATTGGACCTTTTCGATCAACATCCCCATAAATTTTCGGTAAAAAACTACTATATGTTTTGGCAAGAGTAGTCATTTTGTGTAAATTATTGTAAAAATTTTGTAATTCACTTGAAAATATTGGATATTCATTTTACCATTAGACAAACATTTTCAAACAACTTAAAAGAGAAAATCATTTCAAAAGGAGGTTCACAGAGAACTGTACTGGGAAAACAAAAAATCCCGTTTGGAAAGGAGCCCCACGATGTTAGAAAAAATTTTCCGTAAACTATTATTCTTTACAATTGCTCTTGTCACTCTTGTAAATGGATACTTTGTCACTCCGACAAACGCACAGGAACAATCCGAATATAAAGTAGATTTCAGCGGTGTATCCGCTCCCATCCCTGTCAATATCCGTTCCGGACCGTCTACTTCTGCTGCTATCCTCGACAAGCTTCAACCAAATACCCGTGTACAATTTTCTGGTTGGACCCGAGGTACCTCACTCAATGACTATTGGACAAGCTCCCCTGATAATAGATGGTTCTTCTACGAGAAAAACGGCGTGAAATACTATGTTGCCTCTGCCTTTATTAATGGAAACCCACCTGAAATCGATCAAAATAAGCCCTTGGTTTCGTACCAAGTAACCATTACCACAAACATCCCTGCTCTTAGACAGGCCTATGAAAATGCGATACAAAACTGGAACCATACAGGCATTGTTTTATTAACACCAACACAAAATGCTCCCATTACCTTAGGGGAAGGTTATGCTAGAGGTTATGATGGATTTGGATGGTGGCAATCTAACGGTTCAAGAGTTACCGGAGGCACAGTTATCCAATGGAACAGAGTAAGTAACAGAAACGCTGCTTATTTAGAGGCCTTGGCTACTCATGAAATTGGACATGTATTGCGACTAAATCATCGGTCGGATCATTCGATCATGAACAATTCCTGGTTAACTCGGATCACAGCTCCCACGCAAAATGACATGAATGAGCTTAGAAGAATCTACAGTCAATAGCTTAATTATAGCTGGTTCAAATTACTCTTTAAGCTGTCGAGAAAGTCGGCAGCCTTTTTTTCATCCGAAATTCTCCTTAATATGGAAGTACATTCTTTGGTACAATGATGATACTTTCCACAACTATCTCCAAAGGAGAATGTCATGAACAATCAAATCCTCAGTCCGCGCCTGACTCTCACCAAAGTGGCCTTACACGATTGGGAGCTGATTCGCTCCATCTATTCCGACCCGACACTTATGCAGCATATCGGAGCGACCATGAGCGATGAGGATACCCGCCGTAACTTTGACAAGGAACTCGCTCCGTGGAGCCTCGAATCCTCCCATTGGCTAACCTGGATCATACGCGAAACAGCCTCCGGTAACGACGTTGGCTTGATTAGCATCTGCACTCGTAACCGAGAACAGCTCACTGCGGAAGTAGGCTTCATCATACTGGAAGGATACAAAGGCAAGGGCTATGCTACGGAAGCAATCGGACGCGTATTTGATTTCGCTGTGGATACTTTTGGATTCAAAAAATTTACGGCTGTTTGTTCCGAAGAACATGTGGCTTCACGCCGTGTTTTGGAGAAGGCTGGAATGAGGCTAGATAAAATCGTTCCCGAAAGCACTGAAATTGCAGGTAAGATGGTGAACGACTGTTTTTATTCGTTGGAGAAATAAGAAAAGGAGTGTCAGCCGACAGCCTCCAATGCTGTACAGCGACACTCCTTTTTCTAATGAACAAGGAACTACTCCCCAGTTTCCTTATACGTTTTAATACGTGCGCCAATTTCATCTCGCACCCTTTGAAACTCAGACCATTCCTTTCCTGCGGGATCGTCAAATCCCCAATGAACGCGTCTTACATGAGGCGGTGTGGTTGGGCAAACGGAATCTGCATGACTGCAAAGTGTCACGACCAGATCTGCTTTGTTTAGAATATCAGGATCTATGACGTCAGATGTTTGTTTGGAAATGTCTATTCCCACTTCTTGCATCGCTCGAACGGCATTTGGATTGACACCATGCGCTTCTATCCCCGCAGAAAACACATTCCACGCGTCACCTAAATATTTCTTTCCCCACGCTTCCGCCATTTGGCTGCGGCAAGAATTCCCTGTGCATAAGAAGTAAATGGTCTTTTTGTTTTCCATGATAAACTCACCTTTTCCATTACGATATTGAGTTAGCAAAATACTTCCGTTTGAACCATAATGCCACGTTAACTAATGCGATCATAACAGGGACTTCAACAAGAGGACCGATAACAGCTGCGAAGGCAGCACCCGAATGAATCCCAAAAACACCGACTGCCACAGCGATTGCCAACTCAAAGTTATTACTACCTGCCGTAAATGCAAGGGTTGTTGTAACTGGATAGTTAGCCCCAATCTTCTTACCCATGAAGAAAGAAATAAAGAACATGACAAGGAAATAGATGAGAAGTGGTATCGCGATGCGAACTACATCCAATGGTACACTCACAATGCTTTCTCCTTGTGTGGAGAACATGACGACGATTGTAAAAAGTAACGCTATCAATGTCACAGGGCTAATTTTGGGGATAAACACGTTCTCATACCACTGCCTGCCTTTTGCTTTCACCAAAGTAAAACGCGTCAGCATCCCTGCAAGAAATGGAATACCAAGATAGATGAACACTGATTTGGCTACTTCGGCCATTGTAATGTCAACAACTGCTCCCAGAATGCCCAGCCATGCCGGAATAATCGTGACAAACACATAGGCATAAACCGAAAAGAAAAGCATCTGAAACAAAGAATTGAATGCTACGAGTCCTGCTGCATACTCTGTATCTCCTTTTGCAAGGTCATTCCACACAATCACCATCGCAATACAGCGTGCCAATCCAATCAAAATGAGCCCAACCATATATTCCGGCTTATCTGGCAAGAAAACGATGGCTAACACAAACATCAAAACCGGACCAATCACCCAGTTTTGAATAAGGGACAGCAAAAGAACCTTACGATCTTGAAATACGCGTCCCATCTCTTCATAACGAACTTTTGCCAGAGGGGGGTACATCATCAGAATTAATCCAATGGCAAGAGGGATGGATGTTGTACCCATTTGTAAGCTATTCAATCCACTGGTGAAGGCCGGAAAGAGAGTTCCTACCGTAATTCCGATAACCATGGCAAGGAAGATCCAAAGGGTCAAGAAGCGATCTAGAAATGATAGTTGTTTCATGATATGCTCCCCAGGTCTTAACAGCAAGACGTGCTTGCTACTGTATTGGAGGCTTGGCAGCAAGATGTGGATTCTTTTTTATGAACGTCACTGTCAGACTTGGTGTAAAAAAATTCCCATTCATTCCCGTCTGGATCTGTCACCCAAAATTTATCCTGCACAGCATAACAACATGTCGTATCCATCTCATCTCGTGCGAAAAAGCCTTCTTTTTCTAGCCTTTCCTTATGAGCAACGACTTCCTCTCCACTTTCAACCTGGAATCCAAAATGGTTGACTTGATTCCCACTAACAGCGTCCCGAACATTCAACGTGAAGTTAAGCCCCGGACTCTCTAGCAAGAACTTTGCATAGTTTGTCTTTACCTTTACTGGTTCTACCCCAAATACCTTTTGATAGAATTCAATCGATTTCTCCAGGTTCGTAACGTTAATCCCAACGTGAACATATTTCATTTCATATTCCTCCCTTAAATTAAGTAGTATTAATCAAAAAAAATTGATGTAAGGTTTAAAAAAAATTAACAGCAGCTACCTTTACCTGTTTTCCTGAAAATACAACAAAGCTCTTCTGATAACAGTTGATTCACTTCGCTGTCGTTCAAGTCGTAATAACTCCAAGTACCTTTTGTTTCTTTTATAACCAGGTTCGCGTCCAACAAAATCTTGAGATGATACGATAGCTTGGATTGTGGCATGTCAAAAACCTCAGTCAGGTCACATACACATGTCTTACCTCTCTGACAAAGCTCATACATAATTTCTAGTCGTTTCTGATCGGCAAGAGCTTTAAATTTCTTCTCATATTGCTCCAACTGTTGTTTCATATCGTTCATGGATCATACCCTCGTTCATCAATTTTTTTTGATGTATTGATTATAAGCACGTTTCCCAAAAAGATGCAATCGATAAATCAACATTTTTTGATGAAGATATTTAGCATTGCTCCGCCACCTGAGCTTTTCGCGAATGACAGAGATGTAATTTTACTGGTTAATGTTGTAATATAACTCCAAATACTCATGCGATCTGTGCTGCTTGGTAGGAAGTTTGAACTTCGAAATTTTGCTGATCACCAATTCAATTATTTATCATGAGGAGTTATCATGAAAAAATTTAGCGTACATACCAACGGCATTAAGATAATGGTTCACCAATATAGTGATTCCGGGATTCCAGTTATCTTTCTCCACTTTATCCGCGGTAATGCTGCGGTTTGGAATGGGGTAATACCTTACTTTTTAAACCATTACACTGCAATTGCCATCGATTTGCGTGGACATGGAGAATCGGATCAACCTGAAACTGACTACGAGATTTCTACTTTTGCAAATGATTTATTAGGTGTTCTAGATGAGCTTAATTTTGGTGTCGTCCATCTTGTAGGAAGTTCCCTCGGTTGTTACGTTGCTACTTACTTTGCCGCCAAATATCCTACCCGCGTGTTATCGATTGTCCATTCCGATGGAGCAATGCAAAATCACTCAGGCACCAATGGTAAATTTGCAGACAAAAAGGAAATATTTCTTGAGAAACTACGCGAACCTGACATTGTTTTCTCATCGGCTGAAGACTACATTCATTACGAGAAAGCACGCAGAAGCCCTTGGAACCGCGTAATTGAAAAGGCAGTCACTGATGGCTGGGCCAACTCTATGCGTGAACAAAAAGATGGTCAACTATCCCCCTACACCACCAATGAAACATTCATTCAAATCATGGGATCATTGTACGATCTAAAACTTGAACGCTTATACGAAAAGCTTTCATGTCCCATACTTTTTCTCCCTGCAGCCATTCACCGGAACTTTGATGAAAAAAACTAATTTATCGCTGAAGTACTAAAGAATGCTCATCCACTAAGCAAATCTGTAATCATACCTGGTACAAAGCACATTATGTTGTTTGATCACTATATGGAGTTACGTCGAGAAATCTTCTTGTTCTTGAAAAATATAGATAAACAGCTACCTACATTATCATAGTTGAGCTTAACTTGCTTATTTGAGAGTCATAATCTTCTTGTAAAAACGAAACGTCATGCTTGGTACTCTTTCAAGCCACTCCACTTTCGTCCCTATATTTTCAAAGCGAAGCCCTTCCTGCCAAAACAGAAAGGGCCTCCTCCAACCGGTCTCTACTTAAACCAGCCTTTTTCCTTGGAATGCATAATCGCTTCAATTCGATTGCTTACACCGAGCTTATCTAGAATGACGGAGATGTAGTTGCGTACAGTCCCTGTCGTAATGTACAGCTGGCTGGCAATCTGTTTGGTGTTCTTCCCGTCTGCGATCAACAGCAGGACTTCCTTTTCCCGCTCCGTCAACGGATTCTCCTGGCCGTATGCCTCATCCACCAGCTCAGGTGCATAGATCCGCCGCCCTGCCATAATGCTGCGAATCGAGCTAGCCAGCTCTTCGCTCGGGCTGTCCTTGAGCAAGTAGCCGTTTGCCCCTGCCTTCAGTGCTCGTTCGAAGTAACCTGGGCGGGCAAAGGTTGTGAGAATCATCACCTTGCAGCCGCTGCCTTTCAATTCCTCGGCAGCGTCTAATCCGCTTTTGACCGGCATTTCGATATCCATGATGCAAATGTCGGGTTGATGCTGATGCACCAGCTTGACGGCATCCTCGCCATTGCTCGCTCGCCCGACGACCTTCATATCCTCTTCCAAATCGAGCAGCGAAGCAAGAGCGCCCAAGAGCATCCGCTGATCCTCTGCAATTACAATGCGAATCATCCTCCCGCCTCCTGTTCCGGTTGTTTGAAGACGTTGGGTACTCGAATCACCAGCTGTGTTCCAGACTCCGAGGACTGGATTTCCATGCTTCCATTAACAAATTCCAGCCGCTCCTTCATCCCGCGCAAACCATTACCTCGATAGACCAATTCCTCCGCCATCCCGATGCCGTTGTCCGTAACGCGTACGACGAGATCGGTACGAGTAGGCTCGATAACGATGGAACAGTCGGTGGCATTGCTATGCTTCACGATGTTGTTAACCGCTTCCTTCAGGCACATGCACAACACGTTTTCCGTCATAAGCGAAGTGTTGGTCAGATTCGTGTCGCCTTCCAGCACGAATTCAATTTCGGCTGCCTTGACAATTTGCTTGATCCGAAACATCTCATCCTCTAGCCGCGTCCCACGCATCTGCGTGACCATTTCCCGTACTTCTTTTAAAGCGATTCGCGCGGTTTGCCTGATTTCCTCTATCTCCGTTCTCGCCAGAGCAGGGTTTTTGCTGATCAGCTTGTTGGCCAAATCGCTTTTCAACCCAATCAGAGACAGCTTCTGACCCAGCGTATCGTGCAAGTCACGGGCAATGCGCTGGCGTTCCTCGAGCTTGACCAGCTCCGAAATTCGCTTGTTCGCATGCTCCAGCTCTCCCTGCAGCTTTTCACGCTTATTCCAGTTGTACGTCGTCACCGGTAACAGAATGACTGCAATCATACTGACCAGCACAAACGGAAGCTGACCAATCAATTGCGCGTTTTTCGTGAAAAAACCGATGTTCACCGATACGATGGTACTAATCAAATGAACCGTATATAACGTGACGAAGCCAATCTTGTTCTGGATATTTCCGATAAAAAACGCCAGGAAGAGCGAGAAATACACGTAGCCGAACATCAAGGTCATAGCGACAGATATTACGATCTGCACACTCGTCCAGAAATACACCAGCCAGCCTTTTGACAGAAAAGAGAACACATAACAAATGAAAAACAGAATGATCATGATAATTCCGATCACGGCTTCGTACGTCGAAGAGGATCGGAAGATGAAATAGAATGGCAGGATGTAGAAGACAACCCACACATAAGGGCTCAAGCCCGTATTTTTTTGAAGAATGTGATACCACTTCTGCTTCTGCATGCTTGCCCACCTTTTCTTCGCCACTATCTCAAGTGTATCGGAATTCAAAGGTTTATGGCAGGCTTATTTTCCTTCCAGACTCGGTTTGGAGCCTTGGAGTGCATCCATGAGCGCTTCCGATTGAGCAGCAGCCAACCGCTTGATGCCTCTGAAGCTCACAAAACGCTTGTTGCTCTCATCCCACAAATGAAAACGCAGGCACTGCAAGCTGGACGCCAGTGTAATCGTTGTCGCCATCTGAAGTGGCGGTGTATCGTTATGTGCTTTTTCCAGGTTGTAATTCGGTACGCGTGGGCTTAAGTGATGCACGTGATGAAAGCCAATATTGCCTGTGATCCACTGCAAGACCTTCGGCAGCTTGTAGTAGGAGCTTCCTTCTACAGCGGCCTTCACGTAGCTCCAATCTTCATCATTCTCAAAGTACGAATCCTCATACGTATGCTGCACATAAAACAGCCAAATCCCAAACAAGCCGGAGACGAAAAAGATCGGACCTTGGATCAGCAGGAATGCTTGCCAGCCAACCGCCCAGATCAACAGTGCATAAAGACCGACCAGCAGCACATTCGTCAAATACGTATTCAACCGCTCTTTGCGGCGAGCTCGCTTTACATTAAAACGATATTGGAGCAAAAAGACAAAAATAGGACCCAAACCAAACATGACGATCGGATTGCGATACAGCCGATAAGCGATTTTACGCCAGGTTGAAGCCTCGAGATATTCATTGACAGTCATCATCCACAGATCGCCTACGCCTCGTTTGTCGAGGTTGCTGCTCGTTGCATGATGAATATTGTGACTGTTTTTCCATTGTTCATAGGGGACGAGGGTCAGCACACCGGTAATCGTACCAACGATGTCATTCGCCAGACGATTTTTGAAAAAGGATTGGTGGCAGCAATCGTGGCAAATGATGAAGGTACGGATGACAAAGCCAGCTGCGACGATGACGATAGGCAGCGTGAGCCAATAGGACACAGACAGACTGAGATAAGCAGCGTACCAGAGTACAATCAGCGGAACTAACGTATTGATTAGCTGACGGATACTCTTTTTCAAGTCTGCTTTTTCAAAGGGGGCAACATTCTTTTTCAATTGGGCAATGTTGGCTTGATGCATCAATTGTTTCCTCCTCGATTGATGCGCACAGGGACATGTGAATTCGCCGGACGCAATATTCTATCTTTATTGTAGAAAATAGCATCTGACCGCTGTAGTCATAAACGTCAAGTCGAGGACATGACAAATGTCATGGTTGAAAAACCATCTGGAAAATTAAGGGTGATTGAATCAGTAGACTTGGTATTATCCCTTCATGGTAGACAGTAAAAAAAGAGTACATGATATCATGTACTAAACACTGTTGACCGGAGGGGT